>DAIPIQ010000052.1:1434-12728 GCA_036770745.1 Opitutaceae bacterium | reverse complement strand
GGATGCAACGGCTCGAGCCGCTCCGCGATCGCGGCGCGCAGCCGCGCCCGGTCCGGGCAGCGCGGAGTCACCACGACCGCGCCGGCGATCACGTCGCCCTCGCTCGCGGCGTATTTGGTGAGGCTGTTGAGCACGAGGTCGGCGTGGGGCGTCACGTCGACGTTGAAGGGCGAGGCGAGCGAGGGATCGACGAGGAGGAGCGCGCCGGCCTCGCGCACCCGCGCCGCCAGCCACGCGAGGTCGGGCGTGGTCAGGAGCGGGTTGGTCGGGGCCTCGGTGACGACGCCGGCGAGGCGCGGACCGTGCTCGCGCAGGGCGGCCTCGAGCGCGGCGTGGTCGCGCACGTCGACGACGTTCACATGCCGGCCGCCGGTGAACTTCGCCAGGATCGCGGAGGTGTCGAGGTAGAGCCAGCCGACCTGCAACCAGGTGTCGCGACCGCGGGCCGCCTGCGTCGCCGCGACCGCGTGGAAGGCCGCCCAGAAGGCGTTCATCCCGCTCGTCGCGAGCAGGATGTCCTCCTCCACGGCGGGTGCGAACCACGGGGCGAGGGTGCGGCGGACGATCGCCGCGGCGTCGTCGCCGGCAAGCGCCTCGGGCTCGAGGCCGGCGCGCGCGCCGTGGCGCACGAGGTACTCCTCGGCGGCGCGCGACGAGGCGAAGCCGCCGGCGTGCTGGAGGAAGCTCTTCGCGAGCCCGCGCAGCGCGGGCGTGTCGGCGTGGGCGACGCCGGCGAGCCCGTCATGCTCGAGCACCCGCGCGGGGGCCGGCGCGAGGTGGGCGGCGAGCGCCCGCGCCATCGCGGGAGAGCTCGCGATCCAGATCCGCTCCCCTGCCCGCTCGAAGCGCCGGGCCCAGAGCAGGGCGACGTCCGCGAGGAGCGGATGCACGACGAAGCGCGGGTAGCCCGAGCTCAGCCGCGCGACCGTCTCGGCGTGTTTCTCCTCATAGCCGACCACGTCGCGCATGGTGGGCAGGCTGCACGAGACGGCGTGCAGCCGGTCGGGGATGCGGGCGCCAAGCGGCAGGGGGGCGAAGGCACTCATGAAACGTCCTACATCCTCCGGCGGGCGCGACGCGGCAAGTCGTTTGACAACCCGCGCAGGCCGCGTGGCATGCTCGCTCGATGGCGGCGCCCGCACTTCGCTTCGTCTCGTGGAACGTGAACGGTATCCGCGCCGCGGTGCGCAACGGCCTGCTCGAGGTCGTGCGCGCGACCGCCCCCGACTTCCTCTGCCTCCAGGAAGTGCGGGCGACTCCGGAGCAGCTCGAGGGCGTCGCCTGGCCGGAGGGTCTTCACCGCTTCTGGAATCCCGCCGAGAAGGCCGGCTATTCCGGCACCGCGACCTTCTGCCGCACCGCGCCGCTCTCGGTCGCGCGCGGCATCGGCGATCCGGCCCACGATCGCGAGGGCCGGGTGCTCACGCTCGAGTTCGCCGATTTCCACCTCGTCAACTGCTACACCCCGAACTCGCAGCGCGAGCTCACCCGGCTCGCCTACCGGCAGGAGTGGGACCGCGCGTTTCTCCGGCACCTCGGTCGGCTCGAGCGGAAGAAGCCCGTGATCCTCTGCGGCGACCTCAACGTCGCCCACACCGAGATCGACCTCGCCCGCCCGAAGGAGAACGTGCGCAACCACGGCTTCACGATCGAGGAGCGCACCGGTTTCTCGGACCTCCTCGCCGCGGGCTACGTGGATGCGTTCCGCGAGTTCGAGGAGGGCGGCGGCCACTACACGTGGTGGAGCCGGATGCACGACGCCCGCGCCCGCAACGTCGGGTGGCGCATCGATTACTGGATCGTCTCCCGACGGCTGCGCCCGCGGCTGAAACGCGCGTGGATCCTCGGCGAGGTCGTCGGCTCCGACCACTGCCCCGTCGGCATGGAGCTCGCGTGAGTCGCGCCGGCCGAAGCGAAAGAAAACCCCGCGCGGCGCCCTACGGCGTTGACCGTGCCGACGGGCCCTCGCAGCGTGGCGACCACACCCGCAGCGCAACCCCGAGGTTTCCGAAATGAATTGGTTTTACGCGGAGAACGGCGTCCAGAAAGGCCCGGTCGACGAGGAGCGTTTCCAAGCCCTGATCGCGGACGGCACGGTGCGTCCCGACACGCTCGTCTGGCGCGAGGGCCTGAGCGAATGGCGCACCTGTGGCGACGTGCTCGGCACGGGCGCCGCGCCGCCCCCGGTCGCGACGGCGGCGGCGGGGACGCGCGAGACGTGTGCGGAGTGCGGCGCGTCCTTCATCCGCGACGACATGGTCGCCTACGGCGAGAAGTTCGTCTGCGCCGGCTGCCGCGACGTGTTCTTCCAGAAGGTGCGCGAAGGCGTGACGGACGGGGCGGCGCTCGTGTACGCGGGTTTCTGGATACGCTTCGCCGCCTACGTCATCGACTACATCGCGCTCTTCGTGGTCGGGCAGCTCATCCAGCTTCCGCTCGCCTTCCTCTTCCCGATCACCGGGTTCGACCCGCAGAACCCGGTGGCGACCGGCGCGTTCGTCCTCTTCCTCGTCGTCTCGATGCTCCTCCAGACGGCGGTGTGGGTCGGCTACGGCGCGTTCTTCATCGGGAAGTTCGGGGCCACGCCGGGGAAGATGGCGCTCAGCCTCAAGGTCGTGCGGCCCGACGGCGGCCCGGTCTCCTACGCGCGGGCCGCCGGGCGCACGCTCGCCCACATGCTCAGCGGCATGATCCTGCTCATCGGTTACATCATGGCGGCCTTCGACGAGGAGAAGCGCTCGCTCCACGACCGCATCTGCGACACCCGGGTGACGCGCAACTAGGCGCCTGCGATGGCGGACGTGCCCTGTCCGAAGTGCCGGTGGTCCGTCCCGCTCGCGCTGACCAACACCGGGCGCCCCTTCCCGTGCGGCGGGTGTGGCGTCGCCGTCGTGCTCGATGTGTTTCCGGCCGCCTGGCGTGAGGCGGGCGGCGGGGGGACGGCGGTCGTGGGCGAGGGCGCCGCGTCGTGTTTCTTCCATGCGGCCCGGCCGGCGCAGGCGGCGTGCGAAGGATGCGGGCGATTCCTCTGCGCGCTCTGTGACGTGCCGGTGGGCGGGGCCAGCCTCTGCCCCGAATGCCTCGAGCGCAGCCAGCGCGAGGGGAGCGTGCGCGCGCTCGTCACCGAGCGGATCTCCTGGGGCCGCTTCACGCTCCTGCTCGCGGCGCTCCCGCTGCTGCTCTGGCCGATCACCCTCGTGACCGCGCCGGCCGTGCTCTACCTCGTGGTCCGCCATTGGAAGAACCCCGGGAGCCTCGTCGAGCGGGGCTGGCCCCGCCTGCTCCTCGCCGGCGCGATCGCGGGCGCGCAACTCGTCGGATGGATCGCGTTCTTCGCGGGGTTGTTCTTTCTCTGAGCCCGCGCCATGGCCCGCACCTCCCCCTTCACGCGACTTCCCGGGCGGGCCGGAATCCTGAGCCTGCACACCGCCCACCTCGGGCCCGACCACCTGCTCGCGGTCCAGACGATCCTCGGTCGCGAACGCTACCGCCGCTGCTTCTTCCGCGACATCACCGCGTTCTCGATCCACCGGAACAGCCGGCACTCGTTCCAACTCATCCTCCTCGGCGCGTTTCTCCTCGTCGGCGGGGCCCTCGCGTGGGAGCGCTGGCGGGCGGGCTCGCAAGGGTGGTTCTGGTTCCTCGCGGTGGTCGACGCGGCGCTCGTGCTGCTCCTCGCCCGCGAGCTCGCGCTCGGCGCGACGTGCGCGTGTTGCGTGCGCACGGCGGTGCAGACGGTCGAGCTGCCTTCGCTCAACCGCGTGCGGCGTGCGCTGCGGGCGAGGACCGTGCTCCGCGAGCGCATCCACGCCGCGCAGGGCGCGCAGACTCCGACCGCGACCGCGGTCCCGCTCCCCGTGGCCCCGCCGCTCCCGATCGCGCGCCCCTTCGTCACCGCGACGGCGGGTCCCGCGGGCGCGGAAGCAGGCTCGCCCGTGCGCGCGCTTCAGGCGCTGGGCGCGACCGCGGCGGGCGCCCTGGCCGCGGCCGGGGCCGCCGCCTACGACTACGTGGAACCGGCGGCGCACGGGAGCCTCGTCTCGCTCGCGGGCGCCCTCGCCGCGCTCGGCGCGGCGCTCTGCCTGCTCATCTTCGGCCGCGGGGGCGCCCTCGGCGGGGCCGCCCGCGCGATCGGCTGGGCGGTCCCCGGCGTCCTCGTCCTCGGCGGCCTCGGGGCCTATGTCGCACTGATCGCGGTGATCGCCACCGACTCTTCCGTGGTCGTGCCCGGGCAGACGGATGTCTCCGTCCTCGTGACCACCCACCTACCGGGCGACCACCTCGCGGTCGATGTCCTCTACCTCGGCCTGATCGCGCTCTTCCTCCTCATCGCGGTGGTCGCGGGGATCCTGTGGGTCGCGGGCGCCCGGCCGCGTCGTTCACCCCCGCCGGTCTCGTCGTCGTGACGCCCGTGCTCCTCAGGCACCGGTGTTGGAACCACGGCGCGCGCACCGCCATCGCCCGCTGTCCCTCGTGCGGCCGGCACTTCTGTCGCGAGTGCGTGGCCGAGCACGAGGGTCGGATGATCTGCGCGGCCTGTCTCGGCCGGGCGGACGGCGCCTCGGGCCGGCGCGCCTCGCGGCTCGGGACGGCCCGGCGGCTCGCGGGCACGCTCGTCGCCGCGTTCGTGGCGTGGCTGTGTTTCCTCGGGGTCGGCCGGCTCCTTCTCAGCCTCCCCGAAAGCGTCCACGAGGGCACCTTGTGGACGAGCCCCGACGCGGCGGAGGACGGTCGGTGAAACGCCGTCGCCGCAACACGGTGGAACCCGACGCGCTCGATCTGCTCGAAGAGGCCGCGCACCTCCTGCGGCGCCTGCCCGCGCGCGCCGGGGCGGCCTACCTCGTGGGGACCGTGCCGTTCGTCCTCGGCGTCCTCTTCTTCGTCGCGTGGATGAGCCGCGGCGCCGACGCCGGTCGGAGCCTGGCCGCGGCGGCGCTGGGGCTCGCCGTGCTCCACCCCTGGATGAAGTGCTGGCAGGCCGTCGCCGCCGAGGAGGCGCTCGCCGTGCTCGAGCACCGCGAGCCGCTGCGACCGGGGGCGACGGCGTGGCCCGGGATCGCGGCCGAGCAGCTCCGGTTCCACACGGTCGGGCTGGCGGCGTGCCTCCCCGCCCTGATCGCGACGCTCCCGTTCGCGTGGGTCTTCGCCTACTTCCAGGGAGCGACGGTGCTCGGCGTATCCAAAAAGGGGATGCTGCACTCCGCCTGTCTCGCCCACGCGCGGGCCTGGCCGCGGCAGAACCACTTCATCCTCGCGCTCCTCGGCCTGATGGGGCCGGTCGTCCTCCTCAACGTCGCGGCGGCGATCTACGCCGTGCCGTTCCTCCTCCGCACCCTCTTCGGGATGGGGACCATCTTCGCGACCGGGGGCTGGAATCCGTTCAACACCACCTTCCTCGCGGCGGCCTGCGGCGTCGCGTTCCTCGTGGTGGATCCGTTCGTCAAGGCGGTCTACGCCGTGCGCTGCCACCGCTGCGCGGCGCTCCGCACCGGCGCCGACCTGTTGGCGCGGGTCCGCACCGGCGGCGCCCGCGCCGGGGCCGCGGTCTCGCTCGCCTGCGCGCTCCTCCTCGTCGCGGCGACCCCGCCGGCCGCGGCCGACGACGGCGCCCCGGTCGCGCCCGCCCCGGCGTTGACCGCGGGCGAGGTCGACGCCGCGCTCGAGCGCGTGCTCGCGCGCCCGGAGTTCGCCTGGCGACTGCCGCCCGCCCCGCTCGACGCGGCGGTCGAGCGGGGCGCACTCGCGAGCCTCGTCGACTCGATCGTCAAGTGGACGTCCCGGATGGTGCGGGCGCTCGGCCGGCTGATCGAGGAGGTCTTCGACGCGCTCTCCGGCGACGACGGCCCGGTCGTCACCGATCGCTCCGGATCCGCTTCGCTCGAGGGGCTCGTGGGCCTGCTCCGCACGCTGCTCCCGGTCCTCGGCCTCGCCCTGCTCGGCGCGGTGGCGTGGTTCGGCTGGCGCTGGTGGGCGGGGATGCGCGCCGCGCCGGCCCCGACCGCGCCGCCGATCACCACGCCCGTGCTGGAGCGGGAGGACGTCACCGCCGACGTGCTGCCCGAGGACGGGTGGATGCGGCTCGCGGCCGAACTGCGCGCGCGGGGCGAGGCGCGCGGGGCGCTGCGGGCGTTGTTCCTCGGTTCGCTCGCGGCGCTGGCCGCGCGGGGGGCGCTCGTGCTGGCGCGGCACAAGTCGAACCGCGACTACGAGCGCGAACTCGCGCGGCGCGGCGGCCTCGCCCAGGCGGGGATCCCGGAGGTCTTCGCGGAGAACCGGCGCGCCTTCGAGCGCGCTTGGTACGGCCGGCACGCGGTCGGGACCGCCGAGGTCGAGCGCTTCGAGGCGAACGTGCGGCGCATCCGCGGAGGTGACGCGTGAGGCGCGGCTCCGGGCCGTTCGCCGCCGCCGCGCTCGTCGCCGCGCTGGTGCTGCTCGTCGCCGGCATCGCCGAGCTCTTCCGCCTGCGTTTCGCGCGCGGCGACGTGTTCCCGCCCTACTCTTCGCTGCGCGCCGACCCGCTGGGCGCGCGCGTCCTCCACGACGCGCTGGCCGACGCCGGCGTCGCCGTCTCGCGCAACTTCACGCCCCTCGACCGCATCGCTCCGCCCGAGGGCGCGCTGTACTTCATCGGGGTCTCGTGGCGCGACTTCTCCGCGACCCGGGTCGACCAGGTCGGGCCGGTGATCGACGCCGTCCGCGGCGGGGCCCGCCTGATCGTGGCGTTCACCGCGAAGGAGCCCGAACCGGGGCCGGGGGAACGCGCCGCGCCCGGGCCGCCGCCGGAGACCGCGCCGGCCCCGCGCTTCGCCGAGCTGATCGGGGTCGACCGCCTTCCCGATCCCGCCGCGACGGACCGGGCCGCGATCGCGCTCCTCCAGGGTTCGCCCGCGCTCCCTCCCGAGCTCGCCTGGCGCTCGCCACTCCGGCTTCGGCCCTCGGGCGAGGCGTGGCGCACCGTGTATTCGATCGGTGGACACGCAGTCGCGCTCGAGCGCGACTTCGGGGCGGGCACGATCGTACTCTTCGGCGACGCCTACTGGCTGGGCAACGAGGCCCTGCACGGCGCGCGCCGGCCCGGGCTGCTCGCGTGGATCCAGGGGGCGCCGCGCACCGCGGTGTTCGACGAGAGCCACCTCGGGGTGGTGGAGAGCCACGGCGTGGCCTCGCTCGCGCGGCGCTACGGCCTGCGACACGCGGCGGTCGCGCTCCTCGTCACCGTCCTGCTCTTCGTCTGGCGCAACCGCGCGCCGCTCGTCCCGCTCGAGGCCGCCGAGGCGGCGACCGAAGGCGCGCCCGCGGCCGGTCGCGACGCCGGGGCGGGGCTCGTCAACCTCCTCCGGCGCGCCGTGACCGGAGAGACGCTCTTCGCGACGATGGTCGCCGAGTTCCTCCGCGGACGGGCCGCGCGCGACGTTCCCGCCGAGACCCGCCGCGCCCTGCGCGCGCTGGAGGGTCCGGCCGCGGTCCGCGCTCCCCTCGAGGCGATCCGCGAGGCGCACGCGCTGCTCCGCCGCGGTCCGCGGCCACCCTCTTCCTCATGACCCCCGCACTCGAACACCTCCACGAAGCGCTCCGGCGCATCCGCGCCGAAGTCGGCAAGGTCGTCATCGGCCAGCAGGCCGTCGTCGACATGGCGCTCGTCACCATCCTCACCGGGCGGCACGCGCTGATCGAGGGCGTGCCGGGCGTGGCGAAGACGCTGCTCGTGCGCACCCTCGCGCACGTCCTCGGCCGCCCGAGCGGCCGGGTGCAGTTCACCCCCGACCTCATGCCGGCCGACATCACGGGCACGAACGTGTTCAACATGCGCACCGGCGAGTTCACCCTCGTCAAGGGACCGGTCTTCACCTCGTTCCTGCTCGCCGACGAGATCAACCGCGCCCCGGCGAAGACCCAGGCGGCGCTGCTCGAGGCGATGCAGGAGCGCACGGTCACGATCGACCGCGAAACCCATGCGCTCGATCCGGACTTCACCGTCTTCGCGACGCAGAATCCGATCGAGTTCGAGGGCACCTACCCGCTGCCCGAGGCGCAGAAGGACCGCTTCGTGATGAAGATCCCGATGGACCACCCCGGGCGCGAGGACGAGCTGGAGCTCGCCCGGCGCGTGCTCGGGGACGACGCGCCGGAGGCGACCCTCGGGTCGGGAACCGTCCAGCCCGTGCTCGACGGGGCCGCGCTCGGCGATCTGCGGGGTGCTCTGGACGGCGTCGCGGTGGGCGCGGAGCTCGTCGCCTACCTCGTGGACCTCGTGCGGGCGACGCGCACCCACGAGACCCTGCTCTCCGGCGCGGGCCCGCGCGCGACCGGGGCCCTCGCCGCGACCGCGCGCGCCGTGGCGGCGCTCGACGGCCGTGACTACGTCACACCCGACGACGTGCGCGGCCTCACCCGCCCGGTGCTCGGGCACCGGCTCGTCCTCCGGCCCGAGTACGAGATCGAGGGCGTGACGGTCGACGAGGTCCTGCGCCGGATCGTCGAGACGGTGCCGGTGCCGCGCTGAGATGCCGGATCCCGTCACCAAAGCCCGGATACGGATCGCGCCCACCTCGCGGGCCGGTTGGGCGGCCGCGCTCCTCCTCGTGCCGGCCGCCCTCGCGGAGGCGGCCTTCCCGGCGGTGGCCGGGCTGGCGTTCCCCGCCTGGGCGCTCGGGCTGGCCCTCGCGGCGGTCGTCGACGCCGCGGTCGCGCTCGGCCGGGGCGAGGCGGCGGGAGCCCGGGCGCCCGCGCTCACCCGGCTCTCCCTCGGGCGGGCGGGAGTGGTGGAGACGGAGGTGCGCGGCGCGGGCGCGGTCGAGCTGGGGATCGCGTTTCCCGAGGAGCTCGGGGCCGCGCGCTCCGAACGGCGGGTCGCGCTCGGCGGGCCGAAGGTGTGGACGCGGATCGCGTGGGAGGTGCGGCCGGGCCGGCGCGGTTCGTGGCGTCTCGGCGACCTCTGGCTCGGGCGCGCCTCACCGCTCGGACTCTTCGCCGTCCGGCGGCCGCTCGCGCTGGAGGGCGAGGTGCGGGTGTATCCGGATCTGCGGGCGGAAGGGCGGGCGCTGGTCGCGCTCCTCACCCGGCGGGAGGCGCCGGGCCCGCGCGCGCACCGGGTCGTGGGTCGGGGCCGCGAGTTCGAGAAGCTGCGCGAGTACCTGCCCGGCGACGGGATCGACGAGATCCACTGGAAGGCCACCGCGAAGCGCGGTCATCCGGTGACCAAGGTCTTCCGGGTCGAACGCACGCAGGAGGTCTACGGGATCGTCGACGCCTCGCGGCTGAGCGCGCGCGACGCGGGTGCGGCGGCGACGCTCCTGGAGCGGCAGGTCAACGGCGCGCTCGCGCTCGCCCTCGCGGCGGAGCGGCAGGGCGATCTTTTCGGGCTCGCGCTCTTCGCCGACCGGCCGCGGGCGCTCCTCCGCGCCGGGGGCGGGCCGGCGCATTTCCAAGCGTGCCGCGAGGCGCTCGTGCGGGTGCGGCCCGAGGCGGTCACGCCTGATTTCCGCGAGGTGTGCGGATTCCTGCGGACGCGTTTGAGCAAGCGGGCGCTGCTCGTGTTCTTCACCTCGCTCGACGATCCGGCGCTGGAGGACGCGTTCGTGGAGTCGGTCCGCCTGCTCGCCGCGCGGCACCTCGTGCTCGTGGCCTCGCCGCTGCCGGCGGACGCACGCCCGCTCTTCTCGGAGGCGCCGCCGGGGTCGCTCGACGAAGCCTACGCGCGCCTCGGCGGACACCTGCGCTGGCAGGGGCTCCAGGAACTCGGGGCGCGGCTCCACCGGCTGGGCGTGCGGCTCGCCCTGCTCGGCCGCGACGAGCTCGCGGCCGGCGCGGTCTCCCACTACCTCGCGCTCAAGCAGCGGCAGGCGCTCTGATGATCCTTGATCTCCAGCGATTCGTGCGGGAGGGCCGCCCGCGGTGGGACGAGCTCGAGGCGATCCTGCGGCGGTTGGAGGACGACGCGGGCGCGCGGCTCTCCCTCGAGGAGGCGACGCGCCTCCATGCGCTCTACCAGCGCGCCTCGGCCGATCTCTCGCGGCTCACGACCTTCGCCTTCGAGCCGGCGATCCGCGCGCACCTCGAGGGACTGGTCGGGCGCGCCTACGGCGAGATCCACCGGACGCGCCGCACGGGCGTGCGCTGGAATCCGTGGGCGTGGTTCGCGCGCGACTTCCCCCGGGCCTTTCGCCGGCACGCGCGCGCCTTCGCGGCGGCGTGCGCGATCACGCTCGCGGGCGGGCTCTTCGGGGCGGGCGCGCTCTACTCCGACCCGACCGCGAAGGCCGTGCTGATGCCGTTCGCGCACCTGCTCGGGGATCCGTCGGAGCGGGTGCGGCGCGAAGAGGCCGCCGCGCCGCGGCGGGGCGAGGCGGCGCACGCCTCCTTCTCGAGCCACCTCATGACGCACAACACCCGGGTGAGCGTGATGCTCCTCGCGTTCGGGATGACGTGGGGTTTCGGCTCGGCGGTGGTGTTGTTCTACAACGGCGTCATCCTCGGCGCGGTCGTCTTCGACTACCTCGCGGCGGGCGAGGGCGTGTTTCTCGCGGGCTGGCTGCTGCCGCACGGCTCGGTGGAGATCCCGGCGTTTCTCCTCGCGGGCCAGGGCGGGCTGCTCCTCGGCGGGGCGCTGATCGGCTGGGGAAAGGGCATCCCGCTGCGGGGCCGGCTGCGCCTGATCGGCCCGGACCTCGCCACCCTCATCGGGGGCGTCGCCGTGCTGCTGGTGTGGGCGGGAATCGTGGAGTCGTTCTTTTCCCAATACCACGAGCCGGTCCTGCCCTACGCGGTCAAGATCGCCTTCGGAGGGCTCCAACTGGCCGGGCTGGCGGCGTTTCTCGCGCTTGCGGGGCGCGGTTCGGAGGAGGGTCGATGAGCGCGGCCTTCGACCGGCTGGAGGTGGCGACGCCCGAGGGCGTGCGTTTCGCGTTCACCCTCGCCGGGCCGTTCACGCGCTTCCTCGCCTTCGCCATCGACGCCGCGGCCATTGCGGTGCTCGTCGGCGCGATCGGGGCGGCCTTCTCCGTGCTCGGCGCGATCAGCACCGACTGGGTGCAGGCGGCGGTCGTGCTCGCCACCTTCGTGGTGACGACGGGCTACGGCGTCGCCTTCGAGTGGTGGGGCCGCGGGCGGACGCTCGGCAAACGCGTGCTCGGGCTGCGGGTGATCGATGCGGAGGGGCTGCCGTTGACCTTCGCGCAGGTGCTCCTGCGCAACCTGCTGCGCGCGATCGACGCGCTGCCGGTCGCCTACCTCGTGGGCGGGGCCGCGATGTTCTGCACGGCCCGCGCGCAGCGGCTCGGCGACCTCGCCGCGGG
>DAIPIQ010000052.1:0-1424 GCA_036770745.1 Opitutaceae bacterium | reverse complement strand
CGCGGGCACGATCGTCGTGCGCCACACCCGCCCGCCCGAGCCCGACTTCGACGCGCTCGGCGGCGGCGCGGAAAATTCCTTGCGGGCCCACCCGGGAGTCTGCGCCCGCCTCCGGCAGGGGGTCGGGCCCGGGCTCGCCAGCGCGGCCGTGGAGGCGCTGCTGCGGCGCGAGTCGCTCGAACCGGCGGCCCGGGTGGAGTTGTTTGCCGAACTCGCCCGGGCCTTCCGCGCGGTCACCACGATCCCGCCCGAGGCGACCGCCGGGGCGCCCGACGAGGTCTTCGTGCGCAACGTCGTCGAGGCGATCCACCAGGAGCACCCCGGGGCGTTCGCGGCGACGCCTGCACGCGTCAGGGGTTAACGGGAGGTCCTGAAGGCCGCCGGCGGCGGGGCGAGGGCCGGCTCCAGCAGGGGCTCGACCGGTTTGCGGCCGGAGAGGACGCGGAGCGGCCACGTCTCCACCGCGAGGTGCGAGGCGTGGTGGGCGAGGGGCGGCCCTTCGGGCGGTGGAAGGCCGGCGGCCTCGAGCATCGTGGAGCGCAGCCGCCCGAGCCGCACCTCGCGCAACGCCCACCGCTCGTGCCAGATCCGGCAGCCGAGCACCCGACCCCGGTGCGTCGTGAAGAGTTGGTAGCGCTCCGTGAGGAAAAACGGCAGCTCTCCCGGCCGCGAGGCCGGCAACGGCGCCTGCGGCGACCACGTGCAGGCGAACGCGCCCTCGGCCGCCCCCTGATGGTTGCGCCGGCTCGTGAAGCGCAGCGCATCGCCGCGCCGCCCCGCCCGCATCCGCGCGCGGAAATACGGCAGGTGGAAGAAAGCCCGCGCCATCCAGACCGCCGCCGCGTTCGAGGCGTCCAGGGAGAAGAAATACACGCCCGGCTCGCCGCGGTGGAGCACGTAGGTGCGGACGTTGAGCTCGAGAAACGACGAGAAGCCCGGCAACGCGGGCCCGAGCACGGGGCGCACCCCGACCATCCGGAACGGCACCACCCCGACCCACGCCCGCCCCCCGTGCAGATCGAGCGTCAACCGCGGCGGCAGCAGCGCCGCCACCACCTCCGGCTCGAACGACCAGTGGAGAAACAGCAGATCCTCCCACGCCATGCGAAGCAGGCGCGCACCGAAGGGCCGGGCCACGCCGGCGTCCGGGCGGTTGGTTCGATTCTCGGACACGGTCGAGCCGGAGAGATACCCCGCCCGCCCGGGCGACTGAAGACGAATTCGTCCGCCGCGCGGGGATTCCAGAGCGGGCGCCGCCCGCGCCGCTTGCTCCAGCGGGGCGATGCCGCACCTTCGCGCTCCGAGGTTCGCGGTCATGAAGAAGATCAGCTTGAAGAATGCGCCGTGGGAGGAGTGGTCCTCTCCGGGCGGGGTGTTTCACGGCAGCGGCCGGCAGCTTTCGATCGCCCTCGGCGCGAAGCCGA
>DAIPIQ010000051.1:0-21891 GCA_036770745.1 Opitutaceae bacterium | reverse complement strand
TTGCCGATCAACCCGGTGACGTGACCCGCGGCGCGGAGGCGGTCGGCGAGGGTCTTCTCCCGCACGTCGAGGCCGGCGAACTCGGGATCGTAACCCAGCTGATCCGCGGCGAGGTTGTTGTCGTAACCGAAACGCACCTGATTGCGGCCGGTGATCAGTCCTGCGCGCGAAGGGCTGCACACCGGCGAAGAGACGTAGCCCTGGGCGAAGCGCACCCCCGAACCGGCGAGCGCGTCGAGATGCGGGGTGCGGATCTGCGTGCTCCCATGGAAGCCGACGTCGCCGTAGCCGAGATCGTCCGCGACGATCAACACGACGTTCGGCGGGCTCGCGTCCGCCATCGTGGACGCGAGCACAGCCGCGAGCAGGACGGCCGCAAAGCGCGGCGCGCTCACGACTTCGCGGGGTTGGGGCCTGGCATCTTCGCGCCGACCTCGGCGCGCCACGCGTGGAGCCGCTTGCGCAGCGCTCGCGCACGCTCCGGCTGGTCGGCGGCGCGGTTGACCGACTCTCCGAGGTCGTTCGCGAGGTCGTAGAGCTCGAGCGCTCCGTCCTCGTACCACTCGATCAGCTTCCAGTCGCCGTCGCGCACCGCGCCGTAGGGCGCACCGCCCTGGTTTCCGTAATGCGGGTAGTGCCAGAAGATCGGCCCGCGCGCCGGGGCCTCCCCGCGCAAGGCCGGCACGAAACTCACTCCGTCGACATGCTGCGCCTGCCGCGAAGGCAGGCCGGCGAGCTCGAGCAGCGTCGGATAGAGATCGGGGCTGGTCACGACCGCGGCGCTCGTCCGCCCCGGCGCGACGTCCGGGGCCGTGACGATGAGGGGCACGCGCACCCCGCCCTCGTAGGCCCAACCCTTGCCGGCGCGCAGCGGCACGTTCGAGGTCGGAGAACCCTCCGAGGTCGACAGGCCGCCGTTGTCGGAGGTGAAGACCACGATCGTGCGCCCGGCGACGCCGGCCGTCTCGAGGGCGCGGAGCACCCGACCCACGGCCTGATCCATCGCCTCGACCATCCCGGCGTAGACGGCGTGGTCCTGGACCTGCCGCGCCTCCCGCTCGCGCTCCGGGATGAAGCGCGGCTCCCGCGGCGGCAGGCCGGCGGCCTTCGCCTCGTACTTCCGCACGAGGTCCTCGCGCGCGAGCAGCGGGGTGTGGACCGAATAGAAGCTGAAGAACGCGAAGAACGGCCGGTCGCGGTGGTCCATGATGAAGCGCTCCGTCTCGGCCGCGAGCCGGTCGGGCAGGTGCTCGCCGTCGGGTCCGTCGCTCAGGCGGGGGTTGCCGTAGGGCGAGAAGTATTTGTTTCCTCCATACGGTCCGCCGCGATCCCAGCCGCCGAGGTTGTGATCGAAGCCCTGGTGCTCCGGCCAGAACGCCTCGGAGCCGAGGTGCCACTTGCCCGCGAAGAAGGTCGCGTAGCGCCGGCCTTGAAGGCCTCCGCGAGCGTGGTCTCCCCGTGCCCGAGCCGTTCGACGTAGGGGGCCGGGAGGAGCCGTGTCGGCCGGGTCCACTTCTCCGGCTGGGCGGCGCCGATGTAGTCGGTGATGCCGGTGCGTTGCGGGTACTTTCCCGTGAGAAGCGACGCCCGGGTGGGCGAACAGACCGGGCAGGCGGCGTAGGCGTCGGTGAAGCGCACGCCGCGCCGGGCGAGCCCGTCGAGGTTGGGCGTCTCGTAGAACGTATCCGGATTGTTGGGACCGATGTCCATCCAGCCGAGGTCGTCCGCGAGGAAGACGACGACGTTGGGGCGCTCGGCGGCCCGCGCGGTCGCGGCGGCGAGAAGGACGGTGGCGAGGAGCGGACGCAGGATCTTCATGGGGGAGGGGCGGCGCGGACGGGCGGGGCGGGGTGGAGTCGGCGCGGGGACTTTTCCGCCCGCACGGGCTCGATGGTCGAGAAAACGGGGCTCCCCGGCCCGAGGCGAGCCTCGATGACACGGGAAAGAGCGGGGCGGGACACGGACGCCCGGCGCGATCGGCGTGCGCCGGCATTTCCCTTGCCCGGTGGTCGCGCGTGACGTTTTATTCGCTCCGGTGCCTCTCAAATTCTTGACCAAGGACGAGATCCTGGCGGCGCTGGCCCGCCTGTCGGAGCTCGCGGCGGAGGAAGGGGTGCGCATGGAGATGACCGTCTATGGCGGAGCACTCATGCTCCTGGCCTACGACGCGCGCGACGTGACCAAGGACGTCGACGCGATCGTTCATCCGTCGGAGGTCGCACGACGGCTCGTCGCCCGCGTGGCCAGGGAGCGCCGCCTGCACGAAGGCTGGCTCAACGACGACGTGAGACAGTTCGTCAGCACCCGCGAACGGAAGCGCGAGCTTCGCCTGCCGAACATCGACCGCAGCGGCCTGCACCTCACCTGTCCGAGCGCGAAGTACCTGCTCGCCATGAAGGTGATGGCCTCCCGCAAGCCGCTGCCGGGATACGCCGGGGATTTCGACGACATCGCCCTCCTTTTGCGCCTGACCAAGGTCCGGAGCGTCGAGCAGGTCGGGGAGATCGTGAACGACTTCTTTCCCGACACCGTCCTGCCCGACGACGTGCGGCTCGTCCTTGCCGGGCTGCTGCGAACCCGATGAAGCCCGCGCCGCGACTCCGCCTGAGCCGGCCGCTCACCGCCCGCGCCGTCGCGCGGCGCGCGGGTTCGCTCCGCGAGTTCGGCCTGAACCTGCGCGACTGGCTTCACGAGGTGCACCGCATGTCCTCCCGGGCGCGTTTGCGTGCGGCGGTGCAGACGCGGCCGCCGCGCCTCGCCGGCAGGTTCGAGCAGGGCGAGATCGCCGACGCGTTCCTCGCCGCGCAGGTGGAGTGGCTCTGCCACCGCGCCGGCATCCCGCCGCCGCGATGGACGCGCGATCCGGCCTGCGTCCTCGATCGGCCGTGGTTCTCGCTGTCGGCCCGGAGTCTGCGCACGCACCTGCTGCTCGAGACGCCTGTCGAGTTCCGCAACCGCAATCTCTTCACCATCCCGGAAGGCGGCGCGCGCATCCGCCGGGGCCGGCCGGTGACGTCGGACGAGGTCAAGCGCGAGAAGGCCCGGCTGCGCCAGCGGCGCCATCGGGAACGATTGCAAGCGGGCGTCGGTGAAGCCTCCGGCGTGCGGCGACGGCGGCGAGGAGTGGATGCCGGGCCCGTCACGGGGGAGGCGCGGCGAGGCGGTCGAGTTGCGCGGAGGTGAGTTCGTCGGCGGGCCGGAAGACGGGGCTCGCGGCATAGGCGATCAGGCTCGCGCGGAGCTGGCGGGCGGCGGGGCGTTTCTCCAGCTCGCTCGAGAGGTCGATCGCCGAGATGAGAAGTCTGCCCGGGCCGACGCGGGCCTCGACGACGTTGGCGAGCGCGTGGTTGCGGTTGAAGTTGTCGATCACGCGCACGATCGGCGCGACCGGGAGATCGTCGATGACGAGGCTCTTCGAGCGCAGCACGAGATCCCACCACTGCCAGTCGGAATGTTCGTCGGTGGGAAACGCCGCGAGCGCCGGGTGGTCGGGGTCGGGGAGAAGACCCATCGTGCCCGGCTGGTCGGGAAAATGAACCGGGCTCCAGAAGACGGGGACGAACTTGCCCGGGATGCCGCCGAGCCGCTCGGGCGGCGGCGCGAAGAGGACCGTGCCGCCCGCGGCGAGCGCCGCCTGCGCCTCGGCGAGATCGCCGGTGAACGTGACACCGGGCGCGTCGAGCACGACTTCGGAAGCGTTCGGATAGATCCAGATCTTCCAGCGGTTGCGATACGGCGTGCCGGCGAGGGCGACCTCGAGTCCCCAGCGGGCGGCGGGGCCTCGGGGAGGAATCGGGAACGTGATCGCTCCGGCGCCGGTGTTGCCCCCGTAGGCCAGATGGCGGGACGGCAGCCGACCGCGGGCGACGACCGCGCCGCGCTCGTCGCGCACGAGCCAGTCGATCGTCGCCGCGGGCAGGTCGCGCAGGAAGTTCGCGATCTCGACCTGCGCGGTGAAGGTTTCGCCGCGCTCGTAAACGGCCTTGGGGAAGCGCGCGAGCGGGACGACGGGGGCGCAGAACTCGCGGAATTCGGCCGCGGTGATGAAGCCCTTGGGCTCCCAGAAGGCGTTGAGAAGCCCGACGAGCGCGGTGCCCTGGCCGGGAAAGTCCTGAAGCTGGAGGAGCTGGAAGCCGTCGAACTCCGCGGTGCGGAGGGCGCGCTCGATCTCCTCCTTGTAGAGCAGGGCGGCGAAACGGCCGCTCGCGGCGGTGAAGCGCGGGGCGAGTTCGAGCAGGCCGCGGCGCGTCAGCGCGTCGCGCACCGCGAGGAAGTTGAGCGGGACGAGATTGCCGGTGTAGCGGGCGATCTCGCTCATGTCCGGGAAAACCGAATACTGCCCGATCTCATGGGCGACAAGCGGGACGTCGATGCCTGCGGAGGCGGCGGCGTAGTCGCCGTCGAAGGCCGGCGGGCGCTCGTTGAAGACGCCCTGCCCGCGGATCCAGCCCGCCTTGGTGTACTGGGTGATGAAAAAGTCGTCGGCCGGCTCGGGCGCGCGGCCGTGGCCCCGCTCGAAGGTGAAGGTCGTGGCCGTGTAGAGCCGGCTCGGGTCGAGCGCGCGAAGGCGGCGGACCTCGTCCTCGAGCAGGCGCATGTCCCCCTGGAGTTCGTTGCCGAGGGAGAAGAAGAGGAACGAGGGATGGTTGCCGTAGGCGGCGAGGATGCGCTCGCCCTCGGCCTGGAGGAATCGCCACGTCGTCTCGTTCCGGCCGATGCCCAGCGTCCAGTTGGGCAGCTCGACCTGGAGGTAAAGCCCGAGTTGATCCGCGGCGGTGAACGCGGCCCCGGGCGGGCACCAGGAGTGGAACCGCAGGTGGTTGAGGCCCCACTCCTTGGCGGTGCTGAAGAGTCGCTTCCACGCGTCGAGATCGGTCGGCGGCTGGCCGGTGAGCGGGAAGATCGCGCACTCGAGGTTGCCGCGCAGGAAGAGACGGCGGCCGTTGAGCTGGAGCTCGCGCCCCCGGGCGGCGACTTCGCGGAAACCGAAGGTGGCCTCGAGGGTCCGGACCTCGGCGCCCTCGCCTTGCGTGGCGACCAGTTCGTAGAGGGCGGGTGAGAACTCGTCCCACGGCGTGATCGCGACGTCGAGCGGGAGTTCCCACTCGAGTCGACCGTCGGCGTCAAAGACGGCATCACGCCCTGCGACGACCTCGGCGGAGCCGGCGCGGCGCAGGACGAGGCGGCAGGCGCGGTCGGAGGCGCTGCGCGGGGCGACGGCGGTGCGGAGCGTGAGCGCGGGCCTTGGCGTGAGGCGCGGCGTCACGTGGAGGGCGCGAAGCGAATCGGGTTTCTCGGCGCGGAGGCCGATGCGACCGAGCACGCCGTTCCACATGATCTGGGTGTGGTTGGTGTAGGCGTGCGCCATCGGCCCGTCGAGCGCGCCGACGTAGGCCCGGCCGTGGAGGCTGAGGTCCGGATGGATCTCCCGGTTGTCGATGCGCAGAACGATCTCGTGCCGCGAACCGGGCCGGAGGAGCGCGGTGAGGTCGTGGCGGTGCGGCGTGGTGAGGCTGTCGGCCCGGCTGATCTGTCGGCCGTCGATGAAGACGCGCGACTCCCAGAGGACGCGTTCGAGCTCGAGGACGATCGTGCGGCCCTTCCAGTCGGCGGGGATTTCGACGGTGCACCGGTACCAGGCGGGGCCGACGTGGGTCACCTTTCGCTGGAGGCGCGTGAGCACGGGCAGGGTGAGCTCGGGCTCGAGCGCGAGCGGTTCGCCGATTCCGGCGTCGTCGAGCGTGCCGGGGAGCCGGATCGGCTGCCAGCGCGCGGGCGCGGAGGCGGGATCGACGAGGGAAACCTCCCATGTGCCCGCGAGGTCGAGCGTCGGGCTTTGCGCGACGAGGGCGAGCGGAGCGGACAGGAGGCAGAGGTAAATCGGCGGGAGCTTCATGGCGAGCGAGGCGCGACGGGGAACCAGCGCAGAAGCTCGGCGGCGACGAGCGCGTGGCCGGCGGCGTTGGGGTGGTTGGGTTGGGCGAGGAGGTCGTCGAGCCGTCGGCCCGCGTCGACGTGCCTTTGGAAGGCGGCGAGGCTGTCCACGAGGCCGACCCGGTACTCCTCGGAGAGCGCCCTGACGCGGGAGGCGTGCCGGCGCAGCGGATCCTCGGGGTCGTGCAACTTCGCCCGGCTGTCGGGAGTCGGAGTGAACAGAAGCAACGCGCCGCCCTGCGCGAGCGTGGCCTCGATCATCGCGCGCCAGGCGCGTTCGGCGCGTTCGAGGCCGATGCGCTGGTCGTTGAGCGCGTAGTCGATCGTCACGAGGTCGGGCCGGAGCGCGAGGACGTCGCGGGCGAAGCGGGCGGCGCCCTGTTCGGAGTCTTCCCCGCCGATCGCGGTGACGATCACATTGACGACGGCGTGAGGGAAGCGCTCGGCGAGTCCGGCGCGCAGCAGGTGCGGGTAGGCGTCGAGCGGGCGCACGACGGGCGTGCGCGCGTAGCCCGCCGGCACGCTGTGGCCATGGCAGACGATCGTGATCGTGCGGTTGTCGGGCCAGCGCCGCTCGAGCGCCGCCCGCAGCTCGAAGAAGGCGACGAAGGCGGGTGCGTTCGCCGTCGCCCCGGTCGACGCGGCGAAGAGGCCGGCGAGCAGCGCCGCCCTAGTTCTCGGTGACCAGCGCGCGCACATCGTCGAGCGTGAACTCCATCGTGGGTTGAAACGACGGGCCACCCGCATAGGCGAGCAGGCTGGCGCGAAGTTGGCGGCGCACAGGAAGGGCTGAGAGATCGCCGGTGAGATCGACAGCGCAGGCGAGCAGTTTGCCGCGGCCCACGCGCGCCTCGAAGACGAGGCCGAGCCGGCGGTTGGTGAACCAGTCGTCGATCACCTGCACGATCGGGCGCAACCCGCGATGCGCGGTGAGGATGAACGGCGTGGTGTCCTTCACGATCTCCCACCACTGCCAGTTGCCGTGCGCCTCGGTCGGGAAATCCGCCAGCGCCGGATGGGTCGGAGCGCAGAGGATGCCGAGCGTGTGGGGGGCCTGTCGGTTGGTCCACGCGGTGTTCCAGAAGATCGAGGAGAAACCGAGCATCACCGGACCCGTCACCGGATCGGGCCGGATGCTCGCTGCGGGCGGCATCCAGAAGACCGAGCCGCCCGCTTCGAGGTGCGCGACCGATGCCGCGTCCAGTTCGCGCGTGATCCGCACGCCGGGGGGCGTCGGCGTCTCGCGCGGGGGCGGATAGACGAAGAGATCCCAGCGGTTGCGCGCACCGGCGCCGGGCACCGTCAGGAGCAGGTGGAGCCGCCCGGCCGGAAGATCGGCCCGGAGCGGGACGTCGAGCGCGCCCAGCTCGTGGAGGTCACCCGGCTCGAGGATGCGCCCGCCGGCCAGTTCGCCGGCGCCGAGCACCGTGCCATCGCTCCCGGTCAGTTCCCAAAGAACGGGCCCGCGCACGGCCGCAGGGCCGAAGTGGGAGAGCAGGGCCGTGCCGATCACGCGTTCGCCGGCGGTGTGGATCATCCGCGGAAGCCGCACCAGCGGCACGATCGGGCCGCTGAACTCGCGGTACTCGGCGGGTGTCACGTAGCCCTTCTGTTCCCAGAACGCATCGAGCACGCCGACGAGCGCGGTGCCCTGGCCGGGGAAGTCGTGGAGGTCGAGCAACTGGAAGCCGCCGAACCCGGGCGTGCGCAGCGCCGCCTCGATGTCGGCCTTGTAGCAGAGCGTCTGCAGCCGGCCCGAGGCGTGGAGGAAGTCCGCCGCCTGATCGAGCAGGCCGTTGCGGCGGGCCGTCTCGCGGAAGATCTCGAGGTTCCGGGCCTTGAAGAACCCGTCGTACTTCGGGATCTCCCCAAAATTCGGATACACGCACCACTGCCCGATCTCGTGGCTGATGCCGGGCGCATCGGGATTCTTGCGCACCCACTCGCTCCAGTCGAAGTCGGTGGCGGGCGGGCGGGCGTTGATGATCGAGTCGAGCCCGGCGCCCCAGCGCTGGATGCGCGGCTGCGACGGGTTGTGGAAATCGCTGCCGGGCAGCACGGGCCAACCCGCGCCGGTGGTGTAGAGGCGGCGCGCATCGCGGGCCTTCCAGCGCGCGACCCACGCCTGCAGCCACTCCTTGTGCGAGGCGCCGGCCGGCTCGTTGCCGTAGGCCATGAGGAGGAAGGACGGATGGTTGCCGTAGGCGCGCAGGATGGCCCCGGTCTCGGCCTCGATCCAGGCGTCGAGCGGACGACCGCCGCCGATCTCCGCGCCGTCGTTGGCCCAGGAGGAGGCCTCCACTTGCAGGTAGAATCCCAGCTCGTCGGCCGCCTCGAAGGCGGCCGTGGGCGGACACCACGAATGGAAGCGGATGTGGTTGAGCCCGTGGTCGCGGCAGATGCGGAGGATGCGGCGCCATGCGGCGACATCGGTCGGCGGATGCCCGTCGCGCGGGAAGATCGCGCACTCCAGCGTGCCGCGGAGGAAGATCGGCCGCCCGTTGAGGGTGATGCGCGTGCCCGCGGTCGAGACCTCGCGCAGGCCGAAACGCAGCACGCGCCTTTCCACCCCGACGGGCGAGGTCAGCGTGAGGTGCAGCCGGTAGAGGTGCGGGTCGAACTCGTCCCACACGCGGGCGTCCGGCCCGAGGTCGAGATCAAGCACCGCGCGGCCGCCGCTCGTCGTCGCGCGGGCGATGGCGGTGAAGGGACCGGCGTCCGCGCGGTCGGGCGTGACGAGCGCATCGATCTCGCCCTCCCGTCCGCCGGCCAGGTCGATCTCGATGCGGACGGAGCGCGTGGACACGGCGGGAAACACCCTGACGTCGTCGAGTCGGACGGTCGGCCTCGCGCGCAGTTCGATCCGGCCGACGATGCCGTTCCAGTTGCCCTGGGTATGGTCGGAGACGCTGTGGCTGTTGACGCCGACATCGACGATCATCCGGTTGTCGACCCGGACGGCGAGGGTGTGTCGCCCCGGAGCGAGCCCCGTGCCGAGGTGGTGGACGTGGGGCGTAGCGAGGCTGTCGCCCCTGCCGATCTCGCGCCCGTCGAGGAAGACGCGCGTCTCCCAATGCGGACGCTCGAGGTGGAGCTCGATGCGTTGGTCCGCCCAAGCACGCGGGATCTCGATCGCGCGCTGGTACCAGGCGACGCCGACGTAATGACGGGGCGGCTGGAGGATGTAGGGGATTTTTGGATCCACCTCGCGACGCCACTCTCCGAGGCCGGGCTCGTCTTTCCAGAGCGGACGCGCGCCGCCGCCGTCGGCGGCCCACGACGTGCCGGTCCACGCGGTGTCCGGAGTGACCGGATCGCCGTGCCCCTGGGCGGTGAGGAGGCCGGGGAGGCGCACGCGTTCGGGCAGCTCGCGAGCGGCCCAGCCCTCGGCGAGGCCGGCGTCGGTGCGGTCGAGGGCGAAACGCCATTCCCCGTCGAGCGGGAGGCGATCCGCGGCGAAGCCCGAGGCGGCGACGGTCAACGCGGCGGCGAGAAAGGAGCGGACGGCGGTCATGGCGTCTCCGGATGCGGCGAGCCCGGCGGGAGGCTGTTCGAGACGGAACGAACGGCGTGCAGTTGTTCGAGGCGCCGCTCCATGGCGCGCACGCGCTCCGGGTGGGCGGCGGCGAGGTTGCGGCTCTCGCCGGGATCGGCGGCGAGGTCGAAGAGGAGCGGTTCGGTGACGACCGTCTCGGCCATGCGGACGTCCCTCGGACGCGGGGTGCCGGCCGGACGATTGGGCGGGATGAACTTCCAGTCGCCCTGACGCAACGCGAGGTGGTTGAGCCCCTGGACGACGATCTCCTCGCGCACCCCGCCCTCGGGGCCACCGAGCAAGGCCCCGCGCAGGTCGAGGCTGTCGGGGCTGTCGTCCGGCCGGGCGGGCCGGCCGACGAGCGCGCCGAGCGTCGCGGGAAGATCCATCAGGCTGATCATGGCGTCGGTCACGCCCGGAGTCACCCGCCCGGGCCAGCGCACGAGCAACGGCACGCGGGCGCCACCCTCGAAGACCGAGTACTTGCCGCCCCGCAGCGGGCCGGCGGGGCGATGATCGCCGAGGGCCTCGTCGGAGCCGTCGCGATAGCTGTCGATCACCACGGGACCGTTGTCGCTGGTGAAGAGGACGAGGGTGTTCTCCGCGAGCCCCGCGCGTTCGAGCGCGGCGAGCAGCTCGCCGACGCACCAGTCGATCTGCACGATGACGTCTCCCCGCGGTCCCGCCTTGCTGCTTCCGAGGAAACGCGGATGGGGGATGCGCGGGGCATGCGGGTCGTGGGTGCCGAAGTTGAGGAAGAAGGGCCGGCCGGGTCGCTGACGCTCGAGGAAGGCGACGGCGCGCCGCACGATCACATCGGCGATGTCCTCGTCTTTCCACCGCGCGGTGCGGCCGCCGCTCATGAAGCCGATGCGCCCGATGCCGTTGAGGATCGTATCGCTGTGCTGACCATCGGTCGGGACCCGCATGAGCTCCGGACGCTCGCGGCCGATCGGTTCCTCGCGCAGCGGCGTGGAGTAGCTCACACGGATCGGGTCGGCCGGATCGAGGCCGAAGACGCGATGGTCGTCGATGTAGACGCAGGGCACGCGGTCGACCGTCGCCGGGATGAAGAACGCGGAATCGAAGCCGACCTCGAGCGGCCCCGGCGCGATGCGCCCGTTGAAGTCCACCGGTCGCCCCGCCTCGCCGAGACCCAGGTGCCATTTGCCCACCAGCGCCGTGACATAACCCGCCTCGCGCAGGAGTGCGGGCAGCGTGCGACGACCGGCCTCGATGGCGAGCGGCGCGTCTCCGTCGAGGATCGACGTCTGCGCGGGCGGGCGCCGCCAGGCGTACTCGCCCGTCATCATCGAGTAGCGGGTGGGCGTACAGGTGGAGGCGGGCGCATAGGCCCGGGTGAAGCGCCGGGATTCGGCCGCGAGGCGGTCGAGGTGCGGCGTCGGGATCACGGCGGGATCGGCTCCGTAGCCGCCGAGGTCGCCGAAGCCGAGGTCGTCGGTGAGGATCACCACGATGTTCGGGGTGGTCGCGGCGGCGCCGTCGCCCCACCCCAGGGCGACGGCGAGACTCCCGAACAACCCGCCCGCGACGCGTCGGAAACGGCGCGGGAGGGAATCCAGACGATGAATCCGCGGCATCATGCGGCTCAGAACGAGAAGGTGTTGGTGAGAAACCAGCGCGTCTCGTTGGGGATGCGGATCACGGCGAGCGTCCCGTCGGGGTTGGCCGAGACGGGGATGTCGTCGCCGTTGCCCCAGGCGTTGCGGACGTTGAGCTGAAGACGCCAGTCGATCTTGTCGTTGAGCCGCGTGCGGTAGGAGAGCCAGAAGTCGCCGGTGAGCTCCTCCGGACCGAAGAACGGGTTCTCCAGATCGGGGAACTGCGTCTGCATGAGCGGATCGTTGTCGGGGATCTGGCTCGTGCTGGTGAGCGCGGGGTCGTTGTCGACGAGCTTCTGCTTGAGCCGTTCGCCGGTGAGGAACGGATTGCCGATCGCGATGCGGGACTGCCAGCGCACGGCGGTGCCGACGCTCATCTTGTCGAGGATCGGGACGCCGACCCCCTTGAGGTCGTAGGTGGCGACGAAGTTGGCGCGCCACTCGCGTTGTTCCTGGGAGACGGCGCCGTCGCGCGCGACCGTGGCGGCGAGCGGGGTGGCGATGTCGAGGGTGAAGCGGCGCGACGCCGTCATCCGCTCCGGGAGTGCGGGGCCCTGGTCGATGCCCAGCAGGTTGAGGCGCTCCATGTTGGCGAAGACGGCGTCGGCCACCTCCTTCGTGAGGCGGGCGGAGCCGTCGACCACGGTCTGCTGACGGGCGATGTTGACGGAGACGCGCAGGCGGCGGCTGAGCTGGCCGACGAGCTCGGCCTCGAAGCCCTCGGCCTCGAGGTTGCTGATGTCGGTGAGGCCGGGGATGCCGTTGGAGCGGAGCGTGCCGGTCTCGTCGAAGCGGATGTTCTTGATCGTGTTCGTCGGCTCGGGAAGGAGCTGGAAGAAGGCCTGGTAGAGCTGCTGGTAGGACGAGTAGCCGGCGGCGGTGACGCCGGGGATGTCGGCGAAGGCGATGCCCTGGGTCTCGGCCGCGCGGTAGCGGCTGGTCATGAAGTTGGGGAAGTTGAAGAGCGAGCCGGTCGCACCCTGGGCGTTGTTGGAGGAGTTGGCCTGATCGGTGCGGAACCAGTTCAGCCGGAGCGAGGCGCGGCGCTGGAGGAATTCGAGGAGCACGCCGTACTCCTTCGTGTTGCCGGAGGGAGCGGGGATGATCTCGCCGTTGAGGTTCGAGCGGACGTTCACCGGGTTGAAGTTGCCCGACTTGTTGAAGTAGGCGCTCGCCTCGACGCCCCACGGCAGGTCGGGAAGCAGGCGGGTGGGATAGCGGCCGACCACGCTCCAGGTGAAGTTGTCGCCCTGCTCGTCGAGGTTGGGACTGGAGTCGAGCCGGAAGTCGGGATCGAGGGTGCCGTCGGGCAGACGGGTGTTGGATTCGTTGGCGAAGGTCTGGAGCTGGTCCCAGCGCCAGCCGATGACGGAGACGATGTTGTTGGAGAAGAAGTCGCTCTTGAGGCTGACGGACTGCGAGTCGATCTCCTGCCGGGAGAGCGAGCCGCCGTTGAGGAAGCGGCGGATCCAAAGCTCCTCGGTCTCGAGGCGGGCGGCGACGGTGTCGAAGAACGTCACCCGATGGCGGTCGCCGTCGGCCGGAAGGCGGCCGGAGAACGTGTCGGTGATGCGCACGTCGGCGATCGAGGCGGCGTTGAGCACCGAGGGGCCGACGTACTGGATGAGCACGGGCGTGCGTCGGAAGTTGTCGGCGATCGTCGACTGGAAGACGGTCGAGTTCAGATTCCGGGTGTCGCTCTCCCAAGCCATGGCGAAGTTGTCGTTGCGGGCATCGACGACCTGGGTGGTGTAGAGCGCGGTGAGGGTGTGGTTGCCGAGCGGCAGGCCGAAGAGCCTGCGGCCGTCGTCCTCCAGATCGAGGCGGTAGAAGGCGGTGGCGCGGGCGGACTCGCGTTCGCGCAACTGCTCGCGGCGGGTGAGGCCGAGCTGCTGGATGAACGGGCGCCCGAGGTTGGGGTTGGGCTGGTCGTTGCTGAGGAAGCGGGAGACATCGATGTAGACGTCGGACTGGCCGTTGCCCGCGCCGTTCTGGCCGAAGGAGAAGGGCAGCTCCCGGGTCGAGCGCGTCTTCTGCCAGTCGTAGGCGATCTCGATGCCGCCGTGCCGGTCGAACAGCTCCTGGGTGAAGGCGATCGAGCCGGCCCCGAAGCTCTGGTCGATCGAGTTGCTCTCACCCGAGATGAGGCGCTTGCGGTAGTCGAAGATCCGACGGTCCTGCAGGGATGGCGTGGTGAAGCCGGGAAGCTGGGTGTAGGAGGAGATCGTGGAGATGTGGTCCATCGCGCCGCGACCGTTCCGGGCGGGGGTGTAGCGGATCCGGCCCATGATCCCGGAGATGCCGGAGAGCGCGGGGTTGGCGGTCGTGTATCCGGGCTCGATCTGGCCGGGCGAGTCGAAGACCAGGGGGATCTGGATGAAGTAGGGGACGGCGTAGTAGACGCCGTTGTTCTGGGGGATCGACGTCGAGGTGGCGCGATTGTCGACCGTCACCCGCGGAGACCAGATGAAGCCGGGGTTGCCCGGAATGAGCGTCGGGCTGAGGGGGATGCCCGGAAGGGCGTCGATCGCGGGATCGGGCGGCTGGAAGAAGATGCTGAACGCGTCGATCGGCGGGACGACGTTGACCGGCGTCGACTGCGAGTCGCCGGCCTCCCCGGTCACGCGCACCGAACCGCGGCCGAGCCAGCCGCCGCGCCGGCCGTCGCGGAGCACGGCCTCCACCGTGCCGTAGACCCGGCGCTTGCGATCGAAGGCGGGGTCCTGGTCGTAGTTGTTGCGCTCGAGGACCGAGGCGAAACGGACGGCGAGCCGGTTCTTCACAAGAACGCGGTTGAGGTCGAGGGTCGTGCGGTGGGAGTCGTTCGAGCCCATTCGCAGAGCGATCTCGGTGCGGTCGCGGCCGAGCAGCGCCTTGCTGAGGGTTGCGTCGATGATGCCGGCGGGGTTGCCGACGCCGAAGAGAAGGGAGTTCGGGCCGCGGTTGATCGTGACGCGCGAGGTGTTGTAGGAGTCGAACGGGATGTCGGTGAGGAAGAAGTCCCGGGTGTTGGAGGCCGCCCCGATGCCGCGGACGCGCTGGTTGTTCTGCGGGTTCTCGCGCGCCTCGCTCTGGTTGGGACGGCCCGCGGTCTGTTCGCCGCCGGCGAAGTTGCCGTGGATTCCGCCGACCTCCGTGCCGGTCGTAAGGACGAGCAGCTCGGCGACGTTGGTCGAGGCCGTGTCGGCCATGAACTCGGGGGTGACGATGCTGATCGAGGCGCCGATGTCGCGCAGGGCGGTGTTGAGCCGCGTGCCGGCGAGCGTGCTGTTGGCGGAGTAGCCGACGGAGTCGTCTTCGCTGACTTCGAAGGGCGAGAGCTCGATCACATCCTCCTCGGATTCGGGCGGGATCGGGGTCGAGGGCGTCGGGGTGACTTGGGCGTGGACGGACGTGCCGGCGAGCGCCAGCGCGAGGATCAACCTGGTCGGGGTCTTTCGGTTTTTCATGTTCTTGGGGGTGGTTGGAGAGGCCGGTGCGGACCGGTCTCCCGGGTTTGGGAAAAGGGGGATCAGGCGGGCACGGTCTCGGGGGCGAGCCACCGCTGGAGCGCGGCGGCGTGCAGGTCGGTGTTGTCGACGGCGAGAAACCGCTCCAGATGCGCCCGCGCGTCCTCGACCCGGCCGAGGCCGAAGCAGGCGAGCGCGACGAGGAGGCGGTGGTCGGCGTCCCAGCGGGTCGCACGATCCTCCTCGAAGACGAGGAGGTCGGGGAGCGAGGTCGCGAAATAATCGATCGGTTCGGGACGTCCGAGGCGCGCCTCGCCGAAGCTCCGCAGGTCCTCGAACAGGCGGGTCGCCTCCGCCTCGCGGCCGAGCTCGCGCAACGCGAGGGCGCGGAAGCAGGTCATCGGACTGTGTGCGACCACGCCCATGTCCTTGAAATCCCCCGACGCGGCGGCGGCGCGTTCGAAATCCTCCCGCGCCTCCGCCTCGCGCCCGGCGGCGCGCAGGGCGCGCCCCCGGGCGTGGTGGAGATCGGCGCAGGACTGGTGGAGGTGGCGGGCCTCGCCGAGCGAGGCCGGCGGCGCGAACGCGTGCCCGAGGTGCGCGAGGGCGTCGTCGACCCGCCCGTCCTCGAGCGCGAGCTCGGCGAGGCGGAGCCGGGCGGCGCCGTATTGACGCAACACGAGCCCCTCCCCGCCCTCCCAAGGGTGGAAGCGACGCGACTCCAGCAGCTCGAGCGCGCGCGCGGGTTGATCGAGGAGGTTGTAGAGACCGGCGAGCTCAACCGCGGTCGCGTCGCGGTCGAGGACGAGTGCGCGGTGGGCCTCCAGGGTCGCGAGCCGCGAGGCGGGAGGATCGCTGAGGCGCTTGCGCAACTGGTCCTCCTCGTAGAGCAGGCGGGAGTCGTGCGGGTCGAGCGTGCGGGCGCGGGCGTAGGCCGCGCGGGCCCCGGCGGCGTCGCGGCGTACGTTCCAGCGGGCGAGGCCGAGGTTGCGGTGGACCGTCGCGAACGCCGCGCCCTCCGCGACCGAGCACTCCCAGGCCTCGATCGCGTCCTCGCGGCGGCGCCGGTCGAAGAAGTGGTTGCCGAGCGCGTAGGCCGCGAGTGGATCCGGGCCCGGCTGCGCCCGGGCCCACTCCAGCACGAGCTGCTCGTGCAGCCGCGACGGGAAGAAATAATCCGGGGCCTGGGCGCGCGCGGCCGCGAGGAGCTCCGGACCCGGCGCCTCGGGCGAGGGGCCGGCCGCGCCCGAGGCGAGCCACGCGATCGTGTAGGCGACCGACGGCGAGCGCCCGAGCGGATTGGGCACGGCAGAAGCCGCGACGGGATGGGCGAGGTGGCGGCGGAGCAGGCCGAGCGACTCGGCGACCAGTCCCACGTCGGCATAATCGTACGCGACGTCGAGCGCGGTCTGGGCGTCGTTGCGGGAGAGGCGGAGGAAGGTCGCGAAATCACCCGAAGCGAGCGCCTCCTCGTGACGCGCCCAGTGGTCGAGCGGATCCCGGGCGAGCAGGTCGCGGAGGATCGCCCCGGCCTCCGCGGAGGCGCCTTTGCGCCGCAGAAGCGCGGCCCGGAGGACCCACGCCTTGTTGTTGCCGCGGTTGTGGTCGAGCGCGTCCTCCAGATGCCCGAGCGCGGCGTCGAATCGCCCGAGGCGGCTCTCCAGCGTTGCGAGCTCGTAACCGGCGGCGGCGCGCCAGGCGAAGCTCCATGCAGCCTTGGCGAGGAAGTCCCGCGCCTCGTCGAAACGGCCCTGCAACCGGCGCACGAGGCCGAGCTGGTGGTGCGCCTCGCCGTCGAGGGGGTTGAGGGAGCGCGCGGTCGTCCGCCCGATCGCGCCCGTGAAGTGCGCGGCCGCGGCCTCCAACCGCCCGCCCCGCAGCAGCCGGCGCCCGAGCGCGAGGTGGCAACGGGCGTCGCCCGGATCGCGCGCGAGCGCCTCCTGCCACCATGGCTCCGGCTCACGGGTCGGGTGGCGGTACTTCTCGAGGTGCTCCCCGATGTGGAAGAGTTCGTCGCCGGAGAGGGCCTGCGCGGGCGGTGGCGGCTCGGTGGCGACCGCGCGACGCGGCGCGTCGGCGGCCGGCCCGGGCGGGCGGAAGGCGAGCACCGGCGCGCCGTCCGCCGCGTAGAGCTCCAGCGAAAGCGCGTCGACGCGATCACCGGCCATCCGGTACCCGTCTTCCCGATACGGGAACCCGGGGAGGAGGTCGGTGCGGACGTCGAAGAGCACGCGATCGCCCTCGCGCAGGACGAGGCGGGCGCCCTCGAGCGGGGTCGGGGCCGCCGCCCCGACCTCGAGGCGGGCGCCCTCCCCCACCCCGAGACGGAGGCCCGCGCGCTCGCTGGCGGCATGGAGCGGGCCGATCCCGCGGAGCGGCCAGAGGAACTGCGAGAAGGTCTTCGTCTCGTAGGGGGCGAGGTGGGAGAAGTCGGGCTGGTTGTCGGTGTAGACGCCGGCCATCAGCTCGACGTAGGGCTCGCCGGTGTCGGAGAGTTCGCGGTCCCAGGCGTGGCCGAAGGCGTGGTCGCCCCACGTCCACTGCTTCATCCCCGGGGCGATCCGACGGTCCGCGACGTGGACGAAGCCGCCCCCGGCGGCGTGGTCGCAGGCCCCGAGGAAGGCGTGCGCGGAATCGCAGACCATGTAGCTCGTGGGCACGGGGATGTTCTTGTACCAGCGCAGGTCGTTCGCACCCGGCCGCGCGGCGTAGTCCACGCCGTAGTAGACCCCGTCGGCGACGGGGAAGGCGGACTGCGCACGCACCGCGTGATCGGCGACGTAGCGCACGTCCGGCGGAAAGAACGACTGGCAGGCGTCGTGCACGCGCACCGCGATGTTCGTCCACCAAAGGAAGGTCCGCGCGAGCGGAGTGCGGTTGAAGAGCCGCACCCGCACCTCGATCAGCGCGGAGCCCGGCCGCAACCGCAGGCCGTGCATTCCCTTGAGGCGGTGCATCGGGTCGTGCTCGCTCATCCAGACGGTGCGCGCGCCGTCGGGCTCCTCCTCGATGAAGACGTCGGTCGGGAGGAACGTGCCCGGCCGGTGGTGCTGCGGCCAGTTGAACTCCACGCCGCCGGAGACCCACGGCCCGGCGAGGCCCACCAGGGCCGGTTTGATCACGTCCTGCCGGTAGAAGAAATCGAAGTCGCCGTTGCGCTTGTCCTGGCCGACGAGGATCCGCCCGCCGATCTCCGGAAGGAGGACGAGGCGGACGTATTCATTTTCCAGATGCGCGGCGGCATGGGCGACCGGCCGCGCCTCGTCGTGGACCTTGTCGATGAAGGGGACCGGATAGACCCGGCCGCTCGAGCCCTGGTAGACGCGCCGCTCGAAGAAGAGCGGGTTGCGCTCCGGCTCGCCGACCGGGTAGGTCGGCAGCGTGAGGCACTCGAGGCGGGCGGTGACGGGCGCGGGCATGCGGGGATCAGCGGAAGACGACGAAGAGCGCGGCGACGCCCGCGAGGACGAGGCCGCCGGCGAGCTTGACGACCGGTTCGGTGGGCACGGCCATCTCGGGTCGCTCGGGCAGGCGTCGCGGCTCCGGGAGGGGACGCAGCGCGGTGATCAGGCCCATCCCCGCGACCACGATCACGAACGCGAGGAAGACCTGGACGAGGAAGTGCAGCGAGTGCCCCCCCGGGGCGCCGGGCGCGACCTGGGTGGATTGAAGGATCCCGTAGGCCACCGGGCCGGCGAGGAGGGCGAACACTCCCGCCGCAGCGGGGGCGCGCGGCAGGACGAACGCGACCACGAAGGCCCCCACCACCCCGGGCCAGATGTAGCCCTGGAATAGCTGGATGTACTGGAAGACTCCCCCGAAGCGCGGATCGGCCAGGCGCGGCGCGATCAGGCAGCCGGCCACGACCGCGACAATCGTAACGACGCGGCCCACCCGCAGGAGCCGGCGCTCGTCCGCCGCCGGCCGGAACAGCCGCTGGTAGATGTCGATCGTGAAGATGGTGGAGGCGGAGTTGATCAGCGAAGCGAGCGTCGAGATCACCGCCCCGGCGATCGCGGCGAGCATCAGCCCGCGCAATCCCGTCGGCATCAGCTCACGGATGAGCGTCGGGTAGGCGCTGTCGGCCCGCGCCCCGACCGCCTCGGGGTAGAGCTGCCCGGCCATGATCCCGGGCATCACGATGACGAACGGGACGAGCAGCCAGAGGGCCCCGGCGAAGATCACGCCGAGCTGCCCGTCGCGCAGCGAACGCGCCGCGAGGTTGCGCTGCACGATGAACTGGTTGAGGCCGCAGTAGTAGAGGATCACGATCCACATCCCGGAGAACACGCCGGTCCACGGAAGGTCGGGGTTGTCGGCCGGCAGCAGCAGATGGAGCTTGTCGCCGCTCGTGGCGGTGAAGGCGTCCCAGCCGCCGCAGGCGTGCAGCGCCAGTGCGAAGGTCGCCACCCCGCAGGCCAGCAGGGCGATCCCCTGCACGAGATCGGCCCAGGCGATCGCGGTGAGCCCGCCGCGCGCGGTGTAAAGCAGCGCGACGATCCCGATGAACCAGATCGTCGGCACCATCGGGACGCCGACGATGGTCTGCAGCGTGAGGCCGCCCGAGTAGAGCACCGCGGCGAGCAGCACCGCCACGTAGATGACGAAGGTGAGCACCGCCATCAGCCCCCGGGCGAGGCCGCTGTAGCGGTACTCGAGAAACTCCGGCATCGTGTAGATGCCCGCGCGGAGGAAGCGCGGCAGCAGGGTGAAGGCGATGACCACGATCCCGGCCGCGCCCACGAGCTGCCACGCGCTGACGGCGAGTCCGACGGAGCCGGCGCCCTGCCCCGCCATCCCGACGAACTGCTCGGTCGAGATGTTGGCCGCGACGATCGAAATCCCGATCAGCGGCCAGGTGAGCCGCCGGCCCGCGAGAAAGAAATCCGCCGTGCCGGCCTCGCGACGGCTCTTCCACGTGCTCAGACCGAGCACGGCGCAGAAGAAGACGACGAAGAGGGCGATATCCAGCGGGGCGACGGACATGGGGAGCGGGGAACTGCGTCGAGAATAGCCCGCGGCCCGGGACTCGGGAATGGATTCTTGTCGGATTCATATGGATCATCCTATCAAGAATCGTGAAAAACCGACCCCTGCGTCTCGCCGAAGGTTTCCGCGGTGAACGCCTCACCATCCTGCCCCCGGCGGTGGTCGCGCGGGCCCGCTCGCTCCCGGTGAGCCGCGACCTCTGCGTCACCCACATCGGACACTTCGAGCACGTCGCCGGGCACTTCGTCTCGCGCCCGGAGGGGCGGGCCGAGCACATCCTGATCGTCTGCCTCGCCGGCCGCGGCCGGGTCCGCATCGGCCCGACGCTCCTGCACCTGCACAAGGGCCACTGCGTCATCCTCCCTCCGCGGGTCGCCCATGCCTACGAGGCCGAGATGGACGATCCGTGGTCCCTCTTCTGGTTCCACTTCACCGGGGCGCGGGCACCGGATCACCTCCGGGCCCTCGGCGTCGAGTCCATCGGGCCCCGCTTCTGGGTGCCGGAAGTCGAACTGCTGCGCGACGCCTTCGAGGAATGCTACCGCTACGTGCTCGGCGGCTACTCCGATGCGGAGCTCGTCGGCCTGAGCACGGGCTTCGCGCGACTCCTTGGTCTGGGTCTGACCCTGCGGCGCTCGCCGCGGGCGCGCCGCCGCCACACCGAATCGCGGATCCTGCGCTCGCTCGTCTTCCTCCGGGCCAACCTCGACCGGCCCATCACCGTCCGCGAGATGGCCGCGCAGGCGGGGCTCTCGGTCCCGCACTTCTCGGCCGTGTTCAAACGTCAGCTCAACACCACGCCGGTCGAGTTCCACATCCGGCTGCGGCTCCAGCGCGCCTGCGAACTGCTGGAGACGCGGGACCACACCGTGGCCGAGATCGCCGGGGCGCTCGGCTACGACGACCCGCTGTACTTTTCGCGCCTCTTCTCGCGCAAGATCGGCGCCTCGCCGCGCGCCTACCGCGCCGAGCGCCGGCTTTCGCGGGCCGACGCGCCGCGACCGGCGCCGCCGGGGATTTAGGGTTTGCCAGTTCCGAAGGGCTCGGGTTTGCCTCCGTGTTCCTTCGTAACTTTCCCATACCACGAACCTTCCGAACATGTCTGAACTCACCGGCAATTGCTTGATCGGGCAGTCAGGCGGCCCGACCGCCGTCATCAACGCCAGTGTGGCCGGCGCGGTCACGGAGGCCCTCAATCACGAGTGCATCGAGGAGATCTACGGTTCGCTCAACGGCGTGCTCGGGATCCTCAACGAGGATTTCATCGACCTCGCCTCCGAATCCCAGCAGACGATCCGCGCCCTCAAGCACACGCCCGGCGCCGCCCTCGGCACCTGCCGCTACAAGCTCAAGAAACAGGCCGATTTCGACCGCGTGCTCGAGGTCTTCAAGGCCCACAACATCCGCTACTTCTTCTACGCCGGCGGCAACGATTCCCAGGACACCGCCGACAAGATCTCCAAGCTCGCCCAGCAGCAGGGCTACGCCCTCCGCGTGATCGGCATCCCGAAGACCATCGACAACGATCTCGTCTCCACCGACCACACCCCCGGCTACGGCTCCGTCATCAAGTATATTTCGACCACCATCCGCGAGATCGCCTGCGACAACGCCGCCATGGGCCAGCACGACCTCGTGCAAATCGTCGAGGTCATGGGCCGCAACGCCGGCTGGATCGCCGCCGGCGCCGCCCTCGCCAAACGCCGCGACTACCCGCACGACGCCCCCCATCTCATCTACCTTCCCGAGGTCGCCTTCAGCACCGAGAAATTCGTCGCCGACGTGCAACGTGTGCTCAAGCGCGAGAAGTTCTGCCTTATCGTCGTCGGCGAAGGCCTCGTCGACGCCGACGGCAACTACGTCGCCGCCGAGGACAAGATGGACGCCTTCGGCCACGCCCAGCTGGGCGGCGCCGGCGACTACCTCCAGTCCCTCGTCGAGCAGAACCTCCCCGGCATCAAGTGCCGCACGGTGAAGTTCGGCATGGCCCAGCGCGCCGCCGCCCACATCGGCTCCAAGACCGATGCCGACGAAGCCGAGCTGGCCGGCAAATGGGCGGTCAAGGCCGCCATCCGCGGCGAGACCGACAAGATGGTCACCCTCCTCCGCGGCGACGCCGACCACTACACCGTCGAGACCGGCCTCGCGCCCCTCTCCGACATCGCCAACGGCGTGAAAAAGCTCCCCCGCGAGTGGATCAACGAGGACGGCGTTTCCATGAACCACCAGTTCATCCGCTACGCCACCCCGCTCATCCAGGGCGAGACCCAGGTGGCGTTCGAGCACGGCCTGCCCGCCTTCGCCAAACTCGACAAGGTGACGGTGGACAAGCAGCTCCCCGCCTACGAAATCTGAGCCGCGC
>DAIPIQ010000050.1:0-21948 GCA_036770745.1 Opitutaceae bacterium | reverse complement strand
CCAGCCGGGCTTTCGCGGGGTTGCGGCGGATGTAGCGCGTGCAGCGCCAGAAGTGATCCGCGTCGCGCACGAGGCGGTCGAAGTAGTCCTTCATCCAGAACGACCCTGTGCCGCGTGTCGGTGATTCCAGGCGATGAGCGGTGAAGCTCTTCCAACCTTGCAGGAGCTGCGCGTGCGTGTGTTCCCCGACGGTGGGGAACAGCGCATGCACATGGTTCGGCAGGATCACCCAGGCGTGTCGCCAGTGGCGCTCGCCGTCGAAGTGGGCCAGGGCGTCCGCGACGACCGTTCGCGAATCGGGATCGCGCAGCGCACAGCAACCAGCGCCATCGTCGAGTGCCGCTTCGATTCGTTCGGCGAGGCGGCGGTGTTTCGACTCTTTTTCGTGAGATGACTCTGGAGCGGCCGGGGCAATCTCGTCCCGCCCCTCGCGCAGACGCTCCTGCGGGATCGAATCACCGAGCCGGAACGTGACGAAATACACGCCACCCGGCTGATCCCAGTGCGGCAGGCGGTTCCGCTCGCGCGCGATCTCCGCCCGAGGTTCGAAGAATTTCAGATCGTCCGTGGAGCGGGGTTGCGCGAGCATGGCGATCAGCGGAGCGGCGGCGTCCCCGCCGCCGGGTTCGTGAATCCAACCGGCGGCGGGGACGCCGCCGCTCCGTCGGAAGCTTCCTCGAACAACGCCGCCAGCCCGCCGCCCTCGATCGCGAAGGCCCGCACGGGGCAGCCGTCACCTTCGGCCAGGCGCAGCGGCAGGGCGGCGAAGAACACGCGCTCTCCCGCGAGTTGCTCGAGGTTGGTCAGGCCTTCGACGATCGTGACGCCGCCGCCGAGGAGGATCTTGTGGATGAGCGTGAGCTCGCGGAGATCGTTCACGTCGGCGACCGAGGGCCCCTCGACGCCGAGGAGCTTCACGCGCCGCTCCACGCACCAACGCGCCAGCTCCTCGCCGATCCGCGGAAGGCCGTCGCGGTAGAGCGCGGGGTCGTCCACGTGCCGGCTCCAGCCGGTGTGGAGCAACAGGCTGTCTCCGGCCCGGAACTTTTCCGCGACCGCGCCCAGTCCGGCGACGGTGTGCAGCGTCCGCGGCTCCGACACCGGCACGCGCACGATCCACGCCGGGCCCATGCAGCGCGCGGGGGCGTGCTGGTCGATCGTCTCCGGCCCCGCGGCGAAATGGATCTGCGCGTCCATGTGCGTGCCGGCGTGCGAGTAGAGATGCCAGGTCGCGGCGTTCCAGCCGTTCGTCTCGACGGTGAACTTCGGTTCGCGCTCGACGCCGCGCATGCCGGGGCGGAGGGGGAGGGTCAGGTCGATGATGGCGGAGGGCATGGGCGGAGAGGGGCGGAGATCGGAGATCTATGATCTGGAATTTTTAATCTCGGATTCAGGCGGTTCGGGAATCCGAGATTCACGATTCTCGCTTCAAGATCTTAGATTTCCCGGGCTGGGAGCGCGGCGATGATTTTGGCGGTGATCTCCCGCGTCCCCAGCGTGCCGCCGAGATCAGCGGTGCGGTTCGCGGGCTCGGCGAGGACCCGGGCCACCGCATCGCGGATCATGGCGGCGCCGCGGCGGGTCTCGGGATGGTCGAGCCAGTCGAGCATGAGCGCGACCGAGAGGATGGTCGCGATCGGATTGGCGAGGTTTTTTCCGGCGATCGTGGGGGCCGTGCCGTGGGAGGGTGGGAAGACGGCCCAGCGGTCGCCGATGTCGGCCGAGGGCGCCATGCCCATGCCGCCCACCAGGCCCGCCGCGAGGTCGGAGAGGATGTCGCCGAACATGTTCTCCGTGACCATGACGTCGAAGCTCTGCGGGCGCTGGACGAGGAAGAGCGCCATCGCGTCGATGTAGACCCGGTCGGTCGCGACGTCGGGATACTCCCGCGCGACCTCGTCGAACACCGCGCGGAAGAACGCCATCGAGGGGAGCACGTTGGCCTTGTCGACCAGCGTGCAGTGCCGCCGCCGCCGGCGCGCGAGCTCGAACGCGGCGCGACACACCCGCCCGGCCCCGCGGCGGGTGATCCGCAACGTGTCGGTCTCGAAGTCGCGACCCGCCTGGCGCGGGGTCAGGCGGTCGGCGAAGAGGCCCTCGCAGTTCTCGCGGATGATCACGAGGTCGATCGAGCCCGCGCCGAATCCCTTCAGCGGCGTGTGCGATTCGTGGTAGAGCCGGATCGGGCGGACGCCGTTGTAGAGGTCGAGCTGCTCGCGCAGGTCGATCTGCGGCGTCATCTCGACGCCGTTGGGCCGGCGCACCTCGGGCAGGCCCATGGCGCCGAGGAGGATCGCGTCGAATCCCTTGCACGCCTCCAGCGTGGCGGCCGGCAGCGGGTCGCCGCCGCGCAGGTATTCGCCCGCGCCGACGGAGAACTCGCGGCATGCGAAGGTGACGCGCGCGAGGCGGAGCTCCACCTCGCGCAGGACGGCGAGGCTTTCGCGTACGACCTCGGGGCCGATGCCGTCGCCGGGCAGGACGGCGAGGCGGAACTCGCGGGTGGATTCCGCGGCGGAAACATTCGCGCGGGGCGCGGGGGTGGTGGAGGAGGCGGGTTCGCTCACGAGGTGTCGAAGGGGAAGCCCCGGCGGCGACGCCGCCGGGGCGAAGGCTGTTCAGTATTTCAGGCCGAAGGTGAACATGAACTCCGGGTCGGTGCTGAACTCGTAGCGCCGGTTCGTCCCGGGGATCGCGCCGGCGTAGGTCGCGGAGTTGAGCACGACGGCGTTGGACAGATTGTGCCGGCCGGTGAGGTTGCGGATGTTGAGCCCGACCTCGTAGCGCACGCGCTCGTTGATGCGGCCGTGTTTCTGGATGAACACGTCGGCGCGGGTCTTGTCGGGGTTCGTGCCGTTGACGCCGCCGAGCGAGAACGGCGTGCCTTCCGTCCACCGGAAGCCGCCGCCGAAGGACACGCCGGCGAACGCGCCGGTGGTGATCGAGTACTTGCTCCAGACGCTCCACTTGTTGGGCGGGCTGCGGAACTCGTCGGTGTCGGCCGCGGTGCCGGCGAGGTTGACCGGCACGGTCTTGTCGTTGTGGGAGTAGGAGAAGATCACGGACCAGTTGGCGGCGGGGTAGACGAAGAGGTCGAGGTCGACGCCCCGGGAGCGCACATCGCCGAGGCGCACGAGGCTGCCGCTGGAATCGATCCGGACAAGGTCGGTCTGGTCGATCTGGTAGAATCCGAGCGAGCCGATGACCTTTTCGTCCACGAGGTCGAAGCGGAGGCCGACCTCCGCCATCTCGCCGGACTTGGGCGGGAAGAAGAAGTCGGGGTCGTTCTGCGGCGGGGCCTGGTTGGTGTTGATCGCGGAGGACTTCGTGTAGGCCCCGTAGACGCCGAGGTCGCCGGTGAAGTTGTAGACGAAGCCGAGCTGGGGCAGCGACTTCGAGTTGTCCACGCGCTTCGTCGGCGCGTTGCCGTTCACGCCCTGGAGCTGCTCCATCGACGTGCGGAACCAGCCGGCCATCGTGATCAGGCGGTCGTCGAGCCACTTGCCGTTCCAGGTGAGGAAGAGCGTATCCTGCTCGTTGGCCTCGACGGTGTTCACGACCGGGTTGGCGAAGTCGTAGAAGAACGCGCCGAAGTCCACGCCGAGCGACCGCGGGGTCTCGTTGCGGTAGTTGGAAGGATCGAAGAACTGGAAGTAGCGCTGGGTCGGGTTGGCGACCTGGAAGGCGTCGGCGAAGAGAAGCCGGCGATCCTGCTCGAAGGTCTGCCAGCCGGCGAGGAAGCGGTGCTTGCGTTCGCCGCCGATCTCGGGCGCCCAGGTGAGCAGCGCGCTGACCTGGTCGGTGACGTTTCCGATGAAGGCGTTGCGCAGGCCGCGCCGCAGATGGAAGTTGGCGGGGTTGGTGACGTCGCCGTTCGAGGCCGGCTTCTGCACGAGGGCGAAACCGCCGGCTGGATTGCCATGCGTCGCGGTGTTTTTGAAACGCAGGTTGCGGTCGTGGCGGTTGAACGAGAGGTCGAGGTACATCCCGTCGGCGAGCTTCTGATTGATGTTCACATGGAACTCGTCGAGGTCCTCCGGCGTCCGGCCGTCCGGTCCGTTCCAGCTCGCCCAGTAGGGCACGTCGTAGGCGACGAAGATCGGGATGCGGCCGTTGGGCGCGCCGGCGATGGTCTGGTTGTTGCCGCTGTTCGCCGCGAGGTGGTGGTCGGTGCGGTCGGAATCGAGCGTGTAGCCGTAGTACTCGAACGTGACGATCGTGTCGCGCAGGGGCCGGAGGCGCAGGCTCGCGATGCCGGACTGGTGGTTGGTGCGGACCCCGATCGCGCGACCGGAGTCGTGCTGGTAGGAGGTGATCACGCGCAGGCCCGCGGTCGAACCGTAGTCCGCCTTCGGGCCGAGCGAGCCGAGGTTGAGGTCGAAGCCGAGCGACTGGTAGGAGCGCTCCTCGCCGAAGGTGTGCTGGGCGCGGAGCTCGCCGAAGGCGGCGTCGAGCACGGCCTGTTTCGTGATCACGTTGATGCCGCCGCCGGGCTGGATCGGGCCGTTGAGCACCGCCGTGGGTCCGCGCACCACCTCCATCCGCTGGATCAGGAAGCCCTGGGTGTCGGACAGGTGCTGGAAGCCGTGCCGGTAGAACTCCGCGGTGTCGAAGCCGCGCACCGACTTGCCCTCGACCGCGGAGTGCCACTCGAGGGCCTCGCGCTGGCCGTTGCTCGCCGCGTCGTTGATGAAGTCGGCGGTGATGACGGGGATGCTCACGGGCACCTCGGCGAGCGGGACGTTCAGCCGCGAGGCCGAGATGGTGCGGGTGGCGCGATACCCCTCCGAGCTCGAGCCGGAGACGTTGAAGGGTTGGAGAATGAGGATCTCGTCGGTCGTTTCGGCGGCGGGGGCGGGACTCGTCTGGGCGTGGACGGCGGTGGCGCAAGCGGCCAGCGCGAGGGCGGACAGGAGGCGGGTCGTTGTCTTCATGGGGTCAGGGGCGGCGCCACCGATCGGTGGCGGGGGTTCAGGAAGCGTGACGTGCGATCGTAGCAGCCGCCGCGCACCCGCGGCCATGAGCTACGGCACATTTGATCTTTGATTTTCCGTCGGAGGAGCCACGAGCGGAGCGGCGGTTTTCCTACCGCCGATGGACCTCGCACCGGCGGCTTGTAAGCCGCCGCTCCGGACGCGCCACATGTTTTCCGTCGCCTCGAGCCTCCGCTTCGTCGCAGGCTCGGCCGCGCGTGAAAGGGCGAAGACGAGTCGCGCTGCTGATCGAGACCTCCAACACCTATGCGCGCGAGCTGCTGCACGGCATCCGCGCGTGGCTGCGCGAGCAGAAGGGCTGGAGCATCCGCCTCTCCGAGCACGGGCGCGGCGCCGGAGTGCCCGCGTGGCTGGAGGAGTGGCGCGGGCACGGGATCATCGCGCGCGTCACCAGCCAGCGCATGGCCGCGGCGCTGCGCGCCACCGGCCTGCCGGTCGTGGACGTGGCCGCGGCGCTCTCGCGGCCGCCGTTTCCCCGCGTGGCGACGGACAGCCGGGCCGCCACCCACCTCGCCGCCGCGCACCTGATCGAGCGCGGGTTCCGCCACTTCGGATTCTGCGGCGACGACCGCTTCTGGTGGTCGGTGCAGCGGGAGAAGTTCTTCGTCGAGGAGCTGCGGCGCCGCGGTCTGCGCTGCGACTGTTTCCACGTGCGGGACGCCCGGGCCGGGTCCGAGCGCGAACTCGAGGAGCTCGCCCGCTGGCTGCGCGCGCTGCCCGGGCCCGCGGGCGTGCTGGCGTGTTACGACGTGCGCGGCCAGCAGGTGCTGGAGGCCTGTCGGCAGGCCGGGTTGGCGGTGCCCGACGAGGTCGCGGTGATCGGCGTCCACAACGACGAGCTGCTTTGCGACCTGTGCGATCCGCCGCTCTCGAGCGTGATCCCGAACGCCCGCCGCGCCGGCTACGAGGCGGCGTCGCTGCTGTCGCGCCTGATGGAGGGCGAACGCGTGCCGGTCGAGGCGCGCCTGATCGAGCCGATCGGGGTCGCCCACCGTCAATCCACCGACGTCGTGGCGGTGGACGATCCGCGCGTGTCCGCGGCCGTGCGCTTCATCCGGGCGCACGCGACCGAGGGGATCGACGTGGCCGCGGTGCTGCGCGCGGCGCCGATGTCGCGCACGCTGCTGGAGCGGCGTTTCAAGCGCCTGCTCGGCTGCACCCCGCACGAGCACATCCTGCGGACCCGGCTCGCGCGGGTGCGCGCGATGCTCGTCGAGACCGACCTGCCCGTCGCGCTCATCGCCGAGCGCACGGGCTTCGAGCACACCGAGTACCTCAGCGTCGCCTTCCGCCGCGAGTCGGGCGTGACGCCGAGCGCGTGGCGTGCGCGGCATCGGGCGCAGGGCGGTTGAGGGAGGTCCTGAACCTGGAAGACGCAGTCGGAATGGACACGGAGGCCACGGAGATTGCACAGGAGACTCACGGAGCGGCGCTTCGGAGAGATCCGTAATTCGAGCACCGGCTCACCTCCCGGGTGAGACGAGGAATCGCCCGAAAGCGAGGCAGCGCTTTATGTGCCCTGTGCCCCCTCTGGGTCCTCTGTGGTCCAACCGCTCCGGGTAGGCTGAATTCTCCGACGGGGCCCCGCCGGAGAACTCAGGACCTCCCTCGAGTCTTCCGCGATCGGCCGGCCTCGTGACCTCGGCCGCTACGTTGGGGGGCGGTCCCGGGTCCTCGGGTGGAGGTGGACGGCGCGCATGGCGGATTGGGACGGAGCCTTTCCGGAGCACTCCCGGAGCTGGCTGCCCGACTAGGGTTCGAACCTAGACAAAGTGAGTCAGAGTCACTTGTGCTACCATTACACCATCGGGCAGTGGCGCGAGGGTGGGGAGTTAAGCCCCGGGGCCGGGGCCGACAAGGCTGAAAGTCGGGGGGCGCGATCGCGGCCTCCGGTCGTCAAGAAGCGCGCAGCTTTGGCCAAGGGCGTGGGAGCCGGTCGCGGGCGCGCCGCTAGGATGTGCGCGTCTCGTGCGCCTCCGCGCACGCCCCGCTCATGAACGCCATCCTCCTCACCGTCTTCGTCGGTTTCATCCTCATGAACCTCTTCGTCGTGCTCTTCCTCCGCCACCGGCGCGAGGCGGAGGCGAGCAGCCCGGAACGCGACAGCCTGCTGCCGCTCGAGGGCGAGGGCGTGCGTCTGGAGTCCCCCATCCGGCGCGGGGCCGGGCGGTCCCGCAACTCCTGACCCTCCCGGCGATGCACGGCGCAAGACGCACCATCGAGTTCAACGACCGGATCGTCCGGTGGTTCCTGATCGCCTCCGTCTTCTGGGGCGCCGTCGGCATGCTCGTCGGCGTGCTCGTCGCGGCGCAGTTGAACTTCCCCTTCCTCAACTTCGACACCTCCTGGCTGAGCTTCGGCCGTCTGCGGCCCCTGCACACCAACGCCGCGATCTTCGCCTTCGTCGGCAACATGATGTTCGCCGGCATCTACCACTCGACCCAACGGCTGGTGAAGGCCCGCCTCGCCTCCGACGCGCTCTCCAACATCCACTTCTGGGGCTGGCAGCTCATCATCGTCGCGGCGGCGATCACCCTGCCGCTCGGCCTGACCCGCGGGAAGGAATACGGCGAGCTCATCTGGCCGATCAACCTCGCGGTCGCCGCGATCTGGGTGGTCTTCGCGATCAACTTCTTCTGGACGCTCGCGATCCGCAACGAGCGCAGCCTCTACGTCGCCGTCTGGTTCTACATCGCGACGATCCTCACGGTGGCGATGCTCTACATCGTCAACCACCTCTCGATCCCGACGGGCATCGCCCACAGCTACCCGGTCTTCGGCGGCGTGCAGGACGCGCTGGTGCAGTGGTGGTACGGCCACAACGCCGTGGCGTTCTTCCTCACCACTCCGATCCTCGGGATCATGTACTACTATCTGCCGAAGGCGGCGGATCGGCCGGTCTACTCCTACCGGCTCTCGGTGGTGCACTTCTGGTCGCTGGTCTTCCTCTACATCTGGGCCGGGCCGCACCACCTGCTCCACACCGCGCTGCCCGGCTGGCTCCAGTCGCTCGGCATGCTCTTCTCGCTCATGCTCTGGGCCCCGTCGTGGGGCGGCATGCTCAACGGCCTGCTCACCCTCCGCGGCGCGTGGGAGAAACTCCGCACCGATCCGGTGATCAAGTTCTTCGCGGCCGGCGTCACGTTCTACGGGATGGCGACGTTCGAGGGGCCGCTGCTCTCGATCAAGTCGGTCAACGCCCTCTCGCACTACACCGACTGGACGATCGGCCACGTCCACAGCGGCACGCTCGGGTGGAACGGCTTCATGGCGGCGGGTCTCTTCTACTGGCTCGCCCCGCGCCTCTGGAACACCCGCCTCCACTCCGTCGCCGCGGCCAACATGCACTTCTGGCTCGGGCTCTTCGGGATCCTCCTCTACGTCGCCGCGATGTGGGTCTCCGGCCCGACCCAGGGCCTGATGCTCGCGGCCACGGCCGAAGGCGGCACGATCCTCAAGTACCCCAACTTCGTCGAGACGCTCGACGCGATCCGGCCCATGATGCTCTTCCGCGTGCTCGGCGGCGGGCTCTTCCTCCTCGGCTGGATCCTCCTCGGCTGGAACCTCTGGATGACGATCCGCTCCGGCCGGCCGGTCAACGGCGTGATCGAGGTCGACGCCGCGGCCCCCGCGCCGGCGCTCGCCTGGCGGGCGGCGTTCCTCAACCCCCCGGTGGTCTACTCGACGCTCGTGATCGTCTTCGCGCTCGCCTGGGCGTTCGCGGGCGACGCCGCCTCGCTCGCCGGGCTCGTCGCGCTCGTGCTCACGGTCGTCATCGCCTGGGTCCACCTCGAGCGCGCCGAGGCGACGTGGGCGCAGTGGTACGACCGGCTGCTCGCCAACGCCTTCCCCTTCTCCGTGCTCGTGCTCCTCGCCGTGCTCGTCGGCGGCGTCGTGCAGATCACGCCCCTCGTCACGATCGACCGGGAGAGCGCGGTCGAGGACCGCATCCAGATTCCGTATACGCCGCTCGAGCTCGTCGGCCGCGACCTCTACGTCCGCGAGGGCTGCTACAACTGCCACTCGCAGCAGATCCGGCCCTTCGTCGGCGAGGTCCTCCGCTACGGCGACTACTCGCGGCTCGGCGAGAGCATCTACGACCACCCGCACCAATGGGGTTCGAAGCGCACCGGCCCCGACCTCGCCCGGCAGGGAGGCCGCAACTCCAACGCCTGGCACTACCGCCACATGGAGGACCCGCGCTCGACGTCGGAGGGCTCGAACATGCCGTCCTACCCGTGGTTGATCCGGCGCCAGGCGGACTTCGGATCGCTCTCCGCAAAGCTCCGCGTCCAGCGCCTGCTCGGCGTGCCGTATCCGGAGATGTCGCCCGCCGAGATCCGGCGGCGGGTCGACGCGCAGGCGGCGGAGATCGTCCGCGACCTTCGCGCGAGCGACATCGTGATCGAGGCCGACCGCGAGATCGTCGCCCTCATCGCCTACCTCCAGCAGCTCGGAAAATCCGAGCCCTACGACGCCTCCGCCCCGCGGCGCACGGCCGGGGCCGCGACCCACCCATGAGCGCGCGCCTCGTCTTCGAAGCCTGGCAGCTCCTCCTTCCCGCGATCGGCTTCGCGATCTTCTTCATCGTCTTCGCCCTCGTCGTGTGGCGCGTCCTGCGGATGCGCCCGCCGGCGATCGCCCGTCTCGAGCACCTTCCGCTCGAATCCGAGTCCTCCAGCCCCGACCTCCATGGATAAGCCCGCCCGACAGGATCCCGGTGAGCCCCCGATCCGCGCCCACACCTACGACGGGATCGCGGAGTACGACAACCGCCTCCCCAACTGGTGGCTGCTCACGCTCCATCTCTCGATCGTGTTCTCCGTCTTCTACTGGCTCTACCACCACCGCACCGGCGTCGGTGCGACCGACCGCGAGGTGTTCGAGGAGCGGATGGCGGCGGTGCGCGAGGCCCGCCTCGCCGGCGCGCTCGGTCCCCTGGACGACGCCGAACTCTGGTCGATGAGCCTCGACCCGCGGACGGTCGAGGCCGGGCGCGCGCTCTACGCGACGAACTGCGCGGCCTGCCACCTCGCGAGCCTCCGCGGCAAGGAGGAGAACCCCGCGGCGATCGGGCCGAGCCTCGTCGACGGCGAATGGATCCACGGGTCCGCGCCCGCCGACGTGCGCCGGATCATCGCCGGCGGCGTACTGGAGAAGGGCATGCCCGGCTGGGCCGCGGTGCTCGGCGACGGCAAGGTGCTCGAGGTCACGGCGTTCGTCCTCAGCCATCATCCGCCGCCCGCGGGGACGCCGGCGCCCTGAGCGCCGGCTCCGGCCCTCCCCCTCCCTCCATGGCCCCGCCGCAACAGCGCACTCCGCGGCGCACCGCGCTCTCCAGCGTCGGCGGGGACGGCTCGCGGATCGCGCTCCATCCCGCCGACGTGCGCGGTCGCTACACGCTCGCGAGGCGGCTCGTCGCCCTGCTCCTGGTCGCGGCGGTCGTCCTCATGCCCTGGATACGCATCGACGGTCGTCCCGCGGTGCGGCTCGATTTCGCCGGGCTGCGTTTCCACTTCTTCGGCGCGACCTTCGTGGCGGAGGACCTCTGGCTCGGGTTCTTCATCATCACCGGGCTCGGCTTCGCGCTCTTCTTCCTCACCGCGCTCTTCGGCCGGCTCTGGTGCGGCTGGGCGTGCCCGCAGACGGTCCTGTTGGAGCACGTCTACCGGAGGATCGAGCGGTGGCTGGAGGGCGACGCCCCGGAGCGGCGGCGGCTCGACGCGGCCCCGTGGACCGGGGCGAAGCTCCTGCGCCGTGGCGGCAAGCACGCGCTCTTCCTCGTCGTCTCCCTCGTCCTCGCCCACGCCGCGCTCGCCTGGGTCGTCTCCCTTCCCGAAGTCCTCTCGATGGTCACGCACGCCCCGACCGCGAATCGGGGCGTCTTCGTCTTCATCGTCGTGGCGACGACGCTGCTCTACCTGAACTTCGGCTGGTTCCGGGAGCAGCTCTGCATCATCGTCTGTCCCTACGGGCGCCTCCAGTCGGCCCTCATCGACGACGACTCGGTCGTCATCGGTTACGACGAGCGTCGCGGCGAACCGCGGGGCCGGCGGACCGCCGAGGCGCCTGCGAAGGGCGACTGCATCGATTGTTTCCGCTGCGTGCAGGTCTGCCCGACCGGGATCGACATCCGTCAGGGCCTCCAGATGGAGTGCATCGGGTGCGCCGCCTGCATCGACGCGTGCGACGACGTGATGGCGCGGCTCGACCGGCCGAAGGGGCTCGTGCGCTACGACTCGCTGCGCGGGCTCGCGGGCGCGAAGACGCGCTTCCTGCGACCGCGCACGCTCCTTTACGCCGGACTGCTCCTGCTCGGCGCGATCGTGGCGGGGACGGCGTTCGCCCGCAGGCAGCCGGCGGTCTTCCACGCCGTGCGGATGCAGGGCGCGCCGTATTTCCTGGATGGAGACACCGTGCGCAACCAGTTCCTCGTGCGGGTCGTGAACAAGTCGGACGAGCCGCTGGCGTTCTCCCTGCGCGCGGAGGGCCTCGTCGCGGCCGGCCGCGCGCTGGAGGCGCTCGGTTGGGACGCCCCGCTGGAGGTGCCGGCGCGGGGCGAGGTCGTGCGACCGCTCGTGCTCGTCGTGCCGCGGGCGGAGTACGCGGGAGGCTTCCCGTTCACGCTCACCCTCGAGGCGCGGGAGCGGGGCGTGACGCTCGTGCATGCGAGCGAGTTCGCCGGCCCCGGGGCCGGCGGTAGGAGGGCGCCCGATGCACCGTGAGGCGCGACGGCTTCTCGTGCTCGTGACGCTGGCCTTCCTCGCGATCGTCGCCGGCTGGGTCGTGATGTTCGTGCTCGCGGCGCGGAACGCCCCCGAGCCGATCCCGCTGCCGCCGCCGGCGGGAGGGCGCCCGTGAGCGCGACGGTCGCCGCGGAGCCGCGGACGGGTCGGGCGGCCCCGGCCGCGCCCGCGTGCCGCCACTGCGGCAACACCTTCGCGCCGGTCGAGGGCCGGGCGGACTATTGTTGCGCGGGTTGCGAGTACGTCCACCGCCTCATCACCGGGCAGGGGCTCGAGCGTTTCTACAACCTGCGCGAGGGTGCGGGCTCGCCGGTGCGGCCGGTCGTCTTTCAGCCGCGCGATCTCCGGTGGCTCGAGGGGATGATCCGGTGCGCGGAGGAGGCGGCGGCTGCGGGCGGGGGGAGCGCTTCGCTCGAGCTCGACGTGCAGGGCGTCTCGTGCGTCGGGTGCGTCTGGTTGATCGAGCGGGTCTTCCGCGAGCGGGCCGGTGCGCGGGCCATCCAGGTCAACGCCCCGCTCGGCCGGGTGTCGCTGGAGTGGGCGCCCGGGGCGTGCGACGTCGCGGGTTTCGCCCGCGAGCTGCAGCGTTTCGGCTACCTCGTCGGTCCGCCCTCCCGGACGAAGCGGCGCGAGGGCGCCTCGCTCATCCTGCGGATCGGGTTGTGCGCGGCCTTCGCGATGAACGGCATGCTCTTCGCCGTGCCCGTCTACTTCGGGATGGAGCCGGATTTCCCGTTTGCGGGATTGTTCGCGGCCCTCTCGTTCGCCTTCGCCACGCTGAGCGTCGCGGTCGGCGGCACGTATTTCTTCGCCCGCTCGTGGAGCGGCCTGCGGCGCGGCGTGATCCACATCGACCTGCCGATCGCCCTGGGGATCCTCGCGGCCTACGCGGGCTCGATCCACGCGTGGCGCCAGGCCGAGGCGGGGTTCGTCTACTTCGAGTTCGTGAGCACGTTCACGTTCCTGATGCTCGTGGGACGGTGGACCCAGCTCGCCGCGGTCGAGCGCAACCGCAACCGCCTCCTCGGGCTCCAGCAGGAGTTGCCGGACGCGTGCCTCGCGCAGGAGGAAGAACCCGGCCGTCGCGCGATCGCGACCAAGCCCGCGCGCGCGCTCGTCGCGGGCGATCGGTTCAAGGTCGACCCGGGGCAGGTCGTTCCCGTCGCATGCCTGCTCGCGGGGCCGGCGTCGTCGTTCGGTCTCGACTGGATCAACGGCGAGTCCGAGGCGCGGTCGGTCGGTCCGGGGGGACTCGTCGAGAGCGGCGCGGTCAACCTCGGCCCGCACCCGGTCGTGGTGGAGGCGGTCGAGGCGTGGGACGCGTCGCTTCTCGCCCGCCTGCTCGCGGTGCGGCCACCGGAGGCGTGGCGCGACCGCGCGCTGGAGCGCGTCGTGCGCGGGTACCTGGTCGCGGTGCTCGTCGTCGCGGCCGCGGGAGGCGCGGCGTGGCTCGCGGGCACGGGGCGTGTCGACGCCGCCCTGCAGGTCGTGATCTCGGTGCTCGTCGTCTCCTGCCCGTGCGCGATCGGCGTCACGCTTCCGTTGATCGACGAGCTGGCGGTCGCGCGGCTGCGGCGCGCGGGCGTGTTCGTGCGCGCGGAGGATCTCTGGGCGCGGTTGCACCGCGTGCGCACGGTCCTCTTCGACAAGACCGGCACGCTGACCCTGGAGTCGCTCGCGCTGCGCAACCCCGGCGCGCTGCGCGCCCTCGCACCGGCGGCGCTCCGGGCGCTGGCCGCGCTCGTACGCTCGAGCCGGCACCCGGTCGCCTCGTGCCTGCGCGAGGCGCTGCTCGCCTCGGGGCTCGAGCCCGCGCGGGCGGAGGCGCCCGCGCGCGAGGTCGTGGGCATGGGGTTGGAGTGGCGCGACGGGGCCGCGTCGTGGCGGCTGGGTCGCGCGGGGTGGGCCGCGCGAGGAGGGGACGGCACGGCGGACGTCGTGCTGGGCTGCGAAGGCGTGCGCGTGGCGGACTTCGCGATCGACGAGGACGTGCGCGACGACGCCCGCGAGGAGATCGCACGGTTGCGGGCGGACGGGTTCGACGTGTCCATCCTCAGCGGCGACCGGCCGGAGAAGGTGGCGGAGATGGCGCGCCGTCTGGGGCTTCCCGATTCGGCGGCCTTCGGCGGGATGTCGCCCGACGACAAGGCCGACCGCGTGCGTGCGATCGACCGCGAGGACACCCTGATGATCGGCGACGGGGCCAACGACAGCCTCGCCTTCGCGGCGGCGAGTTGTCGGGGAACGCCCGCGATCGAGCGCGGCCTGCTCGAGCACCGCTCCGACTTCTATTTCCTCGGGCGCGGGCTGGCGGGCATCCGGCGGCTGCTCGAGGCCGCGCGTCATCGGCGGCGGACCATCGGCCGCGTCCTCGCCTTCGCGATCGTCTACAACCTCGCGGTCGTGGTCGTCGCGCTGGCCGGGGCGATGAGCCCGCTGCTCGCGGCCGGCCTGATGCCGGCGAGCGCCCTCCTCTCGCTCGCGATCGCGGCGTTCGGGATGCGCCGGGTGTGAGGCGGGCGCCGGCTCAGGCGGCCGATCTTCCGCGCCGCACGTGGTCGAGGAACACCGCGACGATGATCACGAGGCCGATGATGATCTCCTGGAAGTAGGTGGGCCAGCCCATCTGCTGCGAGCCGTTGCGCAACACCGCCATGATCAGCGCCCCGATCATCGAGCCGAGGACCGTGCCCACGCCGCCGCCGAGGCTCGCGCCGCCGATGATGACGGCCGCGATGATGTCGAGCTCGAGGCCGACCGCCACCGTGGGATCGCCCTGCCGCAGGCGCGAGAGCTGGAACAGGCCGGCGAGGCCGAAGAAGAACCCCGCGACCGCGTAGATGCACACCTTCAGGCGCGTCGTGGGGATGCCGCAGAGACGCGCCGTCGCCTCGTTGGAACCGATGGCGAAGACGTGCCGCCCGAACACCGTGTTGCGCAAGAGCAGGGAGGTCAGCACGGCCAGGCCCAGCGCGACCCACACGCCCGCCGGGAGCGCGTAGCCGAAGGGATCCCGGGTCGTCATCCAGCCGTTGATCGGCGAATCGTCGTAGTTCACCGTCTGGTTGTCCCCCATCCATTTCGCGGCCCCGCGCACCACGCCGAGCATGCCCAGGGTGATGATGAAGGGCGTCACCCGCAGCCCGGCGATGAGCGCGCCGTTGAGCAGGCCGATCAGGCCGCCCGCCAGCACGACCGCGCCGAGGACGGGGAGCGGCCCCCAGCCCGTCTGGATCAAGAGCGCGCCGACGACGCTGGTGAACGCGATGTTCGAGCCCACCGAGAGGTCGATGCCGCCGCTCACGATGATCATCGTCATCCCCAGCGCGCCGATGGCGACGATCACCGTCTGCGTGAGGATGATCTTGAAATTGTTGTAGGTGAGGAAGAATTCGCGCGTCTCCGGCGGGAGGGAGAACAGCCCGATCACGAGGACGAGCCCGAGGAACGGGCCGCCCTTCGACAGGAGTTTCTTCAGGGTTTCGTTCATCGGAAAAATCACGCGCTCCCGGTGGCGACCCGCATGATCGCGGCCTCGTCCCACCCGGCCCGCGGGCGCACGGCCGCGAGTTCGCCGCGACACATCACGCCGATCGTGTCGCACATGCCGAGCAGTTCGGGCAGGTACGAGCTCGCGAGCACGACCGACTTGCCGGCGGCGGCCAGCTCGCCGACGAGCCGGTAGATCCCGGCCTTGCTGCCGACGTCGATGCCGCGGGTGGGCTCGTCGAGGAGGAAGATCCGGGCGGGATGCTCGAGCAGGCGCGCGAGGGCGACCTTCTGCTGGTTGCCTCCGGAGAGCCGGCCGATCTCCTGGACCTCGTCGCGGCACTTCACGCGCAACGCCTCCACCCAGTGCCGGGCGACCGCCCGCTGCCGGTCGCCGCGGATCCAGCCGAACCGGCCGAACGCGCCCAGCTTCGTGAGCGTGAGGTTGTCGGCGATGGACTGGTCGAGCATCAGGCCCTCCTCCTTGCGGTTCTCGCTGAGGAAGCCCACGCCCTCCCGCCAGCGGCGGCGCGGGGTCGCCGCGCCGCCCGGCGCGCCGACGACGCAGACCTCGCCGGAGTCGCACGCCTCGAGGCCGAAGATCGTGCGCAACAGCTCCGTGCGCCCGGCCCCGATGAGGCCCGCGAGGCCGAAGATCTCCCCCGCGCGCAACTCCAGCGCGGCGTGCCGCAGCCGCGGTGCGCGCGCCACCGCCTCGACCCGCAACACCGCCGCGCCGGGCGTGTGGGGCGTGCGTGGATACAGGTCCTTGACCTCGCGGCCGGTCATGAGGGTGACGATGTGGTCGAGGCTGGCCGACTTCATCTCCCCGCCGCCCACCGTCTCGCCGTCCTTCAACACGGTGAAGCGGTCGCACACCCGGCGGCACTCCTCGAGGAAATGGGAGATGTAGATCACGGCCACGCCCTGCGCGCGCAGCCGGCCGATCGTGGCGAAGAGCCTCTCCGTGTCCGCCTGGGTGAGGCTGCTCGTCGGTTCGTCGAGGATGAGCACCCGCGGCCGGAGGAGGAGGGCGCGCGCGATCTCGAGGATCTGCTGCTCGGCGATGGAGAACGAGCCGGCCCGGCGGTCGAGGTCGAGGTGTTCGTGCCCGAGCTGGGCGAGGACCGCGCGGGCGCGTTCGCGCGAGGCCCGGCGGTCGACCCAGCCGAGCTTCGCGGATTCCGCGCCGAGGAGGATGTTCTCTCCGGCCCCGAGGTGCGGGGCGAGGTTCAGCTCCTGGTAGATCATCGCCACGCCCGCGAGGCGCGCGTCGTGCGGGCTCTCCGGCGCGTAGGGTCCGCCCTCGAGCTCCATCGTGCCGGCGTCGGCGCGGTGGGCGCCGCTGAGCACCTTCATCAACGTGCTCTTGCCCGCGCCGTTCTCCCCGATGAGTGCGTGGACCTCGCCGGCGGCGACGTCGAGCGACACGTTTTTCAGCGCCAGCGTGGCCCCGAAGGCCTTCCGCACGCCGACGAGGCGGAGGCGGACGCCGGGTTTCACTTCAGGTAGCGGTCGAGGGGCGGCCGCACCATGTCGGCGAGCGCGGGGTCGTCGAAGTTGTCCCTCGTCACGAACCCGACGCCGGTGTCGATGCGCGGCTCGACCTTCTCCCCGCGGAGCACGGCGACGATCGTCTTCACGCCGAGGTAACCCATGTTGAGCGGATTCTGGACGACGAGGCCGTCGACGTGGCCCGCCTTCAGGCCGGCGTTGAGGGTCTCGCCCGAGTCGAAGCCGACGAAGCGGACCTTGCCCGCGAGGCCGGTGTCGCGCAGGGCGAGCAGCATGCCCGCCGCGCTCGATTCGTTGGAGGCGAAGACGCCCTGCAGGTCGCGGCCGTGGCGATTGAGGAGATTCTCGGCGGTGCGCTTGGCCGTGTCGCGCGTGGCCCCGGCGTGCTGGTCGGTGGAGACGAGTTTGATGCCGGGGAAATCCCTCTGCATGACCTCGAGGAAACCGGCCTCGCGCTCCTCGGTGCTGTTCGAGCCGACGGCGTAGCGCAGCATCACGACGTTGCCCTCGCCGCCGAGGAGCCGGCCGAGGTTGCGGGCGGCGATGCGGCCGCCCTCGCGGTTGTCGGTGGCGACGAAGCTCGCGTAGGCCTTCGAGGCCAGGCCGGAGTCGATGATGACCACGGGGATCCTGCCGCGCGCGGCGGTCTCGACCGGGCCGACGAGGGCGCGCTCGTCGAGCGGGGCCAGGACGATGCCGCTCACGCGCTGGCCGATGAAGTTCTCCACCACCTGCACCTGTTGCTCCCGATCATCCTCCTTGAGCGGCCCCTTCCAGATGACGCGCACGTTGACGCCCTTCGCCGCGAGCTCCTCGCGAGCCTTCTCGGCCCCGGCGTGGATGGACTTCCAGAACTCGTGCGTCGTGCCCTTGGGGATCACGGCGACGGTGTAGATTTCGGCGGAGGCCGGGAGCGCGAGGCAGCCGGCGAGGAGGGCGAGGGTGGGGAACAAGGGGCGTCTCATGACAGGAGGGTTGACTGGACGAACCGCGGAAAAGTTCAAGCGCCCGGGAGTGGCGTGGCGGGTGCGACCGGAAACGGTGGCAGGGTCCGGTTCTCCCGAAGTCCGACAGGCGTCTCCGACCGAGAGATGCCGCAGAAGCCGGGGATGAACCCCGGCCCACGAGGGCGGGTTGCCATCACTTTGCCCACACCTTCGGCGGGTGATCGGAAGCGGCGATCGAGGACGAAGGGCCGCGGCGCGGCCGCGGCGTCACTTCATCATCTCATCCACGACCGGAGCCATCACCTCGGCCCAGATCTCGTAGCCCGCGCCGCTGAGGTGGAGTTGATCCGGCATGATCGTGCGGGTGATGCTCCCGTCGGCGGTCATGAACTTCGGCCCGATGTCGAGGAAACGGACATGGGTCCCGTCGTCGAGACCGGCGATCGAGGCGTTCACCTCCCGGATCACTTCCATGCGCCGTTGGCCGGATTCGGGCGCGTCCGCGGGATGCTCGTTGGGTCCGCGGGGGAAGATCGCGAGCAGGAGCACCCGCGTCTCGGGAAGAGCGGTGCGGATCCGGGCGACGATCGTGCGGACGCCCTCCGCGATGTCGGCGGCGGAGTCGCTCGCGGAGTTGTTCGTGCCGATCATCAGGACGACGACCCTCGGCTTGATCCGGGCGAGGATCCCCTGGTCGATGCGCCAGATCACGTGCTGGGTGCGGTCGCCCCCGATCCCGAAGTTGGCGGGCCGGTGGCGCCCCCACGCGGATTCCCAAAGCGCGGTCTCCTTCGACCAGGCCTCGGTGATGGAGTCGCCGAGGAACAACAGGTCGACGGGCCCCGCGGCGGCGCGGCGCAGGTGGGCGGCGTGCAACTCGAAGAAGTGGGCGTTGCCGCGTTTCGGGACGCCCGTCGCCGTCCGGGGTGTCGGCGCTTCGGCGGGCGTCGCGGTGGAGGCGGGCGGGCAGACCAGGGAAAGGGCGAGGGCGAGCAGAAGCCGGCTCGCGGGGGCGGAGAGAGGATGCCGGGGGTGGATCATTGGAGGGAAGGAGATGGTGTTCGAGGGGCGGCGCCTGCGGCGGCGAGTCGTTCCGGGAGGTAGTCGACCAGACGATTCACGTAGTCGGCGATGTGGCGTTGGCGCGGATCTTCGATCCGGGCTTCGCGGATCGTGGGGACGAGGGGGAGGGCGGCGGCCCCGAGCCGCTGCGCCGAGGCGAGCGCGGCGAGACGGGTGAAGGGATCGCGGTCGCGGAGGGCCTCTCCGAGAACCGCGAGCGCGGGAGCGATTTCGCCCGTCGCCGCGAGCGTCTCGGCGGCGAGGATGCGGACTTCGGCGGAGGCGTCGTCGAGGGCGTCGCGCAGCGGCCCGCGGGCCGGGGCGGCGGCGGCTCCGAGTGCGACGAGACCGATCGCGCCCCATCGGCGGACGGCGGAGTCCTCCGAACGCAGGACGGCGACCAGCGCGTCGAGATCGGCGGGGTCGCGGCGGTTGGCCAGCTCCGCGGCCGCGAGGAGTTCGTCGAGCGGGTTGAGACGGGGATCGGTCCCGATCGCATGGGGCGAACGACCGGCGCTGCGGGCGACGATCTCGCGCTCAGAGAGAAGACCGAGGTCGCCGGCGGCGCGCATTTCCTGTTCGAGGGCCCGTCTGAGGCGGAGGAGGTCGTCGCGGTGCGCGGGGTCGGAGGCGAGGTTGTTCACCTGCCACGGGTCCGTCTTCACATCGTAGAGCTCCTCGACCGGTTTCACGGCGGCGAAGAAGCGCGCCGCGGGACCCTCGAGGAGGCCTTCGCGCGCGAGGCGTTCCCAATCCCGCATCCCGGCGTGCTGCCAGAGGTAGCTGATGTGCTGGCCATAGGGCAGCCACGACTGGAAGTTGCGGATGTACTGGAGGCGGTGGTCGCGAACGGTCCGGATCGTGTCGTCGGCCTCGGCCTGTCGATCCTTCCCGCCGAAGAGCAGCCGTCGTGGCGGGCCCGCGTGGGGGCCGAGGAACGCGCCGCCCTGGAAATGCGGCGGGGCCTCGATCCCGGTCAGGCTCAGCACCGTCGGCGCGAAGTCGACGAAGCCGACGAGGCGGTCGGTCGTCGCTCCCGCCGCGGCGGGGGCGAGGTGTTTCCACTTTTCCGGAAAGCGGATCAGGAGCGGCACGTGCAGGCCCGGGCCCCAGGCGAACATCTTGATCCCCGGCATGCCGGTGCCGTGGTCGGAGAAGAAGAAGACGATCGTGTCGTCGGCGAGTCCGTCGGCCTCGAGCTCCGCGAGCAGGTCGCCGACCTCGTGGTCGAGCACGGTGACGTTCTCGTAGTGGCGGGCCCACTCGCGGCGGAATCCGGGCAGGTCGGGGTGGAAGGGCGGCAGCGGAGCGAGTGCGGGATCGCGCCGCTCGTCGGCGGTGAGGCGGCGCGTGCGTTCCCGATGGGCCGCGTCGTCGCCGAAGATCCGGCTCTGGTGCGTCGTGCCGAAATTGAAGACGGCGAAGAAGGGCCTGCCCTGAGGTCGTGAGCGCCAGTGGGCGCGCGGGCTGGATTCGTCCCAGGTATCCTTCGGGGTGGTGAAGTTGTAGTCCTCCTTCGCGTTGTTGGTCGCGTGGTAGCCGGCGTCGCGGAGGTGGGCGGGAAACGCGCGAAAGCCCTGCGGCGTCACCGCGGACGAGCGCATCCCGTGCGTGCCGAGGCGCGGAGGCAGGACGCCGCTGATCAGGCACGAGCGGCTCGGCGCGCAGACCCCGGTGTAGGCGAACGCGTGGGTGTAGCGCACGCTCTCCCGGGCGAGGGCGTCGAGCACCGGGGTGACCGCGTAGGCGTCGCCGTAGGCCCCGAGGTGCGGGCCGGTGTCCTCGCAGGTGATCCAGAGGATGTTGGGCCGATCGCCGCGCTCCGCGGCGAGGTCGCCGGTGCAGAGCAACGCGCCCCCGAGGACGATCGCGCGGACGAGGGCGACCGGCAGGCTCACGTTTCGGGGGAGGCCGCGAGGAGCAGCACCCAGTCGTTGTTGATGTCTGCGGCGCCGGGCGGGTCGAACTCCCGGGGCGCCGCGCCCGGGCCGCCGCGGAGCGCGCGCGCGAAGGGCGTTCGCACGTCGGTGCCAGCCCCGTCGGCAAACCAGCGCCCGTCGCTGGGGTTGAACCAGAAGGCGTCCAGCAAGCCCTTGACGAGGCGATCCATCGCGAGCGTGAAGGTGCGGCCGTTCGCGGCGTAGGCCATCACAAAGTCGCCCGCGGGGGTCGCGCTCACGGTCACGCGATCCGAGGTCAGGCGCGTCGCCGCGCCCGCGGGGCCGACGAGCAGCGACGGGGCGGGCGCCCGGTCGAGCGCCTGTGCGCGGGTCAGGCCGTTCATCAAGGCCGCGAGGTGCGCCATGTCGCCGGCGCCGGGAGCGTCGAGGTGGGGGCGCCAGTCGACGCCGTCGGCCCCGAAGCCGAAGACGTGCTCGTGCCCGTAGGCATGACCGAAGGCGCCCGCGAACACCGTCTGCCAGGCCTGCTGGCGGACCTGCCACCGGCCCCACTGCTCGGGCTTGTAGTTGTTTTTCCAATAGGCCTCGTAGCGGCCCTCGATGAGCCAGGTCGGCTTCGGCGGATGCGCGGACCAGTCGCGCAGGATCGTGTCGATCTGGTCCTCGGGCCAGCGTTGGTTGGAGTTGAATCCGAGCCACGGGGCCTCGTGGAACCAGTCGCCCGACTGGGGCGTGGTCTTCTGCGAATGGTAGGTGATCGGGGCCCGGATGCCCCCGTCGCGAAGGCCTTCGGCCAGCGCATGGAAAACGGGCCGGAAATCCCGCCCGCTCGGCGGGTGGACGGCCGCGCGATCGCCGCCCAGGACCCAGAGCAGATGGGGCTCCGCACCGTAGCGGGCGCCGAGCCAGCGCCCGTAGGTCCGCGCGGAAGCCTCGTCGAGCGTCGCCCTCGGCGCGTGGTCGGAGGCCGGACTTTGGCCGGTCACGGTGTCCCCCCAGCACGGAAGCACGAACGCCCGGAGACCGAGCCGGCGGATCTCTGCGAGGCAGAAGTCGGCGTGGTCCCAGTAGTCGTAGGCGTCGTCGTCGCGAGGGTCGTCGCCGGGGGTGACGAGGGGCCTCGCGGCGTCGTGATCGACGAAGGGTTCCCTGCCGTAGGCGTTGGCCGTGTCCGCCCCGAAGGAGCGGTTGCCTCCCCGGTAGAGCACGAGGGCGACGGCGTTGAAGCCTTGGGCGCGACGGTGCTCGAGGTAGGGGGCGACCTCCTCCCGGCGCAGACGAAGGATCAGCGCCC
>DAIPIQ010000219.1:0-5195 GCA_036770745.1 Opitutaceae bacterium | reverse complement strand
GCTGGAGTCAGGCCCGCGAACCCGAGCCCTCCCTGCGCGCGCTCATCGGGGTCGTGACCGAAGCCGCGGCGCAAAACAAAAAAGCCCGGCGACCACGCCGGGCTTGAACGACGGAGGCGCGCCCCGCTCAGGCGCCGCCGGCGACCTCGACGCGCGCCTTCTCGGCGAGCGCGGTCGAGAGGTAGCGTTCGCCGAAGCTGCAGGCGACCGTGACGATCGTCTTCCCGGCCATCTCGGGCCGCTTGGCGAGTTGCAACGCCGCCCAGATGTTCGCCCCCGTGGAGATGCCGCCGAGGATCCCCTCCTGGAGCGAGACCTGGCGCGACGTCTCGAAGGCGTCGTCGTTGGAGACCGTGATCGTCTCGTCGATGATCGCGGTGTTGCAGTTCTTCGGGATGAAGCCGGCCCCGATGCCCTGGATCTTGTGCGGGCCGGGTTTTCCGCCGGAGATCACCGGGCTGGCCGCGGGCTCGACCGCGACCGTGTGGAGTTTGCGGCGCTTCTTGATCACCTCGGAGACGCCGGTGATCGTGCCGCCCGTGCCGACGCCGGAGACGAACGCGTCGATCCTCCCGCCGGTCGCCGACCAGATCTCCTCCGCCGTCGTGCGACGGTGGATCTCCGGGTTGGCCGGGTTCTCGAACTGCTGGGGCATGAAGCCGCGGTCGCCCTGCTCCTTCAGGATCTCGCCGGCCCGCCGGATCGCGCCCGGCATCCCCTCGGTCCCCGGCGTGAGCACGATCTCGGCCCCGAGCATGCGCAGGAGCACGCGCCGCTCGATCGACATCGTCTCGGGCATCGTGAGCAGGAGCTTGTAGCCCTTGGCGGCGCAGACGAAGGCCAGCGCGATGCCGGTGTTGCCCGAGGTCGGCTCGACGATGACGCTGTTCGGCTTGATCAGGCCGTCGCGCTCGCCCGCCTCGATCATCGCGAGGCCGATCCGATCCTTGACGCTCGCGAGGGGATTGAAGAATTCGCACTTCACGTAGACGTCGGCGGCGAGGCCGGCGGCGACGCGATTGAGTTTCACAAGCGGGGTGTTGCCGATCGTGGCGGTGATGTTGGGAAACGCGGTGGCCATGACCGGTCACCAAACAGTCCCCTCCCACCGGAGTCAATGACCGGACCGCGCCGGGCGTCGGCGCTCATCCCGGCTCGCGTTCGAGCACCGCATCGGCCGCGAGCCGGCCCGACTCCATCGCGCCGTTGATCGAGGCGATCCCGCGCCAGTCTCCGGCCACGACGAGCCAGTCGTGGAGGCGCGGTCCGCGACCCGAACCGCCGATCGAGCCGACCGGTTGGTCCGGAAGCGCCTCCTCCAGCCGGAACAGCCGCTCGAGCCGCCAGTCGCCGACACACATCCCGAACCATTCGACGAGCTCCTCGCGCACGCGTTCGTCGAGCGAGCGATCCTCGAGGGCCGGGTTTCCCAGGACCGTGACGCTCGCCAGCGCCGTGCCCCGCACCGCGTAGAGTTCGGACACCTCGGAGGGGAACACGAGGTTGTTGACGAGTCCGCGCCCCCGCCCGTTGAGGATCAACCAGGGGCCGCGCACCGGCGCCTCGGCCAGGCTGTAGACGAGGTTCACCGTGGAGCGGAAGCGCGGCGCCGGCAGCCCGTCGATCAACCGCGCCGCCGTCCCGGGATCCGTCGCCACGACGACCTGCGAGCAGAGGAGATCGCGACCGTCCTGCAACGAGACGCAGCCGGGCTTCACCGCGCGCACCGGCGCCCGGAGGAGGATCCGCTCCGCCGGGAGGCGCGAGGCGAGCTGCTCCGGGATGCGCGCCATGCCTCCGGCCGGAAGCGCGGCGCGACCGGTGGCGAACATCCGGAAGACCCACTCGAACTTCCGGCTCGAGGTCTCCAGCGCGGGGTCCAGGAAGACGCCGCCAAGGAACGGCCGGAAGAAACGCTCCACCATCGCCTCGCCGAACCCCTCCCGCGCCAGCGCGGCCGCGGTCGTCGTCTCCGGGGCGGCGAGCAGCCGCTCGGGCCTCGCGCGCGAAACCCGTCGCCGCAGCCGCGCGAGGCGCAGCTTGTCGGCCGCCGATCCCACCGGGCTGAACAGGCCGTCGAGCAGACTCCGCGGCCGCCGCCACGGATCGACGAAACGGTGGAAGCGCCCGTCCCGGAACACCAGGCTCCCGGGCTCGAAGTAACGCAGGTCGAGCGCGCCGAAATCGAGCACCCGCCGCGCCTCCGGATAGCTCGTCAGGAACACCTGGAACCCGCAGTCGAAACGAAAGCCGCCGGAGCTCTCGGTGCGGACCCGCCCCCCCACCTCCGCGGCCGCCTCGACAAGGCGGAAATCGACCCCCGCCTCCTGGAGGCGCAGCGCGCAACAAAGCCCCGCCAAGCCCGCCCCGACGATGACGACCTCGCTCATGGCGCCCGCGGGACCGCCGCCCTCACCGCGTATCCGCGACGGCACGACCGAGCACGTGACGCAGCGCCTCCTCGACCGTGGGATGCCGGAACCGGTGGCCCGCGGCGAGGAGCCGCGCCGGGACCGCGCGCTGGCTCGCGAGCACCGTCGCCCGCGCCATCTCGCCGTAGGCGAGCTCCAGCGCGACCGCCGGCACGGGCGCGATCGCCGGCCGGCCCAGCACGCGTCCGAGTGCGGCGGTGAAGGCGGCGTTCGTGACCGGCTCCGGCGCGACCGCATTGAAGACGCCGTGCGTCGCCTCGTCGACGAGCGCCCGCCCGATCACGCCGAGCAGGTCGTCGAGCGAGATCCAACTCATCCATTGCGCGCCGCCGGCGACGGGGCCGCCGAGCCCGACCTTGAAGATCGGCAGGAGCCTGGCGAGCGCGCCGCCGGCCGGCGTCAGCACGACTCCGATCCGCAGGATGACGACGCGCACGCCGAGCTCCCTCGCCCGCAACGCCTCCGCCTCCCAGGCGCGACAGACCTCCGCGAGAAAACCGGACCCCTCCGGCGCGGCCTCGTCGAGCAGCCGGCCGCCCGCATCGCCGTAGAGCCCGACCGCCGAGGCCGAGACGAGCACGCGCGGGCGTCGCGGCATCCGCGCGAAGGCGTCGACGAGCAGCCGGGCGCCGTTCACCCGGCTCTCCAGGATCTCGCGCTTGCGCGCCGCGGTCCAGCGACCCGCCGCGACGTTCGCGCCGGCGAGATGGACGACGCCCTCGATCCCGTCGAGCGCGGCCGGGTCCAGTTCGCCCCTTCCGACATCCCACCGCACCGCACCCTCGCCGCCCTTCCGCCCGAGGCCGCGGACCTCGTGACCCTGGGTGGAGAGGAAGGCGGTGAGGGCGGAACCCACGAGACCGCCGGCCCCGGACACGAGCACGTTCATCGGGGCAACGTTCCCCAGGCTCGCGCGAAATTCAAGATCCCCGCGCGTCACGGCGTGCCGGTAGGTGAAGAGCCGCCCGAGCCTGCGACGCAGGAACCCGCCGCCCAGCGCCGCGCCGAGTCGACCACCCGGGAGCGTGATCTCGAGGCGGTCGACGAGCTCCGACTCGCCGGCCGGGACCGGCTCGAAACGGTGCTCGTGCCGCCAGTGCGGGAACGGGCCGCGCTCCATCACGTCGACGAAACGCCGCCCCGCCACGTGTCCCTCGTGCCGCATCGTCCAGACCATGGAGAACGGGCCCGCGCGGACCCGCACGCGCACGACCGCCCCGTCGGCGAGCCCTCCGGTGTGCGAGAGCAGGCGCACCCGCTCCCAAGGCGGCCCGAGCCGGAGGAAGGCCCCGGGTCGCGCATGCCACGCGTAAAGCGCGTCCGCGCCGACGGGCACGCGTATCCGTTTTTCAAACACCGGCATCCGGGACGGCGGCCTCGCGCAACTCCGCGTAGGCCGCGAGGGCGCGCGCCCGGGCCTGCTGGTGGTCGACGATCGGTCGCGGATAGTCGTCGTCGAGCCGCACGCCGCGGCGAGCGTCGCGGCGGGCGCCTCCCACGGCGTGTGGATGCAGGACTCGGGGAGCCCGGCCAGCTCGGGGATCCAGCGCCGCACGTAGTCGCCGCGCGGATCGAATTTCACACCCTGGAGGATCGGGTTGAAGACGCGGAAGTACGGGGCCGCGTCCGCCCCGCAGCCGGCGGTCCACTGCCAGCCGAGGGTGTTGGAGGCGAGGTCGGCGTCGACGAGCGTGTCCCAGAACCACGCCGCGCCCTCCTGCCACGGCTGCAGCAGGTGTTTCACGAGGAACGAGGCGACGATCATCCGCACGCGGTTGTGCATCCAGCCGGTGCGCCAGAGCTGGCGCATGCCCGCATCGACGATCGGGTAGCCCGTGCGGCCGCGCCGCCACGCGCGGAGCAGCCGCTCGTCGCGCCGCCACGGGAAGCGTTCGAACTCGGTGCGGAGCGGCACCGAGGTCGTCGCCGGGAAATGGAAGAGCAGGTGATGGGCGAACTCGCGCCAGCCGACCTCGCTCATGAAGACCGTGGGGCCGCGCCCGTCGCCGCGCGCCGCGACCGTGTGGTGGATCCGCACCGGGCTGATCTCGCCGAAGTGCAGGTGCGGCGAGAGGCGGGAGACGCCCTCGAGGTCGGGCCGGTCGCGCTGCGCGGCGTAGCCGGCGAGGCCGTCGTCGAGGAAACGCTCGAGCGCGGCCCGCGCGCCCGCCTCGCCGGGTTTCCAGTGCGCGGGGAACTCCGCCGCCCACGGGATGCGCGGCTCGAGACCGAGCGCCTCCAGCGGCTCGCTCCGAGGGGGGCGCGCCGGGGCCGTGAACTTCGCCGGGCCCGCCGCGACCGGCTCCCGCACGGCCTGCGCGCGGCAGTGTTTCCAGAACGGGGTGAAGACCTTGAAGGGCGTGTCGCCCTGCGTCTTCACCGCCGGCGGGGAGTGCAGGAGCGCGCCGTTGAAGGAGTGCGCCTCGATCCCGAACCCGAAGAGGGCGCGCTTCACCGCGGTGTCGCGCGCGATCGCCGCAGGCTCGTAGCGACGGTTCCACGACACCGATCGGGCGCCGACCTCCTCCGCGACCGCACGAAGGACCTCCAGCGCCGGCCCGATGCGCACGCAGAGGCGGGAGCCGCGCCGGCGGAGCCCTTCGTCCAGCGCGGCCAGCGAATGGTGCAGCCACCAGCGCGAGGCCCCGCCGGGTTTCCATCCACCCTCCTCGTGCTCGCTCCAGATGAAAAGCGGAACGACGGCGCCTCCCTGCGCCACCGCGTGGTGCAGCGCCGGGTTGTCGTCGAGGCGCAGATCCTGCC
>DAIPIQ010000002.1:63115-76615 GCA_036770745.1 Opitutaceae bacterium | reverse complement strand
GCCCCACGCCTCTCGGCGAGAGGCGTGCCACCACGGCCCCACGGAAGCCGCACGCCAGGTAGCGTGCCTTTCGCCGAAAGGCACGAACGCACGACGCGGCCATGAGGCCCGCGGCCACCTTCCCGCTTCGCTCGCACCGGCCGCTCCGACTGGATGTCCACGGCTCGGCGCCGGTTTCAGCGCCCGCCCGGGAGTGGGAGCGGGTCGCGGCCGTAGAGCCCGCCGAGACCGAACGCCTCCAGGATCCGCAGCCCGGCCTCGACCTCGGCGGCGGAGAGCTCCCCGAGCCATCCGCCGAGGCGGCGCTCGTCCGGATCGACCGGCGTGTCGCCGTCCCCGACCGGCCCGCGCCGCCGCAGCTCCGCGACGACCCGGTCGGGCGTGAGCGCCCCGCCGGCCGGCCAACCGAGGAAGCGGTAGAGACCGACAAGCGTGTCCGAAGTCCGGATACACAGATCCTCGAAGTGGACGACCGCGGCCCGGCCGTCCGCGGGCGCGTCGAGCGCGATCCGGTGGAGGAGGCACCAGAGGGCGACCTGTTTCTCGAGCCAGCCCGAGGCCGCCTCCAGCGCCGCGACCCGGCGGGCGTCGAGCTCGCGTCGCAATCCCGGCCGCTCCAGAAGCTCGCGCGGGTCGCTCATCCAGCGGCGTTGTCCGAGCCGTCGCTTCGAGCAGGCGACGGCGAACGGGTGCCGGAGCACGAGCACGCGCCGCACCCGCGGGAGGGCGGCGTGGACCCAGGGGACGAGGAGGTGACCGAAGACGTCCTTGACGAGGAGGCCGCGGTAGAGGAGCCGCCGGTTGGGGCCCTGCACGCGGTCGTTGTGGAGCCGGCCGGCGAAGATCCGGGCGAGGAGCCGCGGGAGCGGCCCGTCGGCGTCTCCGGGTTGCAAATACGGATGGAAGCCGAAGGGCCGCAGCCCGGGAATGTACCCCGGATGGATCGGCTCGAAGCATTCGCGCAGGCCGCGGGCGCAGGCGAGGGCCCCGCCGAGCCACGACGCGCCGCTGCGCCCGTCGCCGAGCACCCAGATCGTTTCGCAGTAGAGCCGGGCGTTGAGCGGGAGCGCGAGGCGCGTGAGCGGGTGGGGGCGGAGCCTCGCGGCGGACCGTTCCGAGGGATCGCTCATCCGCGGGAGCGCTCCGTGAATCCCCAGCGATGCGTGCGCTCGAGCAGGTGACGCGGGACGACGTGTGCGGAGATCAGATGCGGCAGGACGCCCATGTCGGGGACGGTCACGAGGAAGCGGTCGCGGGTGACGCGGGCGATCTCGGCGACCATCGCGCGCCGATCCCCCGCGTGTTCGAGGACTTCGGAACACACCACGAGGTCGAAGGACTCGTCGGGATGGGGAATGGGCTCGTCACCGCCGTAGCGCGACAGCAGGGCCGCGATGTCCCCCCCCGGCCGACGGGGGGCCGCCGCGGGCTTCGGAAAGCTCCAATCCACGCACCTTCACGCCCTTTCGGTGGAGGAATCGGACGAGCGCGCCCGTCCCGCATCCGAGGTCGAGCACCGTGTCGCCGGTTCGTGAAACCGACTCGACGAGCGCGATCAGGTCGTCGCTCACCCGTTCGTTGGGTTCGCCCACTGCGAAGAAGTGGCCGGTGGCGCACGATCCGGGGTCGGAGAAAAGCGTCGCGAACGCCGCTCCTCCGCCCGAGCACGGCGCGACGAACTCCGCGAGACGTCCCTGCGCACCATGGAGACCGAGGGTCGCCGGCCCCTCGTGGCGTCCGTCGTGGAAGAACGTGACGACGAAGCCGGCGAATCCATCGGCCACTCCGAGCGCCCGCGCCACATCCGGGCGGGCGACCCTCGCCGCCCACACGCGCCGGGCGGCTCGATCGCGGACCATGACCGCCAGGTCCGCGGCCGGCTCGCCCGCCCCGGGGCTTTCCCAACCGCTCACGTCGATCCGGCCGTGCGCGTGCACGACCACCGAATCGATCATGCCGCGCGGCTCGCGCGGGAGCGGGATGCCGAGATCGGTGAACGCGGTGTGCATCCCCGATCCGGCGCCGGTTCAGCGTTTCGTCTTCGAGCCGCGGTAGAGACGGCTGCGGAAGACCGTGGGAGGCTCGCCCTCCAGCGCGGTGAAGACCGCGGAATACTGGTACTCGAAACCCTCGACCTTCTTGCGCTCCACCTTCTTGCCGATGAAGCGTTCGATCGCGAACGCGTGTTTCATCTCGTCCTCGGTGAGCAGGGTGAAGGCGTCGCCCTCGGTCTGGGCGCGGCCGGTGCGGCCGATCCGGTGCACGTAGTCCTCGGCATGCTGCGGGGTGTCGTAGTTGATCACGTGGGTGATGCCCTGGATGTCGAGACCGCGCGCGGCCACGTCGGTCGCGACCATCACCTCGTACTTGCCGGACTTGAACCCCTTGAGCGCCTCCATGCGCTCGGACTGCGAGCGGTTGGAGTGCATCACCGCGACCTTGTGGCCGAGGCCCTCGAGACGGCCGGCGATGAAGTCCGCGCCGTGCTTGGTGCGGCAGAAGATGAGCACGCTCTCGTAGTTCGTGTCCTGGAGGAGGCGGTTGAGGAGGTCGTACTTCTGCGCCTCGATGACCGGATAGAAGGCGTGGCTCACCGTCTCGGCGGCGGAGCGGCGCCGGCCGATCTCGATCGTGTGCGGATCGCGCAGGCACCACGACGTGAGTTTCTCCAGCTCCGGCGGGATCGTGGCCGAGAAGAAGAGCGTCTGCCGCTCCTTCGGGCACATCTCGATGATGCGTTTGACGTCGGGCAGGAAGCCCATGTCGAGCATGCGGTCGACCTCGTCGAGCACGAGGTACTCGATGCCGGAAAGGGAGAGGGAGCCCTGGCCGATGAGGTCGAGCAGCCGGCCGGGAGTGGCGACGACGATGTCGAGGCCGGCGGCGATCGCCTCGCGTTGCGGCCCGTAGCCGACGCCGCCGAAGATCACCGCCATCTCGAGGTCGGTGTACTTGCTGTAGGTGCGGAACGATTCGTCGACCTGGAGCGCGAGCTCGCGCGTCGGCTCGAGCACGAGGCAGCGCAGCGCCCCGTGGGCGCCGAGTTTCTGGAGGATCGGCAGGCCGAAGGCGGCGGTCTTGCCGGTGCCGGTCTGGGCGGAACCGATCACGTCGCGCCCCGCGAGGATGAAGGGGATCGCTTCGGACTGGATCGGCGTGGGCTGCTCGTAGCCCTTCTCCTGGACCGAGGCGACGATCGCGGGAGCGAGGCCGAGGCCGATGAACTCGTTGTCCTCGGAAATCGCCGGGAGCTCGGGCGTCACGCGTGGCTCGCGCGGCCGGCGCGGCGGCGGGGCCGCCTCCGTCGCGGGCGCTTCTTCGCGCGCGGAGCGTTCCCCGCCGGAACTCCGCGCGGAGCGTTCCCCGCGACCCCGACCGCGACCCCCGCGGCTGCGGCGACGCTCGCCGCCCTCGCCGCCGTCGGGGCGGTCGTCGCGGCCGCGTTCGGCATCGCCCGGCGGACGCGACCGCCGCGGCGCGTCCTCGCGTGCGGGGCGTGCGGTGTCGTGCGCCGGCGCGCCTTCCGGGCGCGGGGAGCGGCCTTCGCCCGGTGTGCCACCGCCTTCACCTCCCCGACCCCGCCTGCGGCGGCGACGCCGCGGGCCTCCTTCACCGGTCCCGCCTTCCCCGGCCGGGCGTTCGCCCCCGGGGGGCCTGCGACCTTCGCCCGGATTTCGGGACTTCGTGGCGGGCGTCGCGGGGCCCGCGCTCTTCTTCTTGGAGGAACCGAGGAGTTTACCGATGAGTTTTCGAAGCATGGAACAAACGTGGCGAAAGCGGCGCCGCGGAACCGGAGCTGGTTGCACCTGCACAAGGCTGCGCGGGCGGCGACGCCGCACCGGCGGCACGCGAAGCGGCAGGTGTGCCCCCGCCCGCCCGGGCTGTCAACGGCGCCGTTGGGCGGCGCGCGCCTCCGCCGGCGCAGCCTGGACGGTGGGTGCGATCGAAAGAGGGGGCAGGGTTCGGTTCCGCCAAGGACCGGAGCCTGGGATGAACCTCCATGGCAGCAGGACGCTGCCACCACTTTCGATTCCACCCGGTGAGCACCGCTCGGGCTCCCATCTCCCGCTCTGATTCCGCGCATTCCGCGGTTCATCCCCGGTTTCTCCGACGCATCTCGGTCGGGACCCCCGGAGCAATCCCGGCCCACGGCAGCTGGTTGCCACCATTCTTGATCACACCCCCGCCCGGTTCGTTTCCTCCAATGGGCTCGCGCGCGCGCGGCTTCCGGCTACGGTCTCCGGCCCAGATGGCCGAAACGTCTCCACCGCCCGCTCCCGGCGTCGCCGCGCCGCCGGTCCCGTTCGATGTCGGGGCCGTGCGCCGCGATTTCCCGATCCTCGACGTCCGCATCGGGAGCAAGCCGCTCATCTACCTCGACAACGCCGCGACGACCCACAAACCGCAGCCCGTGATCGATGCGGTGCAGCGGTTCTACCAGCTGCAGAACGCCAACATCCACCGCGGCGTCCACTACCTCAGCCAGCAGGCCACCGACGCCTACGAGCAGGCGAGGGTGCGGCTCGCCGGCTTCCTCGGCTGCGCCTCGCCCGACGAGCTGGTGTTCGTCCGCGGGACCACCGAGGGCATCAACCTCGTGGCCCACTCCTGGGGCGGGAAGCACCTGCGCGAGGGCGACGAGATCGTGCTCACGGAGATGGAGCACCACGCCAACATCGTGCCGTGGCAGTTGCTCGCCCGGCGCACGGGCGCGCGCATCCGCGTCGCCCCGATCACCGACGACGGTGAGATCGACCTCGCGGCCTACGAGGCGCTGCTCGGCCCCCGCACCCGGCTGGTCGCCTTCACCCACGTCTCCAACGCCCTCGGCACGATCAACCCCGCCCGCGCGATGATCGCCGCGGCGCGGCGCGTCGGGGCCGTCGTCCTGCTCGACGGGGCGCAGTCCGCCCCGCACCTGCCGGTCGACGTGCGGGAGCTCGGCTGCGACTTCTACGTCTGCTCCGGCCACAAGCTCTACGGCCCGACCGGGATCGGCCTGCTCTACGGGCGGGCCGAACTGCTGGAGACGATGCCGCCGTATCAGGGCGGTGGAGACATGATCCGGAAGGTCACCTTCGAGGAGACGACCTTCAAGGAACCGCCCTCCCGCTTCGAGGCGGGCACGCCGCACATCAGCGGCGCGATCGGGCTCGGGGCCGCCGCCGAGTACCTCGCGCGCATCGGCCGCGCCGCCGCCGCCGCCCACGAGGACGCGGTGACGCGCCACGCCGTCGAGCGTCTCTCCCGGGTCGACGGCCTCCGCCTCGTCGGCCGCCCCGCGCACCGCTCGGGCGCCGTCTCCTTCGTGATGGACGCGGCCCATCCGCACGACATCGGCACCATCCTCGACCGCGAGGGCGTGGCGATCCGCGCCGGCCACCACTGCACCCAGCCGCTCATGCGCCGCCTCGGCCTCGCCGCGACCGCGCGCGCCTCCTTCGGCTTCTACAACACCCGCGAGGAGGTCGACGCGCTCGTCCGCGCCCTCGAGCGGGTGCGCGACCTCTTCGGTTGATCCGCCCATGTCCGACCTCGACGACCTCTACCAGCACATCATCCTCGACCACAACCGGCGGCCGCGGAACTTCGGTCCGCTCCCCGCCGCGACGCACCAGGCCGAGGGCCACAACCCGCTCTGCGGCGACGAAGTCACGGTGTATTTGAAGATCGAGGACGGCGCGATCGCGGAGATCACCTTCGAAGGGCAGGGTTGCGCGATCTCGAAGGCCTCGGCCTCGCTCATGACCCTCCGGCTCCGGGGCCGGAGGCTGGACGAAGTGCGCGAGGTCGCGCGCGAGATCCGGGCGATGCTCGCCGCGACCGACGGACCGGAGCCCGATCTGGAGGCGCTGGGCGATCTCGCCGCGCTCGCCGGGGTGCGCCGGTTCGCGGTGCGGGTGAAGTGCGCGACCCTCGCGTGGCACACCCTCGAGGCCGCGCTGGAGGGTCGCAAGGCCGTCTCGACCGAGACCGCCTGAGCGACGAACGGACGCCGGACGAGGCTCCGCCTCTCCCTTCCCGTGCCCCCGCCGACCCGAGCCTCCGCCCCGTCCCGCTCCGGCGCGCTCGGCCTGCTGCTCGCCAGCGCCGCGCTCTGGAGCCTCGGCGGCGTGCTGATCAAGGGCGTCGACTGGTCGCCGCTCGCCATCGCCGGCACGCGCAGCGCCCTCGCGGCGTTGACGATCGTCGTCCTGCTCCGCGGGCGCCTCCACTTCACGTGGTCGCGCTGGCAGGTGGCCGGGGCGTTCGCCTACGCCGCAACGGTGCTGCTCTTCGTCCTCGCGACCCGGCTCACCACCGCGGCCAACGCGATCCTCCTCCAATACACCGCGCCGGTCTACATCGCCCTGGCCGCCCCGTGGTTCCTCGGCGAGCCCTCCCGGCGCGGCGACTGGCTGGTGATCGCGGTGACCCTTGCGGGCATGGGCCTGTTCTTCCTCGACCACCTCACCCTCGAAGGTCGCGCGGGCAACCTCCTCGCGATCGCGAGCGGCGTCTCCTTCGCCGCCCTCGCGCTGCTCCTGCGCAAGCAGAAGGACGGCTCGGCGGTGGAGTCGATCGTGTTGGGGAACCTGATCGCGGCGGCCGTCGGCCTGCCGTTCGTGCGGGCGCCGTTTCCCGACGCGACGGGTTGGGCGCTGCTCGTCGTGCTCGGCGTGGTGCAGCTCGGCGTGTCCTACCTGCTCTACGCCGTCGCGGTGCGACGGGCGACGGCGATGGACGCCGCGCTCGTGCCGATGCTCGAGCCGATCCTCAACCCCGTCTGGGTGTTGCTCTGGCTCGGCGAACGCCCCGGACCGTTCGCGATGCTCGGCGGACTCGTCGTGCTCGGGGCCGTCGCCTGCCGCTCGGTCCTCGCCCTGCGCGCCCGACCCGCGCGGGCCCGGCCCGTCGCCCCCGCGTGAACCGGCCTACGCGGCCCCGGAGGGCGGCCCGTCGGCTTCCCCGCGCCGGGCCATCGCCCGGGCGATCGGGCCCTCGAAATAGAGCGTGCGGGTGGGGAAGGCGATCGAGAGCCCGCGGGCCGCGACGGCGCGCATGATCGCGAGGTTGATCCGCTGGCGGACGGCGAGGTGCGACTCGATGTCGAGTGCGATCGTGAAGTAGTTCACCAGCAGATCGAGCGAGCTCGCGCCGAACTCGGTGAAGTAGACCATGATCTTGTCGGGATGCACGCCCTCGTCCGACCGGAGGATGGCGCGCACGTCCTCGACGAGCAGTTCCATCGCCTCCGGGCTGGTCTCGTAGGTCACGCCGACGGTGTGGCGGACGCGCCGCTGGGGCATGCGCGACCAGTTCTCGATGATCTCGTTGGCGAGGATCTTGTTGGGGATCGTCAACTGCGAGCGCGCGAACGAGCGCACCTTGGTCGAGCGCAGCCCCACCTCCTCGACCGTGCCCTCGAGCTTGCCGGCGACGTGGATCCAGTCGCCGACCTTGAACGGCCGGTCCGTCGCGATCGAGACCGAGCCGAAGAAGTTCGAGAGCGACTCCTGCGCGGCGAGGGCCACCGCGAGGCCGCCGATGCCGAGGCCGGTGAGGAGCGAGCCGACGGAGTAGCCGAGGTTCTGGATGACGAGGATCACCCCGACCACGATGAGGAAGACGCGCGCGGCCTTCTTGATGAGCGGCAGGAAGTGGTAGACCGCCATCTCGCGCTCCCGCGCGGCGTCGGCCAGCGCGTCGGCGAGGAGGTCGACGAAGCGCAGGAAACCCCAGAAGGCGATCGTCAGCGTCGTGCCTTGGAAGGCCCGGAGGACGAAGCCGTCGACCTCGGGCGGCAGGCTCAGCACGGTGATCGCGAGGAAGATCCCGACCGCGAGGACGAACGCCGAGACCGGGCCCTCCATCATCCCGACCACGCGGTCGTCGTATTTCCATGCGGTCCGGCTCGTCAGGCGCCGCAGCCGGTGGAAGAGGAACACGAGCACGGCCTTGCGCACGAAGAACGCCAGGATCAGCAGCCCGAACGCGAAGAGCACCTGCCGGAACGAGTTCTCCCCCACCTCCACGCGCAGCAGGTCGGAGAGCCACCGCATGCCGTCGACGAGCGCGGAGCCCTCCGCCGCGGCCGGCGCCTCCGGTGCGGGCGCGGGATCCTGCGCCCGCAGGGTGGTCGTCGAAGCGAGGACGAGGAGCGAAACGAGGAGCGGAGATCGGAACGTCACGGGATACGGGAACGTAGGAGCATGGATCGCTCGGAAAAGCGAAAAGGGCGGGGGAGGGGTGTGATCGAGAGTGGTGGCATGCGGCGGTCTCGATGAAAGTGGAACGCGACCGCCGGGCGGGTTCTCGGGCGTTCGACCGACCCGCCGGCGAACGAACACTCGACAACCCGTCCGGTCGCCGGCCTCCACGTCGCGATCTCCCGGCTTCCCGGGAGGGCGGCGACGTGCGAGCGATTGGAAGTGGTGGCGGCAGGATGCCGCCACTACTTTCGAGTACACCGCAGGCCACGAGGCCGCCCCGTTTCGGTTTGGACATCGCCGGCACGCCGCGCGACGAATCGGGCGATCATGGATGCGCTTCCCGGCTGGGCGTGGTTCGCCTTTCTCACCTTCATCGCGCTGATGCTCGCGCTCGACCTCGGCGTGTTTCACCGCAAGTCGAAGGTCGTCGAGATCCGCGAGGCGCTCGTCTGGTGCGCGGTCTGGGTCTCGCTCGCCCTCGCCTTCAACGCCCTGATCTACTTCTGGCGCGGCCCCGAGGACGGGCTGGAGTTCCTCGCGGGATACCTCGTCGAACTGAGCCTGAGCGTCGACAACGTCTTCGTCTTCATCCTCGTCTTCTCCTACTTCAAGGTGCCCGCGGCCTACCACCACCGCGTGCTCTTCTGGGGCATCCTCGGCGCGATCGTGATGCGCGCGGTCTTCATCCTCCTCGGGATCGCGGTGCTCGAGCGCTTCCACTGGGTGATCTACGTCTTCGGCGCGTTCCTCGTCTACACCGGCGTCAAGATGGCGCTGCCGAAGAAGGAGCACCTCGACCTCGCGGCCAATCCGGTCGTCCGCCTCTTCCGGCGCCTCTTCCCGGTTAGCGCGGAGTTCGACGGGGACCGGTTCTTCACCGTGCAGAACGGCCGGCGCGTCGCCACGCCGCTCGCGATCGTCCTCATCGTGGTCGAGACGACCGACCTCGTCTTCGCCGTTGATTCGATCCCGGCGATCCTCGCGATCACGACCGACCCGTTCCTCGTCTTCACCTCGAACATCTTCGCGATCCTCGGGCTGCGCTCGTTCTACTTCGCGCTCGCGGGGGTGATGCGGTTGTTCCGTTTCCTCGGCTACGGGCTCTCGGTCGTGCTCGTCTTCGTCGGCGTGAAGATGCTGCTCTCGCGCCACGTGCACCTGCCGATCGAGTTGTCGCTCGGCGTCATCGCCGGGGTCCTCGGGCTCTCGGTGGTCCTCTCGCTCCTCATCCCTGCGAAACCCGAGGACCGCCCCCCCGGGGCCTGAGCCGCCCGCTTCCCGACCATGGACAACCTCCTCAGCCCGCCGATCCTCTGCTTCCTGCTCGGGGCCGCGGCCGCCCTCCTGCGCTCCGACCTGGAGCTCCCGCAGCCGATGCCGCGGGTGATGTCGCTCTACCTGCTCTTCGCGATCGGTTGCAAGGGCGGCTTCGCCCTCGCCGCGGGCGCGCTCGACGCGCGCGTGCTCGGCATCCTCGCCGTCTCCGTCGGGCTGGCGGTGCTCACGCCCCTGCTCGTCTATCCGATCGCGCGCCGCAAGCTCGGCCGCACCGACGCCGCGGCGGTGGCCGCGACCTACGGCTCGATCAGCGCGGTGACGTTCATCACCGCGATCGACCTGCTCGACCGCGCCGGGATCCCGCACGGCGGCTACATGATCGCGGCGATGGCGTTGATGGAATCGCCGGCGATCATCATCGGCGTGCTCCTCGTGCGGGCCCGCGCCTCGTCGGGCGCGGCGACGCCGGGCCGCGCCCCGGCCCCGGTCGACTGGAAGGCGGTCGGGCACGACGCGTTCCTCAACGGCTCGGTCTTCATCCTCCTCGGCGCGCTCGCGATCGGCTTCGTCACCGGCGAGCGGGGCCGCGCGACGCTGGAGCCGTTCATCTCCGGCTTGTTTCCCGGCGTGCTCGCGTTCTTCCTCCTCGACATGGGGCTGATCGCCGCGCGCCGCATCAGGAACCTCCGCGAGGCCGGCTGGGTGGCCCCGTTCCTCGGGCTGGTGTTTCCCGTGCTCAACGCCTTCGTCGCCCTCGGCGCGGCCCGCCTGCTCGGGCTCGGCGTCGGCGACTCGCTCCTGCTCATGATCCTCGCCGGCAGCGCCTCCTACATCGCCGTGCCGGCCGCCCTGCGCCTTGCCATCCCCGACGCCAACCCGGCCCTCTACGTCGGCATGGCCCTCGGCGTCACGTTCCCCTTCAACATCCTCGTCGCGATGCCCCTCTACCTCCACCTCCTCCAGCGGTTCCACGGTTCCCCATGACCCCGGTCAAACGCGTCGAGATCATCACCAACAGCGTCGAGTGCGGCAACCTCACCGACCTGATCGACCGCCTCGGCCTGCCGGGATACACCGTCGTCCCGCAGACGAGCGGCCGCGGCCACCGCGGCGAGCGCCGCGCCGACGAGATGACGGGCGTCTTCGCCAACAGCGTCGTGATCGTGATCTGCGAGGCGGCCGAGCTGCCGGCGTTCGTCGAGGCCCTGCGCCCCTTCCTCAAGCGCACCGGCGGCCTCTGCACCGTGACCGACGCCCTGAGCGTGCGCCACTGAGCGTCACCTTCGGCTGCTGTGCAGCGGACCGCGAGATGCTTCCCGCCTTCGAAACGGGAGTCCAGCGCGTCCTCGCCCACGTCCGGGGTTCGAGTGAGTGATTCCGAGTCGTGGGCTTTATTTGAGTCCCGACCGCTGTGATTGCATAACCATCAGAATTCCAGCAACTTGTTATTTGAGTAGAAAACGTCCGCGATGAAACCATGGATCAGCAAGGCGGTGGATCTTCTTCGGGCGACGCTGGAGCCTCCCCAGCATGAGTTGAACGAACTCGACTGGAAGGCCGCGTTGTCTCCGGAAAAGAAGCGGCTCACGGAACATTTATCGGCTTTCGCCAACCACCCCGGAGGAGGCTGCTTGGTGTTCGGCGTCGATCGCTCCGGAGTTCCGGTCGGGGTGGCCCAAACGGAGGTCGAAACGATTGTGAACCAACTCGCCAATCTCGGCCGAGCGGCACTCGAACCGTGCGTGGCACTGGACCATTCCGTCGAGACATTCGAAGACGTGCGGATGTTGTTGGTCTGTGTGCCGGAGTCGTCGGTGAAGCCGGTGCATCTGCGCGGGAAGGGCATCGAACACGCCTTCATCCGTTCCGGCGGCACCACACGGGAAGCGTCCCGTCAGGAAGTCGGAGCCATGATGCTACACAGTCGGACTCCGCGGTGGGAGGAACTCCACGCATCCACCTTGCTGGACGACGAACGACTCCTCTCCCGCTTGAACGTCGAGCCGATCTTCGGGATGCTCGAACGTCCGATTCCCTCCAGCACGAGCGAGTGGCTGGACTGGATGGCGAGTGAGCGATTCATCACCCGCGAGCCCGCTGGCGGTTGCTACGCGACCAACCTGGGCGTAATCGCGGCGGCAAGGAAGCTCGCCGACTTTCCGGACCTTGGCCGCAAGGCCACGCGAGTCGTGGTCTACGACGGGATCAACAAGGCCAGGACCAGGCAGGAGCGCGAAGGTGAACGAGGCTATGCCATCGGCGTTCAGGGATTGCTTCAGTTCGTGACGTCACTGCTGCCCCAAAGCGAGGTGATCCAGGAGGCGTTGCGGGTGAAGCGGACCGTTTATCCCGAGATCGCCCTGCGCGAGATCATCGCCAATTCGCTCATCCATCAGGACTTTTCCATAACCGGCACCGGCCCGCTGATTGAAATATTCGACGATCGCATCGAGGTGTCGAATCCCGGTGGCCTTCTTCCTTCGAAGCGGCTCGACCGACTCATTGGCACGCAACCGGAATCACGCAACGAACTCCTCGCGCGGGCATTTCGCCGATACAAGATCTGCGAGGAGCGAGGCTCGGGGTTGCTGAAGGCCGGGCTCGAGGTCGAACTCTACGGATTGCCGCCAATCCACTTCGAAGCCGGGCCGACGCATTTCAAAGTCACGCTGCATTCGCCCCGGACTTTCGCGAGGATGTCCCAGCAAGAGCGACTCGATGCGTGCTACCAGCACGCGGTGCTTCGTCATTTCTCCAACAAGGCGATGACGAACAGCTCGCTTCGAGAGCGTCTGAAAATGCCCGAGAAACAACGTTCGATGGTGTCGGTTTTGATTCAGGAGGCGATCGATCGAAAACTGATCAAGCCTGCCGACCCGGAGAACAAGTCGCGGAAGTTTGCGGAATACGTGCCCGTCTGGGCCTGAATCGTGGTTGGGCACGCGTCGGGCGGTTCTGTCGGGCGATCCGGCAGGCCGTCCGGGGCCGGTGGGTTCCGGAACATCCTCGAGGTGTGCCCGCACATCGCCACGCCCCGAACCGCGTCACCGCGCGGGCGGGCGCACGTGGGTTTCCAGCCAGTCGAGGGTGCGGGCGGCGAGGTCGAGGAGGGATTCGCGGGCGGCGTAGCCGTGGCTTTCGTGGGGGTAGACCACGAGGCGGGAGACCCTGGCGTGGCCCTGGAGGGCCTGGAAGAAACGCTCGCTTTGCATCGGGAAGGTGCCGCTGTTGTCGTCGGCCGCGCCGTGGACGAGGAGCAGCGGCGCGCGGATGCGGTGGGCGTGGGCGAAGGGCGACATCGCGAGGTAGACCTCCGGGGCCTGCCAGAACGTGCGCTCCTCGCGCTGGAAACCGAACGGCGTGAGCGACCGGTTGTAGGCCCCGCTGCGCGCGAGGCCCGCGCGAAACAGGTCGGTGTGGGCGAGGAGGTTCGCCGCCATGAACGCGCCGTAGCTGTGCCCGGCCACGGCGACGCGGTCCGGGTCGAGCACGCCGAGCCGCACGCCCTCCGCGAGGATCGCCCGGGCGTTGAGGCCGAGCTGCTCGACGAAGGTGTCGTTCGGCTCCGCCCCGGCGGCACCGACGACGGGCATGCTCGCGTTGTCGAAGACGGCGTAGCCGGCCAGCGCGAAAAGCACCGGGCTGGAGGGCGACACGCGGACGAACCGGTGCGGCGAGGTCGTCACCTGGCCCGCGTCCGAGGCGGAGGTGAACTCGATCGGGTAGGCCCAGACGAGCCCCGGGAGCGGCGCGGCCCCCTCGGCGTGGTCCGGCGGAAGGTGGAGCGTCGCGCTCATCGGCAGGCCGTCGGCCCGCTGGAAGCGGAGCTCGCGGCGCCGGACGCCCAGCAACTCCGGCTGAGGGTGCGGGAAGGCCGTGAGGGCGCGCGCCGCGCCGCCGGCCGTGGTCACGACGAAGAGATCCGGCGGCGCGTGCATCGACTCTTTGGATACGAGAAGGCGCGTCGCGGCGGCGTCGAGCACGGCGAGCGGCCGTTCGAAGAGGGGCGGCCGGGAGTGGAAGAGGCGGG
>DAIPIQ010000002.1:19519-63105 GCA_036770745.1 Opitutaceae bacterium | reverse complement strand
CGGGCGCGGATCCCGGTGTCGGGATCGAGGCGGTCGACGAACGGCCGGTCGCCCTCCTCGGAGGCGCCGTCGCCGACGAGCAGGAGCGTGCGCCGCGTCGGATCGACGAGGAGGACGGGACGGCCGGCGGCGTTGCGCACCGTCTGCAAGGCGCCGGGATCGCCGTAGCGGTCCTGCGAGGAATGGGCGAAGAGCAGCCGCGGTGCGGCCCCCGGCTCGCCGGGCGCGATCCGCCAGACCCGGCGCTCGCGGGTCTTCCACCAGTCCTCGGTGACGACGGCGAGCCCGTCGTCGCCCCACTGGACCGAGGAGAGCCGGGCCGCGAGGCGCGCGAGGACGAGGGGGTTTCGTTCAAACGGGGCCGCCCACAGGGAGAGCGCGTCGCGCGCCGCGGCCGGGCGCGCGGGATCGCCCTCGTCGAGCGCCTCGACGAACCAGAGCGAGGCCGGCGCATCGGACCGCCAGCCGGAAAGGCGGCGGCCCCGGCGGGCGGCGTCGCGACCGATCGGCACGTCCTCGGCGAGCGGGAGCACCGCGACCTCGACCCGGCGGCCGTCGTCGAGCCCGACCACCTCGACGCGGCGGCCGAAGGCGTGGGCCGGGACGGTGCGACCGAAGGGTGCGGTGACGTGCTCGAGCAGGAGCCAGCGTCCGTCGGGCGAGGATTCGGCGCGCCGGATGGCGCCGCCTGCGAGCGCGACCGGTGCGGAGCCGTCCCATGGAACGTCAAGGACGTCGGAAGCGATGAAGTGGGCGAAAAGGGCGTCGTCGTGCGCGTCGGCGAGGAGGAAGGGATGCGTGCGGGCGGGGCGGGGCGTGCTCCCGTCGGAGTCCAACACCCGCGGGCCGGCGGGGGCGCGCGGCCGCGAAGGTGCGGCTCCCGCCCCGGCGGGCGCGAAGCAGGCGATCACTCCCCGGCCGTCGGGCCGCCACGCGAGGTCGGGGGCCAGGACGCGATTGAGCGGGCGATCGGTGAGCCTTCGGGCGAGGGCGGTCGCGAGTTCGAAACCCCACAGTTCGGTCGAGGCCTCGCGCACGAGGGCGAGGGCGACGCGCCGCCCGTCGGGCGAGAACTCCACGTCGGCGATCCGCGCCGCGGACGGCAGGCCCCCGACCGGGCGGGTGGCGCCCGTGGCGATGTCGACGATCTCGATGCGCTCGGCGACCCCCTCGCGGGAGGGGGAGCGCGTGTCGGGGTTGAAGCGCAACCCGGCGAGGCCGAGTTCGGGGCCCGCGAGTTCGTCGATCGAGGGCGGGCCGGGGCGGTGGAGGAGCAGGAGGCGGGCGCGATCGGGAGCGAGGCGGACGAGCGGCGGGGCCGGCGCTTCGATCACACGGCGCAGCGGTTCGGGCGGCACGAGGTAGGCGGGGCCCGCCTCGCCGCCCGAGGCGAGAGGGAGCGAGGCGAGCACGAGGAGGAGGCGGAAGGTTGGGCGGAGGAGCCGGGCCATGCCGCGAAACCTAGCCCGACGAACCGACGGCTGTCACTGCGAGCGGTCGGAAATATTGTTGGCTCGTCACGGTGCATCTCCGCGGAAATCTTTCCGCGTATGACGCACCCCCGTCCCGCCCCGACCGATCCGCTCGGCGTTCTTCGTCAACTCGGCCCGGGCCTGATCATCAGCGCGGCGATCGTGGGATCGGGCGAGTTGATCGTGACCCCGAAGCTCGGCGCGACGGTCGGCTTCAGCCTGCTTTGGTTCATCATCCTCGGCTGCATCATCAAGGTCTTCGTGCAGATCGAGCTGGGGCGCTTCGCGCTCGCCCGGGGCGGGTCGACGCTCGCGGCGATGGACGCGATCCCGGGGCCGCGGGCGCGGGTCTCGTGGATGGTGTGGCTGTGGGCGTTGATGTTCGGGGCGACGGTGTTGCAGGTCGCCGGCATCGTGGGCGGGATCGCCGGGATCCTCGCGCTGGCCGGCGTGGCGGTCTCGAAGAAACTGCTCGCCCTGTTCGTCGCGGCGTCGACGGCGGTGCTGCTCGTCGCGGGGCGCTACCGGCTGGTGGAGCGGTTCTCGATGGCGATGGTGGCGGTGTTCACGTTGTGCACGGTGGGCGCGGTGGTGGCGCTGCAATCGACGCCGCTGGCGATCACGGGCGCGCAGGTCCTGGAGGGCCTGAGCTTCAACCTGCCCTCGTCGTTCACGGTGGCGTTCGCGGCGTTCGGCGTGATCGGCGTCGGGGCTTCGGAGCTGATCTACTATCCGTACTGGTGCCTCGAGAAGGGTTACGCCTCGCAGGTCGGGCCGGAAGACGGCTCGCCGGGCTGGTTGCACCGCGCCACGGGCTGGATGCGGATCCTGCGAATCGATGCGTGGGTGTCGTGCGGGGTCTACACGACCGCGACGGTCGCCTTCTACCTGCTCGGCGCGGGCGTGCTCCACGCGAACGCCGTCGACGTGTCCAACACCGACATGATCGCCGCGCTCTCGCAGATGTACCGCAGCACGTTCGGCGAGTGGGGGCTTTGGTTGTTCCTTATCGGCGGGTTCGCCGTGCTCTACTCGACGTTCTTCGTGGCCACGGCATCGAACGCGCGCCTCTTCGCCGATGCCTGCGCGCTCTTCCACCCGGCGCGGTGCGGCGGTGCGGCGGAGCGGGTCCGCCTCGTGAAGGCCGCCTGCGTGGGCCTGCCGCTGGCCTCGGCCGTGGTCTTCATGATCTGGGAGGCGCCGGTGACGCTGGTCTTCGTGGGTGCGGTCGCGCAGGGCCTGATGCTGCCGTTCCTGGCGATCCTCGCCCTCTGGCTCCACCACCGCCGGATCCAGCGGGTGTTGCTTCCCGGCCGCGTCTGGCGGCTGTTCCTCTGGTTCGCCGCCGCCTGCATGGTGGCGACGGGGGCCTACCAGGTCGTCAACGAGCTCGGCCGCCTCTGGCGTTGAGGCCGCCGCCCGGGGTGTGGCTCAGCTCCCGGGGTGGACCGAGACGAGCACGCCGCGGTAGTGCCGCGCCTCGACGGTCCAGGGATCGACCTCGGGGTTGTTGTCGCCCTTGGTGAGGAAGCGTCCGCCGTCGAGGACGCGCACGACCCGATGGGTGACCGGCACGCCGTCGAGCGGACAATGAAACGAGATGACGTCGCCCGCACGGATCCGGGAGAACGGCACGCGCTGGTAGACGAGCCAGTCACGCGAGGTAAGGGTGGGCTCCATGCTGCCGGTGGGCTGGAGGCGGGTGACCCACGTGCCGGGGAGGGCGGTCGCCACGCCGCTCGCCCAGAGCGAGGCGCGCACATCGGTGGAGCTCACGAAGGAGATCCCGAGGGCGGCCCAGACGGCGAGGACGACGAGACAGCGGCGGATCACTTGCGACATACCAGTCAAGAAACGTCCCGCCTTCCAGCACCCTTGATGCCGTCCCCTAAGCCAAAGCCCGATGAGGCGTAAGCGCGGTGTAAAAATCGCGGCGGCGCCCCGGGCGCACGGCCTTCCGCGGGGCGTGGGTGACCTGGATGCTTTTCGCGGGCCCGTGCCCCTCGGCGAGGGGCACGCCACCCTTTCGGGAGGTCGAGGTGGGACGCCTCTCGCCGAGAGGCGTCTCGTCCCCGCACCCGAGGATCCACGCCTCCAAAAACAAGACCGGCGCCCCTTTTCAGGGACGCCGGTCCGCCATGTCGAGCGACGCGGAGGTCGCGTCTCTCGTGAGTGGTCAGTTGATCTCGATCCGACGCGGCTTGAGGGCTTCGGCCTTCGGGAGCGTCACCCGCAGCACGCCGTTTTCGTGCTCGGCATTGATCGCGTCGACGTTGACCGCGTCGTTGAGATCGAGCCGGAGCCGGAAGCCGGCGTCGAGCGACTCGCGAAAGAGCTCGGTCCAGCCCTCGGGCGTCTTCCACTCGCGACGCCCGGTGATGACGAGCTCGCCCTTTTCGACGTCGAGGTGGACGCCGTCCTTGCCCACGCCGGGCAGGAAGACCTCCAGTCCGAAGGCGTCGGCGGACTCCTTGAGTTCGTAGGCGGGCACGACGTGCGCGTCCTCGGCATCGGCGCCCGCCGGACGGGCGACCGAGCCTCTGCGGAACGGGATGAGTTGATTGAACAAGGTCATGATGGGTCTCCTTTCCTGGGTCGTTGGTTACTTCACCTGCACGGCGATGCGCTTGGGTTTGATCTCCTCGGCCTTCGGCAGCGTCACGGTGAGGATGCCGTCGGCGTAGCGCGCCGTGATGCGACCCTCCTCGATCCGGGCCGGGACCGACACGCTGCGGGAGAACTCCGTCTTGCGCTCGTCCTTGCCGTTCTCGGAGAAGCTCCGGCGGGTCCCGGAAATGGTCAGGACGCCGTCGCCCGCCTCCACTTGGATGTCCTCCCGTTTCAGGCCCGGGAGTTCTGCGCGGAAGTGGAAGTTCTCCTTGTCTTCATAGAGGTCGACCCGCGGCTGACCGCCCACCGGGGCCCCCACGGCCTCTCCGAAGAAGTTGGAGAGGGCGGAGTTCATCACGCGGTCGATCTCGTCTTGGAAACCAGCCGCCCACGGACTCGAAAAAGCGTCTCGAGCCGTCAGCGACCGGGGATGGGTGTAGTGAACAAGTCTCATGGTTGTTTCCTTTGTGTTGGAAGTTGGTGTTGCTCTGGACGCCTCCCTCTTTGCTTACCGGGTGCCAACTCTTGGTGATCGTGCAGGCATCTGCTTACCAGTAACTTGAGCTTGTCTCCGGGGGTGACCAGCGAGCCACGACGAACCACTAGGCCGCGCACAAAGCGCCAGTATGGCCCATATCGACGCCCTCATCTCGCGAGGGATGCGCCGACATCATTTTGCGCCCAAGTGGCCCAAATGCGCCCGGTGGTCCCGCGCGCCGAAGACCCGACTTGCCAGGCAGTCGGGAGCGGGATGGGTTTCCCGAAGGATGGACTACGACTTCGCCTCGATCACGCACCGGCACGGGACCGACAGCCAGAAATGGCAGAAGTACCGCGGGCGGGACATCCTTCCGATGTGGGTGGCGGACATGGACTTTCATGCCGCGCCGGAGATCGTGGCGGCAATCCGGCGGCGCGCGGACGACGCGGTCTTCGGCTACTGCCGGCCGACCGATGCCACGATCGAAGCCGTGCTCGACTACCTGCGGCTGCGTCACTCCTGGGTCGTCCAGCCCGAATGGATCGTCTGGCTCTCCGGCCTCGTCCCCGGGATCAACCTCGCCTGTCGCGCGGTGGGGAACCGCGGCGATGCCGTGGTGACGCTCACCCCCGTCTACCCGCCCTTCCTTTCCGCGCCCCGGCTCGCCGAGCGCCGGAGCCTGACGGTCGCGCTCGCGCGCGACGGCGACGGATGGGCCATCGACTGGGAGCGGCTCGAAAGCACCGTCTCGCGGGAGACGCGGCTCTTTCTCCTGTGTCACCCGCACAACCCGGTCGGTCGCGTCTGGAGGCGCGCGGAACTGGAGCGGCTCGGGGACTTCTGCCTGCGCCACGACCTCGTCCTCTGCTCCGACGAGATCCACTGCGACCTCATCCTCGACGACCTTCCCCACGTGCCGGCGGCGATGCTCTCCCCGGAACTCGCGGCGCGCACCATCACCCTCCACGCCCCGAGCAAGACCTACAACATCCCCGGCCTCGCCTGTTCCTACGCGGTGATCCCGGATGCGCGGCTGCGGGCCGCCTTCCGGCAGGCGGGCCTCGGGGTCCTCGCCGAGGTGAACAACTTCGGCTACGCCGCCTGCGAGGCCGCCTACCGCGACGGCGAACCGTGGCGCCGGGCCCTGCTCGACCGGCTTCGCCGCAACCGCGACCTGATCGACGAGACGATCCGCTCCGGCGGCCTGCCCGGGATCACGGCCACGTGTCACGAAGCCACCTACCTGCGCTGGCTGAACGTCGCCGCCCTGCGCCTCGACGATCCCGTCGCCTTCTTCGAGGCCGGCGGCGTCGGGCTCTCCGGCGGCGCGGCCTTCGGCGACGGCGACCACGTGCGCCTCAATTTCGGCTGTCCCGAATCGACGTTGCGCGAGGGCCTGCGGCGGATGGGTGCGGCGCTCGCGGCGCGCGGCTGACCGTCAGGCCCTCGCCGCCCCGGTGATCAGGGCGACGTCGGAAAGCAGCGCGACGAGCGTCGGGATCCGCCGGGCGAGCTTCTCGTTGGAGAAGCTCCCGACCTCGGCGTACTTCACCTCCGCGCCTTCGACCGTGATCGTCCCCCGCGCCCCCGTCCTGCGCGCCGCGAGGAACCGCTCGCGCACCTCCGGGATGAGCGCGGCGCGGATGAACTCCGGCTTGTTCGCCTTCACGAAGAACGTCTTGTCGAAGACCGGATCGCCGACCTCGACGTCGTCGATCCCGAACGCCCGCCCCGCCTTGGTGAGCACGTTCTCCCCGGAGATCCGCAAGGAAAGCCCCCCGGGATTCGTCGCGGTCAGCGAGATCGCGCACCACTGCGTACGCTGCTTTCCCGAGCCCGTCGTGTAACTGTGGATACGGATCGGCCGCCCGTCGACCACGCCCTCCACGCTCGGCGCGCCCTTCCCGAAGGGCCCCCGCGCCGTCCCGCGTCGGAATTCGAGCCGGAGCTCGTCGGCCACGCGCAGCAGGTTGGCCGCGGCCCGCTTGCGCTGGCGGATCGCGGTCGTGATCGCGAGGGCGAAGACCCCGACGAACAAGCCCCCGAAGAGAACCGGGATCAGCTCCGAGACATCCTTGGTTTCCACGATCCCGATCACGCCACGGTCCGGGGTCGCTGACAAGCCGGCCGGCGACGACGAACGAGGCCCCGAAACGGGATCGGCCCGCGGTCCCACCGTAGCGGCCGCTGGAAAGCCGCCGCTCCGAGACGGAAGCCCTCGAGGAAGCCCGGCCGCGCCCCTGCATTTGAACACGTCGGAGGGTCCTTCCCCGTGCACACCGCACGGTCCGACGAACACATCGTGCGTCTTCCCGGGGGAAACGACGGCTGGCACGATTCGTGGAATGCGTACGGAGGTTCCTCCAATCCTTCCCCCGCATGAGAATCTGCTTCTTCACCAACACTTTTCTCCCGCACGTCGGCGGGGTCGCCCGCTCGGTGCAGACGTTCCTCGAAGACTACCGGCGGGCCCGGCACCGGGTGCTCGTCGTCGCCCCGGAGTTCCCGCAGGGCGGCGCTCCCAAACGGCTGGAGCGCTGCGTGCTGCGCACGAAGGCGCTCCAGCGGTTCAACGGAAGCGACTTCTCGGTCAGCCTGCCGCTCGCCTCCGAAGTGACCGAACGCGTCGAGAGGTTCCGTCCGCACGTGATCCACACGCACCACCCGTTCCTGTTGGGCGATTCCGCGCTGCGGCTCGCGGCGACGTTGCACGTGCCGGTGGTCTTCACGCATCACACGCTCTACGAGCAGTACACCCACTACGTCCCCTTCGACTCGGAGCCGGTGAAGGAGTTCGTCGTCGAGCTCACGACGCGTTTCGCCAACTGCTGCGCCGCGGTGATCGCCCCGAGCCGGAGCGTCGCCGACCTGCTCGTCGGGCGCGGGGTCGAGACGCCAGTGCACGTCGTGCCGACCGGGATCGACACCCGCCTGCTCGCCACCGGTCGTCGCGCGATCTGGCGCGACCGCCTCGGAATTCCCGACAACGCCGTCGTGATCGGCCACGTCGGGCGGCTCGCCGCGGAGAAGAACCTCGGCTACCTCACGGGCGCGCTCGCCCGCGCCGCCCGCAAGTCGCCGCGCGTCCGCGCCCTCGTGATCGGCGACGGCCCCGAACGGGAGGGCATGGAACGCGCGCTCCGCACCGCCGGGCTGGGCGGGCGCGTCCACTTCATCGGCAGGCGGTCCGGTCGCGCGCTGCTCGACGCCTATGCGGCGATGGACCTCTTCGCGTTCTCCTCGCACAGCGAAACGCAGGGGATGGTGATCGCCGAGGCCATGGCGGCGGGGCTGCCCGTGGTCGCCCTCGACGCGAGCGGGGTGCGCGAGATGATCGACGACGGCGTCGAGGGTCGGCTGCTCCCGGGCGATGCGGGCGAGGGGGTATTCGCCCGCGCGCTGCTCGGGCTCGTCGGCTCGAAGCGGGAGCGCGAACGCCATGCGCGGGCGGCGCGCCGCCGGGCGCTCACGGTCGATCGCGGGGTCGCGGCGGCCCGGGCGCTCGCCGTCTACGAAGAGGTGCGCGAGCGCCACCTCCGCCGCGACCCCGCGGCCCGCGAGGCCGACCGGCCGCTCGCCGCCGTGGTGCTCGACCGGGTGGCGATCGAGGGGCGGCTCGCCGGCGCCAAGCTCGGGGCCGCGGCGCGCGCGATCGCCGAGGCCTCGAGGGTCGCGCTTGCGCCGGCCGCCCCCTGAACGCGATGGGGGCGTTCGATCGTATCCAGAAACTGGTTTCAAACCCATTCGCGCGGTTCTCGCGCGACCGCCGGGTGATGCGCCGGCTGCGGTTGCGCGGCTCCGCGGAGGCGGGGCATCCGCGCGGGCTGCTCCTCGTCCAGATCGACGGGCTCTCCCGGCGCGAGCTCGAGCGCGCGCTCGCGGCCGGGCGGATGCCATTCGTCGGGCGGCTGGCGGCCCGCGAGGAGCACCGGTTGCACACCTTCTACTCCGGGATCCCGTCGAGCACGCCGGCGGTGCAGGCGGAGTTGTACTACGGCGTGCGCGCGGCGGTGCCGGCCTTCGGTTTCCTCGACCGGTCGCGAGGCGGGTTCGAGGTGATGATGGCCCCCGGCCCGGCGGGGCGGGTCGAGGCGGAGCTCGCGGCGCGGGCCCCGGGGCTGCTGGAGGGCGGAAGCTCCTGGTCCAACATCTACACGGGCGGCGCCGGCGCGGCCGAGAGTCACTTCTGCGCCGCCAGCATGGGCCTCGGCGACATGTGGCGCACCGGGAGGATCCGCACGCTGTTCACCTTCGTGTTCGTCCACACGCTCACGAGCCTCCGCCTCGCGGGCCTGCTCCTGCTGGAGGCGGCGCTCGGGGTGTGGGACGCCTGCCACGGTTCGTTCGCGCAGGGGCGGAGCGGATGGCGCGAGACGAAGTTCCTCCTCGCCCGGATCTTCGTCTGCATCGGGCTGCGCGAGATGGTCGCGCTCGGCGCGGCCGTCGATGTGGCGCGCGGGCTTCCGATCGTCCATGTCAACTTCCTCGGCTACGACGAGCAGTCCCATCGGCGCGGCCCCGGTTCGCGCTTCGCGCACTGGTCGCTCCGCGGGATCGATCGGGCGGTGCGTCGACTGCACCGGGCGGCGGTGCGTTCGGAGCGACGGCACTACGACGTGTGGATCTTCAGCGACCACGGGCAGTGTCGGAGCCGGCAGTTCGCGAAGCTCCACGAAGGCGGGCTCGAAGGGCTGGTGCGGCGGTCCCTCGAGGGGCTCGATCCGGGGATCTGCGCGGGGCCGCTGCGCAGCCAGGAGCGACCGTCGCCCGTGCGCACGTTGCGTCGGCGACCGGGCTCGAGGGCCGAGGCGCGCGACCGGGCGGAGTCCATGCTCGGGGAAGGCGAGCGCGTCACCGTGGCCGCGATGGGGCCCGTCGGTCACATCTACCTGGACCGCCTGCTCCCGACGGAGAGGCGCCTGCTCGCCTCGCGCCTCGTCGCCGAGGGGGTTCCCGGCGTCCTGCTCCGGCGCGAGGACGGCAAGGCGGATTGGTTCACCGACGGGGGCGTGCACACGCTTCCCGATCAGGTCGAGCGGTTCCCGCACGCGCCCGGGCTCCGGGAGGAGGTGGCGCGCGACCTCGTCGCGCTCACGGCCCACCCGAACGCCGGCGACCTCGTGGCGCTGGGCTTCTCGCCCGATGGCGAGCGTTGGTCGTTCGCGTCGGAGAACGGCGCGCACGCCGGGCCGTCGCCCGAGGAGGTCGAGGGTTTCGCGCTCCTGCCCGGCTGGGTGCGACCACCGGCGGGGGAGGGCGCGTTCCTCCGCCCCGCGGGGCTGCGCGCGCTGGCGATGGAGCTGCTTGGGCGCGATCCGGAGTCCGGCCCCGCGAAACCACGAGTGCAGGGCGTGCGCGATCCGGCGCGGCCGCTGCGCGTCGCCACCTACAACGCGCACGGCTGCGTCGGAACCGACGGGATCCTCTCGCCGGCGAGGATCGCGACCGCGCTCGACTCGCTCGACGCCGACGTCGTCGCGGTGCAGGAGCTCGACGCGGGCCGGGCTCGCTCGCTCGGAATGGACCAACCGGGGTTCCTCGCCCGCTCGCTCGGGCTGCACGTGTTCTTCAGCGCCTCGATCGACGGACCGGACGGAGCCTACGGGCACGCGATCCTCTCGCGGGAGCCGCTCCTCGCGCCGCGCTCGCTTGTTCTCCCGGGTGGCGCCTCCCCGCGTTGCGAGCCGCGCTCGGTGCTCGTCGCCGGGATCGAATGGGAGGGGTGGCGGGTGCGGATCGTCGCGACGCACCTCGGCCTCGGCGTCGCGGAGCGCGATCGCCAGGTCGAATTCCTCCTCGAACATCCCCTCGCGCAGGAGGGCGTCGGGGGTCCGGTCGTCCTCTGCGGCGACCTCAACCTCGCGCCCTCCGCCCCGGCGTTCGCGCGCCTCGCGCGGTCGTTGCACGACGTGCAGCGGGCCGCTCCCGGCTTCCGGGCGCGGCCGACGTTCCCCTCGCTTTTCCCGGTGAGGAGGATCGATCACATCCTCGTGTCGTCGCACTTCGAGATCCTCGCCGCGAGGACGCCGGGACATGCGCTCCTGCGGAGGGCTTCGGATCATCTGCCGCTCGTCGCCGACCTTCGCCTCGCGCCCGGGCGGACTGCCGGCTTGTGAGGGGTCTCCGCGTGCGCCCTGCAAGGTCCGGCGGCGCGCGTGGAGGGCGCGCGCGACCCGGACGATCCCCCAACCTCCCGGCGGGGAGGGGTTTGCCGCCCCCGGGACCGCCGGGTGGCACGGTCGCTGCGAAACCGTCGTCGTGGCCGCCGTCGTGGTCACGGCCGCGGGGTGCCCCACGGTCCTTCTCGAAGCCATCAGCCTCCCAAAGTATCATGTCACTGAATACACTCAACGACCTCCTCTGCCACCAGCTCCGCGATCTGCACAACGCGGACTCCCAGTACCTGGACATCCTTCCCTCGATGTGCGCCTCGGCCACCGACGAGGACCTGGTGAAGCAGCTCCAGCAGATCTCCTCCGACATGCGGGAGGGCGCGTCGCACCTCGTGAAGGCCTGCGGCCTGCTCGGCATCCCCGCGGCGGGCGTGACCTGCGAGGCGATGCGCGGACTCGTGCGCGAGGTGCGCGAGAACGTCACCGACCGGGGCGATCCCCTGGTCGTCGACGCCGCACTCATCGCGAACGCCCAGCGCATCGCCCACTACCAGATCGCCGGCTTCGGCACGGCCCGGCAGTTTGCGAAGATCCTCGACCACGGGGAGGTCGCCGACCTGCTCGACGAGCGCGCGGAAATCGCGGGCCGCCACGATGCGGCGCTGACCAAGGTGGCGACCGGCGGCTGGTTCAGCCGGGGCGTGAACCAGCACGCCAAGGCCCGCCGCTGACGGACGCCCCGCGTTCCTTCGCCCGCCGCGCGCCGCGCCTCCTCCGGGGGTGCGGCGCTTGTCTTGCCATCGATCGTGCGCGCCTCTCCCTTGGGCCGGTGCGACGACTCCTCCTCCAACTCCCCGCTTCGCGCATGCGGCGCCCGCGCCTCCCCTGATGGCTCCCGGAAGGATCCTCACGTCCCGGCACGGCCTTCTCATCCTCGCGGCGGGCGGTCTGCTGATCCTCGCGATCTCGGTCGCGGTCCTCGCTGCTCGCTCCGTGCGGGACGCGATCGGGTGGGTCAGCCGGACCTATCACGTGATGGGGGAGGTCAACCGCTGCGCCGCGCTGGTGCGCTTCGCGGAGACGGAGCAGCGCGGCTACCTCCTCTTCGGCCGGCCGGAGTACGTCGCGGCCTTCGCGGCGGCCGAGGAGGAGCTGCGCCAGCGCCTTGGCATCCTCGGCCCGCTTCTGACTCCCGATCCCGCCCAGCGGGCGCGTTTCGACGAGTTCGCGGAACTCGTCGAGGCCCGGATGGAGGAGATGCACCGGCTCGCCGAAGTGCGTCGCACGACCGGTTCGGCGCAGCGGGCGATCGAGCTCTTCAACGCCGAATCCAGCCTCGCGTTGGCGCGCGGGATCCGGGAACGCGCCGAGTCGATCGTCCGTGAGGAGACGCGCATGCTCGACGAGCGCAGGCGGATGCTCGACTCGCAATTGAGCTCCGCCGCGCTGATCGCGACCGGGGCCGGCCTCGTCGCCCTGTTCATGGGCGTCTACACGTTCGTGATGATGCGGCGCGCGCTCCTTGCGCTCGACCGCGAGGCCGACCTGCTCCGGCAGAAGGAGCACGCCGAGCGCGCCGACCGCGACAAGAGCGAGTTCCTCGCCAACATGAGCCACGAGATCCGCACCCCGATGAACGCGGTGCTGGGCTTCGCCGACCTGCTCCGCGCGGGCGTCACCGATCCGCGGCAGCGCAACCACGTCGAGGCCATCCGCACCAGCGGGCGCGCCCTCCTCTCGATCATCAACGACATCCTCGACCTCTCCAAGATCGAGGCCGGCCGGCTGGAGATCCGGCTCGCCCCGATGTCGGTGCGCGCCGTCTTCGACGACGTGCGCACGATCTTCTCGAAACAGGCGAAGGACCGCGGCGTGGCCCTCGAGTTCGCGGTGGGTGACGACGTGCCGGGCGGGCTCCTCTTCGATGCGCCGCGCCTGCGGCAGATCCTCTTCAACCTCGTCGGCAACGCGGTCAAATTCACGAGCCACGGCTCGATCTCCGTGCGCGCCGAGGCGGAGCTCCGGCGCGACGACGAGACCCGGGCCGACCTCCGGATCGCGGTGGCCGACACCGGGATCGGGATCGCGGCCGAGCACCACGATGCGGTTTTCGAGCCGTTCCGGCAGGTCGGGGCCGGCATCGACCGCGAGTTCGGCGGCACGGGGTTGGGCCTGAGCATCTCCCGCCGGCTCGCCCATGCGCTCGGCGGCACGGTCGGCCTCCGCAGCGAGCTCGGGGCGGGCTCGACCTTCACCCTGGATTTTCCCCGGGTCGCGATCTGCCCCCCGCCCGTCGAAGAGCGGGAGCGCGTGCGGCCCGAGGAGGATCTCAACGCCATCCGCCCGAGCACGGTGCTCCTGGCCGACGACGTGCCGCTCAACCGCCAGCTCATCGAGGAGTACTTCGCGGGTTCGCACCACCGGCTCGTCCAGGCCTCCGACGGTCGCGAGGCGGTGCGGCGCACGCTCGAGGAGCACCCCGACATCGTGCTGATGGACGTGCGGATGCCCGACATGACGGGCGTCGAGGCCCTCGTGGAGATCCGCAAGCATCCGGAGTTCGCCCGGCTGCCGATCGTCGCGGTCACCGCCTCGAGCATGCTCGTCGAGGAGAACCGCCTGAAGGAACTTTTCGACGGCTACATCCGCAAGCCGTTCACGCGGCGCGCGCTCTTCCGCGAGATGGCCCGCCTGCTGGCGAAGGACGACGGCGCCGGGGCGCCGGCGACCGCCGCGCCGCGCACGGGGATCGAGGCGACCGGGAGCTCCGTCGCCGGCGCGGGCTGGGGAGCGCTCGCCTCGGAGCTCCGGGGAATCGAGGCGGGCGCCTATGCGGCGCTCGTGGATGCGCCGGGCTTCCGCGAATCGGAGGTGTTCGCCCGCCGGTTGGCGGAGTCGGGCGAGGCGGCGGCGTGCGAACCGGTCGCGGAGTTCGCGCGCCGGCTGCTCGCCGACACCGACGCCTTCGACACCGATGCGCTCGAGGCGACGCTGCGGGGTTTTCCCGGGCTCGTCGCGCGGGTCGAACGGGCCGCGGGAGGCGTTTCGTGAACAGCAACCCCACCGAACACGGAGGGCTCGTCCTGATCGTCGACGACGTCCCGCGCAACCTGCAGCTCCTCGGGCGCGTGCTCACCGAGCACCATTTCGAGGTCGTGGCCGCCTCGTCCGGCGAGAAGGCGCTGGCCCGCGCGGCCGCGCGGCGGCCCGACCTCGTTTTGCTCGACCTGATGATGCCCGTGATGGACGGGATGGAGGTCTGCCGGCGCCTGCGCGAGCAGCCCTCGACCGCCGACGTGCCGGTCGTCTTCCTCACCGCCGCCAACGAGTCGGAGCTCGCCGCCCGGGCGCTCGCCGCCGGGGCGGTCGACTACATCGTCAAGCCGTTCAACATCCCCGAGCTCCTCGCCCGGGTGCGCACCCACGTCGCGCTCGCGCGCACGCGCGACGAGTTGCGCCGCATCATCGTGCAGAAGAACGAGCTGATGAGCGCGGTCGCCCACGACCTGAAGAACCCGCTCGCCTCGGTCCGCTTCAGCGCACTGCTCCTGCGCGAGCAGGGGCTCGCGGCCCCGGATCCGCGAGCCGAGCTGGTCGAGGCGATCGTCGAGGCCTGCGACGGCGCGCTCGCCTTCATCGACGACCGCCTCGAGCGGAGCGCCCGGAGCGCCCGGTTGGAGCGGATCCTCATCGCCCGCACCGAGCTGGTCCCGGTGCTCCACACCGTCGTCCAGCAGAACCTCGCGTGTGCCGGAGCCAAGGGGATCGAGCTCGAGATGGCGTTTCGCGACGACGTTCCGATCGCCGTCCTCGCCGACCACAACGGGCTTTGCCGGGTCGTGAACAACCTCGTCTCCAACGCGCTCAAGTTCTCCCCGCGCGCGACCCGGGTGCGCCTCGCGATCGCGCACGCGGAGGACGATCCGCGGGTGCGCGTGCTCGTCGCCGACGAGGGCCCGGGCTTCACCGCGGAGGACAAGCGGCTGCTCTTCCGACCCTACCAGCGCCTGAGTGCGCGGCCCACCGGGGGCGAATCGAGCACCGGGCTCGGGCTGAGCTTGAGCCGCGAGCTCGTCGAGGCGATGGGCGGCCGGATCGGCTGCGAGTCCGAGGCGGGCCGCGGGGCGACGTTCTGGATCGAGCTCCCGCGCGCCGCCGCGGCACGGTGAGCGGGCTTGTGGCTCGGGGCGGGTGTCCGTTGTGCGCTCGTGCCTTTCGGCGAAAGGCACGCTACCCCGGGGGAACCAGCGGGATTGCCTGGTTCCGGGGATCCGGGCGGCTCTTGCGCTTTGCACGGAGGGCGGTTCCAGCGGTTGCAGAGTGCCGGTGATCCCGGGTGGGGCGCGTCCGCCGAGAGGGAGGTCGTGATTCCGTAGCTCCTGACGATCAGCGACCTCGGCCTTGCCGGGGCGGGGTTGGCACGAACGTGGCGGAAGGGGGCTCGTCCGCAACGTCTGCACGCAACCAACAACCACCCTTCGGAGACATCCCATCATGCTCAGCTGGTCCCTCACGTTCCTCGTCATCGCCCTGATCGCCGGTGTGCTCGGATTCACCGGTATCGCCGGCACCGCCGCCGGCATCGCGAAGATCCTCTTCTTCGTGTTCCTCGTCCTCCTCGTCGTCTCGGCCCTCATCGGGGCCCTTCGCGGACGACCGCCCGTGTGAGCGGGCCGCGTCGTCCACCAACGCATCGTTCCAACCTCGTCCTCGTTTCCATCATGAAGAAAAACAAGCTCACCCGCACCCTCTCCGGAGCCGCCGTCGCCGGCTCGCTCCTCGTCCTCACCGCCTGCAGCGATCGTTCGCAGAACGCCGTCGAGCGCTCGGCCGAGAACGCCGCCGACAAGATGGCCTCGGCCTACGACGCCACCAAGGACACGGTCGCCAAGGCCGCCGAACGCACCGCCGACGCCTTCGAGGAAGGCTGGGACAAGGTGAAGAACGCCACCTACGCCGATCGCGGCTCCTTCCGCACGGGCGTCGAGAAGATGGCCGCGTCGCTCGACGCGAACATCGACAAACTCGGCGACAAGACCGGGGACGCCGCCTCCGCCGGGGTGGAGCGCCTCCGCGCGGCCCGGGCCGATCTCGGGCGCAGCATCGACCGCCTTGGAGACGCCACCGAGGCGACTTGGGACGACGCCAAGCGCGGCGTCGCCGAAGCGTGGGATCGCGTGAAGGCCGCGTATCGCGACGTCGCCTCCTGATCGATCCCCGCCCGCCTGCATGCGAGCCGTCACGGCCGCCTCTCCGGGTTCGCTCCGGATCCGGAGAGGCGTTTGGTTTTTGGCGGAGCCCGGCGGGCGGTCCACCCCGAACCCTGCAAACCACCGGTCCACCCTGATGCCCGTTTCGGCGTTTCTCCGAATGCTCCTGCGGCGCGCGGCGCGCCGCCACGGGTTCGCCGATCCGCTCCTCACCCTGGGGCGGATGCGGCGGCTCACGCGGCCTTCGTCCGTCCACGAGCCGATCGAGCTCGTCCGGGCCGGGGCGGCGTTTCACGCCCGGGGCCTGCTCAACACCCGGGTCTTCCAGTTCAACCTCGACTGGATCTGGCCCCATTGGGTCAGCCGCCAGTACGACCCGCTCGACGCCGCGTTTCTCCCGCGGGCGTTTTCGTTCAGCCACGTCAACCTCACGCACCGCAACTGGTCGGCCCTCGGGCTGCCGGGGATGGATCGCTACCCGATCGTCGATCCGCGCGGGATGGTGACCCTGCCCGAGCCGCTCGGCTGGTCGCTCGACTGGTGGTTCCTGCCGGACTCGGGCGACCCTGCGGACCGGCTATTCCCTTCCCGCGCGGCGAACGCCTCGCAGCGGCCGGACGCGACGGCCGACCTCGGCGTCGAGACGGCGATCTTCGGCCGCGATTGTGAACTGGTCACCCGCGCCTCCGTCACGCGCCACGACGCGCCGGACGCGCCGCCGATGCTCGAGCTCGAGGCGTGCGTCGTCACCGACGTCCCCGGTCGCCTGCTGCTCGCGGTCCGCCCGGTGAGCCCCGAGGGCGTGGGCGAGATCGGCGCGATCCAGCTCGAAGGCGATTCGATCCTCGTCGACGACCGGCAGATCGTGCGGCTGGGGGCGAGGCCGGAGGGTTTCGTGACCGCGGCGCACGGTGGCGCGGACCTGCACGAGCGCCTCGCGGAAGCGGGACCGCGGGCGCGGGTCGAGTGCCCGGCCGGTCTGGCGACGGGCGCCGCGGTCTACGACGTCGTCGGGCATTCGCGCGTCACCGTGCGCGCGAGGGTCCCGCTCGTGCCCAGGGCCTTCGCCTCCCGCGGCCGGGTGCGGTGGCGACCGCGAAGCCGGCCCGGAACGCGCGTGCGGCTTGAAACCTGGACGGAGGCGCGCGCGGGCACGAGCGTGCTCTCGTGCCCGGACGAACGCTGGGAGCGCCTGCACCGCGCCGCGATCGACTCGCTCATCCTGCTCTCGCCCGGAGAGGTGTTTCCCGGGCCGTGGACCTACCGGCGCTTCTGGTTTCGCGACGCCTGCCTGATGCTGCACGGGATGCTCGCGGCCGGGCTGCACGAGCGGGTCGGGCGGGCGTTGCGTGCGTTTCGCGACCGGCAGAAGTCCGATGGTTTTTTTCACTCGCAGGAGGGCGAGTGGGATTCCAACGGGCAGGTCCTCTGGATCGCCGATCTCTTCGAGGCGCACAGCGCGTCCACCCTCGATCCGGAGACGCACCGCTCGCTCGTTGCCGGCGCGGAGTGGATCGTGCGCAAACGCACCGGGGATCCCGCGACCGCCGGTCTTCTTCCCCCGGGCTTCAGCGCCGAGCACCTCGGCCCGGTCGATCAGTACTACTGGGATGATTTCTGGGGCCTCGCGGGCCTGCACGCGGCGTCGCGCATGGCCGGGCGGCGGGGCGACGCCGCGCTCGCCGATCGCTTCGCGCGCGAGGCCGTCGCCTTCGCGGCGGACATCCGCTCGAGTCTCGACCGTCTTCCGCCGGAGGTGGCGGCCGCGGGCATCCCGGCCTCGCCGCACCGCAGGATGGATGCGGGGGCGATCGGTTCGCTTGTCGCCGACCACCCGTTGCAACTACCGGGTTTCGTGAGCGGCCCGTTTCTCCGCACCGCCGACTGGCTCCGGGCGAACTGCTGCGCGACCGGCGGGTTTTTTCAGGACATGATCCACTCGGGTACGAACGCCTACCTCACGCTCGCCCTTGCGCAGACCTTCCTCCGCCACGGCGACCCGCGCCACCTCGATCTCGTCCAGCGGACCGCCGGGCTCGCGTCGTCGACGGGGCACTGGCCCGAGGCGATCCATCCGCATACCCATGGCGGTTGCATGGGCGACGGGCAGCACGGCTGGGCGGCGGCGGAGTGGCTCTTGATGATGCGCGCGCTCTTCGTGCGCGAGGAGGCCGACCACCTCGTGCTCGGCTCCGGCATCCCGGCCTGGTGGCGCAACTCGGCCGACGCCGTCGGCTTCGGGCCGACTTCGACGCGGTGGGGTCGGATCACGATCCGCCTGCGGCGCGCCGACGGAGGCTGGCGCCTGGAGTGGGACGCCGCCTGGCACGCCGCGGCCGCGCCGCCGCGGCTCGTCGTGGCGGTCCCGGGTTTCGATCCGGCCGAGCCCGCGGCCGATGCCGGGGCGATCGATCTGCGCCCGTCGAGTCCCCGTTTCGTCGATGCCAACCGATCCGACTGAACCGAAACCGCGCCCCGACGCGGGCGTCACCGCGCTGCGCTTCCTCGCGCTCCTCGGCTGCGTCGCCGCCCTCTGGCTGGCGAAGGCGGTCGTCGTCCCCGTCGTGATCGCGTGCCTGCTCGCGCTGCTCCTGCTGCCCGTCGTGCGCGGGCTCGAGCGCTGGCGGATCCCGCCGACGCTCACCGCCACCGTCCTGATCGTGCTCGGGATCGGCGCGTCGGGCTTCGCGGTCGTCTCGCTCCTTCCGCCGGCGCAGAAATGGATCGAGCAGATGCCGGCGGCGACGCGGAAGGTCGAACGGTTCGTCATCGATCTGCGCCGGCCGGTGGAGAACGTCGGCAAGGTGGGCGAACAGCTCGAATCGCTCACCAACGGCGGGGATTCACGACGCACGGTGGAGCTCCGCCAGCCGGGGTTCGTCGAGCGGGCGTTGTGGGGAACCGTCGATGTCGTGTGGGCGTTCGCCCTCGTGTTGTTCCTCCTCTTCTTCCTGCTCGGGACCAGGGTCCGGCTGCTCCACAACCTCGGGAGTTTCGTGGTGGACCGCGCCCAGGGAGGCGATGCGTCGGCGCTTGTCGAGGCCACGGGCGCGCACGTCTCGCGCTACCTGCTTACGATCGCGCTCATCAACGCCGGTCTCGGAGTCGCGGTCGGTGCGGGCCTGGCCGCGGTCGGGTTGCCCAATCCCGTGCTTTGGGGCGTGATGGCCGCGCTGCTCAACTTCGTGCCCTACCTCGGCGGCGTGGTGGGCGTCTCGATCGTCGCGCTCGTCGGGGTCATGACCTTCGACACGCCGTCCGCCGTGCTCGCCGGGCCCGCGGTCTACCTCGGCCTCAACACGCTCGAAGGGATGATCGTCACCCCGTTGATCCTGGGCCAACGCTTCCGCCTCGATCCGGGAGCGTGCCTCATCTGGCTGATCCTCTGGGGATGGCTCTGGGGCATCCCCGGCACGCTCCTCGCGATCCCCATGCTGACGGTGGCGAAGATCGCGGCGGATCACATCGAGGCGCTCAGGCCGCTCTCGCGGATCGTGGGCGCGGAGGGGGAGCGGCAGGCGGGACGCCCGCCGCCACGGTTCAGCGCCAGAGGCGCGTAAGGGATTCGAGCGCGAAGGCGGCCCAGCGGAGCTTGCGGGGCAGGATGAGGCGCACGAGCGGCAGCAGCATCGGGATCGGGAGACGGCGCGCGAACGAGGCGGCCATCCTCGCCTTCGACGCGGGCGTGCGGGCGAGGGCGGAGAACGTCCGGCGATCCAGCTCGCAGGCGAGGAGCAGGAGCTCCTTGCGATCCCGCGGTCTGGCCGCGGCGATCGGCTCGATCAATCGGTGAGGAGGTCGCCCAGGCATGACTTGTCCTTCTTCAACTGTTCGCGGGTCGCGGCGAGGACCCGCATCCGGGAGAGGAGCCTCCACGCGCCGGCGACGCAGCCGACCGCGCAGGTCGCGAGCACGGCCAGCGCGACGAGGAGGGCGCGAACCCGGTATTCGGTGTCCCAATACGCCGCGGCGACGACCAGGAGGCCGGCCACGCCGGAGAGGAAGACGGTGAGCGCGCCGGCCGCCGCGAGGGCGCCGGAGAGCGCGAGGTCGCGCTTGAGTTCACCCGCCTCCAGCGACGCGAGCGCCGCGCGGTGCTCGAGCGCGTTGATCGCGACCCGGAGCAGCCGGTGCCACCGGGGATGTTCGCTGGAGCTTGCGGATTGGTTCATCGGGAAAGGGGACGCGCGGCCGGCGCCCGAGGGGCCGGCCGCGCGGCGTGGGGCGGCTTCAGGACCGGCGGGTCAGGAGCGCGCCGAGGACGAGGCCGACCGCGGCCGCGACCCCGACCGTCTGGTAGGGATGACTGCGGACGTATTCGTCGCAGCGCTTCGCCTGGTCGGTCGCGTATTCACGAGCCCGCTCGAAGTGGCCGTGCGAATTCTCCAGCGCGTCGCGCATGCGCGCGCGCAGTTCGGTGAACTTCTCGTCGGCCGCGTCGCCGGTCTGCGAGAGCAGTTTCTCGGCGTCGCGGACGAGATCGCGGAGGTCGTTGGCGATCTCGACTTCGGTGTCCTTGATGGCGGACTTCTTCATGGTGGTCTTCTTTCGTTGGGTTGTGGGTTGCGAACGGGAGGTCTTCCGCGAGCGCGAACCGGCACGGGACCGCGACCGGGTGCGACCAGTCCCGGCATTCCGGGTGGGCGTCTCGGTTTCGGAGGGCGTGTCGGCTTCGTTCACGGAAGTTTTTTGGTGAGGATGGCCGGTCCGCCGATCGACGGGGGCCGGAAGGGCGGATGCCGACCGCGTGCCAGCGCAGCCCCGGTTCGCCCAAATCGCTGACGATCAGGCCTCGGCGTGGGAACCGCCGATCGTCGCGTTTGCACTTTGCATGCACGGCGCACGCGTGTGCGGTGTCGTCTCTGGAGAAATGCACGATGGCGCAAGGCGATCGGTCGGCCCGGCAACCTGCACGATCGGTGCGGCGGAGTCGTGCGAAGTGGCGGGGGCGGGAGGTTCCCCGGGAGGGCGGGGGTAAAGCGTAGTCGGCTCGCCGTCAGTTGGTTGGACCGGTCCGGGGTCCGTGCCGGTGCGGGTCTTGCTGAAGCTCCGGCATGCCCAACCGAACGTTTCGCTTTCCCAATCGCCCGGCCGCGCGGATCCGCGGGGTCTGCCTGGTGTTCGTCGGGTCCGCCGCCTGGGCCGTCGCCGCGCCGACGGAAGACGTGGCCCCGGAGGCGTCGACTCCGGCGCGGGAAACCGTCCCGGCGGAGGGGCCGTGGATCGATCGCTTCCGCGACTCGCTCCACCGGCTCACCTGGCGGACCGCCCGTTCGATCGACGACTGGGCGGGCGAGCCCTATCCGGAGCACGTCTATCGCGAGGCCTCGGGCCGGCTGGCGGTCGGGCTCTTTTGGGACGAGTACGACGGCTGGGATCCGAAGGTGCGTTTCCGCGTCGACCTCCCGACTCCGCAGATCAACGAGCGGGTCAACCTCTTCATCGGGCGCTTCGATCGCGACGAGTTCGTGGAGGACCGGGGCGAGACGCAGGGCACGCTGCCGTTTCGACGGCGCGGCGGCGGGGAGGACGAGACCCTCGCGGGCTTCGTCTACGAGCGGCCGGGCAGTGGTGGTGGCAACTTCAGCGGGAGCGCCGGGATTCGTTTCAAGTCCGGCAACCTCGATCCCTATGTGAAAGCCTCCTACCGGCACCGTTGGGAGGTGGGCGAGGGGGGCATGCTCACGATCCGCGAGACCCTCTTCTACCAGGCGAGCGAGAAGTTCGGGCTGACCTCGCGGCTCGACTACGAGCACTTCTGGAACGAGCGACTGCTCCTGCACACCCGCAATTCGGCGACCCTCTCGGAGCGGCACGACGGCGTGCGCTTCAACTCCCAGCTCACGGCGATCCGCGCGCTCGGCGACCTCCGCTCGATCGCGCTCCAGTTCGAGATCGACGGCGACACGACCCTCGACGTCCCGGTGCGGGAGTTTGGTTTCAAGGCCGTCTACCGCAAGTCCGTCTTCCGGCCGTGGCTGGCGGTGGAGCTGCTCGCGAGCCTCACCTGGCCGCGCGAGTCGCTCGACGAGGCCCGCAAGCCGAGTTGGGGCGTCGGGTTGGCTTGGGAGATGACCTTCGGCTCCGAGCAGCTCGCCGCCGACCCGGTTTCATTGTAGTCGGGGCCGTCTCGACGGCGGGTGATCGCGGCGCTCCGGAAATTCCGGGGAAGCTACTTGCGCGGCAAAAATCGGACACGTAACGTCGCCCGTTTCCCGGCGAACCACCGGGGAAAATCGTCATGGTCTCGGCCAACACAGACTTCACCTACAACAGCAAGATCGAGGGCGATGTCGTCGTCTCGCGCGCGGATGCGGTCGTGAACTGGATCCGGGGCAATTCGATGTGGCCCATGCCGATGGGCCTGGCCTGTTGCGCGATCGAGTTGATGGCCTCCGGGGCCGCGCGGCACGACATCAGCCGCTTCGGGGCCGAGGTGATGCGGTTTTCGCCCCGCCAGTCCGACGTCATGATCGTCTCCGGCACCGTGACCTACAAGATGGCCACGGCGGTGCGACGGATCTACGACCAGATGGCCGCGCCCCGCTGGGTGATCGCGATGGGGGCCTGCGCTTCTTCGGGCGGGATGTACCGCTCGTATGCGGTCCTTCAGGGGGTGGACCGGATTCTTCCCGTCGATGTGTATGTGAGCGGCTGTCCGCCGCGCCCGGAGGCGCTTCTGGATGCGATCCTGAAGCTCAAGGAGAAGGTCGGCCGCGAGCGGTCGGTGAAAAACCTCCTCAAGGCCTGACCTCGATGAGCGGCGTCGATCTCTCCTCCCTGCCCCGGGATCGCTTCCCCGGGGTGAGCGAGCGCGCCAGCCTCGATTGCCGGGCGTTCGACGTGCCCGCCGACCGACTCGTGGAATTCCTCGCCTTCCTGCGCGACGAGGCGGGCTTCGACATGCTCCTCGACATCACCGGGATGGATTGGGGAGAGGACGCGAACCCGCGATTCGGCGTGATCCACCACCTGTATTCCACCGCCGCGCACACCTACGTGCGCACCGCCACCGCCTGCTCCGCGGAGGAGCCGCCCCGCGTGCCCTCGGTGGTTTCGCTCTGGCCGGCCGCGGACTGGCACGAGCGGGAGGCCTACGATTTCTTCGGCATCCGGTTCGAGGGGCACCCGGATCTCCGGCGGATCCTGATGTGGGACGGTTATCCCTACCATCCCCTGCGAAAGGACTTTCCGCTCGCCGGGATCGAGACCGCGCTGCCCGACCCGGAGGTCGCCGCCGCGACCGGCGTCACCCTGCAACCCGCGCCCATGGCGGGCGGGCCGTTCGTGGCCCCGCAGGAGGAGACCGTCCGCGAGCGCGAACCGCGCGCCCGCGACGAAAGCTGGAACGAGAAGGCCCCCAAGCCCGCGGGCTGACCGACGCCCGGACACCACCATGGCCACCGAATACGCATTTCCGGAAAACGCCGCCCGCGCCGAGGCCGCGCGGGCCGACGGCGATCTGGAGACCGAGAAGCTCTCGTTGAGCATGGGACCCTCGCACCCCGCGACCCACGGGGTGTTGCGCCTCCAGCTCGAGCTCGACGGCGAGACCGTCGTGAAGTGCGACCCGGTCATCGGCTACCTGCACCGGGGCGACGAGAAGATCGCCGAGAACATGACCTACAACCAGTTCGTGCCCTACACGGACCGGTTGGACTACCTCGCCCCGCTCGCCAACAACGTCGCCTACGCGCTCGCGGTCGAGCGACTCGCCGGCTTGGAGATGCCGCCGCGGTGTCGGGCGATCCGCGCCCTGATCTGCGAGATGGCGCGCGTCTCCTCGCACCTCCTCGGTCTCGGAGTCTTCGCGATGGATACGGGGGCGATGACGATCTTCCTCTACACCTTCACCGAGCGGGAGAAGCTCTACACCCTTTTCGAAGAGCTCACCGGAGCGCGCTTCACCACGAGTTACACCCGGATCGGCGGGCTCGCCCGCGACATCCCCGACGGCTGGCTCGGCCGGGTGGAGAAATTCTGCGACGGCGTCCTCCCGGTCGTCGACGAGGTCGACAAGCTCCTCACCCGCAACCGCATCTTCCTCGACCGGACCGAGGGCATCGGCGTGCTCTCGAAAGAGGACGCGATCGCCTACGGCATCACCGGGGCGAACCTCCGCGCCTCGGGCGTGCCGGTCGACCTGCGCAAGGACAAGCCCTACACCGGCTACGAGCAGTACGAGTTCGACATCCCGATCGGCACCCGCGGCGACTGCTACGACCGCTACCTCGTGCGCCTCGAGGAGATCCGGCAGAGCGTGCGGATCATCCGCCAGATCACCGCGGCGATGCCCGGCGGGGCGTGGTTCGCCGAGGATGCGCGCCGGATCTTCGCCCCCCGCAAGGAGAAGATCCTCACCAGCATGGAGGAGTTGATCCAGAACTTCATGCTCGTGACCGAGGGCCCGCAGATGCCGGCGGGAGAGGTCTACTTCGAGGCCGAGAACCCCAAGGGTGCGCTCGGCTTCTTCATCCATTCCAAGGGCGGCGGCGTGCCGTTCCGCCTCAAGATCCGTTCGCCGTCGTTCTCCGCGCTCAGCCTGCTGCCGAAGCTCGCGGTCGGCTGCATGGTCGCCGACATCGCCGCCGTGCTCGGCAGCCTCGACTTCGTCATGGGCGAGTGTGACCGCTGACGCCCGACCCGCCCGCCATGCAGCTCAAACCGGAAACCCTCGCCTCGATCGACCGGCTCATTCCGCGTTACCCGCGCAAGCGCAGCGCGCTGATGATGGTCCTCCACGAGATCCAGGCGGACCAGGGCCACATCTCCGACGAGGCGATCGAATGGGTCGCCGCGAAGCTCGAGCTCCAGCCGATCAACGTGCTCGAGGTGGTGACGTTCTTCCCTTCCTACCGCCGCCGGAAGCTCGGGCGCACCTGGGTCCGTGTCTGCCGCACCCTCTCCTGCGCCCTCCACGGGGCCTACCGCACGGGAGAGACGTTGGAGCGCGAACTCGGCTGCAAGATGGGCCACACCACCGCCGACGGTTCCCTCACCCTCGAATACGCCGAATGCCTCGCCGCCTGCGGCACCGGGCCGGTCGCGCTGGTCGACGAGGACCTCTTCGAGAACCTCTCCCCCGACAAGCTCGGCCCCGTCCTCGCCGAGATCCGGAAACGCGCGGTCGGCGGCGTGCCCACGCCCACCAGCGGTTGATCCGAGCCATGCCCGCCACCGAGACCCGCCTCCTCCTCAAACACGCCGACGAGCCCGGCTACGGGCCCGACCTCGCGAGTTACCTCCGGGCCGGCGGCTACGAGATGCTCCGCAAGGCCGTCACGATGAAGCCCGAGGAGATCCGCGCCGAGGTGAAGTCCTCGGGCCTGCGCGGCCGCGGCGGCGCGGGTTTCCCCTGCGGCGTCAAGTGGGACCTCGTCGACCGCAAGAGCGGCAAGCCGATCTACCTGATCTGCAATTGCGACGAGTCCGAGCCCGGGACGTTCAAGGACCGGCAGCTCGTCCACAAGGATCCGCACCAGCTCCTCGAGGGCATGATGATCTCGGCCTACGCGAACAACGTCGCGCTCGCCGTCATCTACATCCGCGAGGAGATGCCCAAGGGCGCGCGGATCCTCAACGCCGCGATCGAGGAGGCGAGGGCGCGTGGCTTCGTCGGCGCGAAGGTCTGCGGCTCGGACTACTCCTGCGAAATCATCGTCCACCGCGGCGCCGGGGCCTACATCTGCGGCGAAGAGACGGGCCTGATCGAGTCGCTCGAGGGCAAGCGCGCCTATCCGCGGATCAAGCCGCCCTACTTTCCCGCGGTCCTCGGGCTCTACGACTGCCCGACGATCGTCAACAACGTCGAGACGCTCTGCAACGTCGTCCACATCCTCCGCATGGGCGCCGTCGAATACGTGAAGATCGGCCGGCCCAACAACACCGGCACCCGCCTCTGGTGCGTGAGCGGCCACGTGCGGCGCCCCGGCTACTACGAGGTCGCCGGCATCACGATGGGCCAGCTCCTCCACGACCTCTGCGGCGGCCCCCTGCCCGGGCGCACGTTCAAGGCGATCGTGCCCGGCGGAGGATCGATGAAGATCCTCCGCTACGACGAGCGGTTCAAAACCAGGAAACCCGACGGCACGATCCACGAACACGGGGTGGACGACATCCCGCTCGACTTCGACGGCATCGCGGCCGCCGGCTCCATGTCGGGCTCGGCCGGGATGATGGTGATGGACGACTCGGTCGACATCCTCGAGGCGTTGGGCAACCTCGTCGCCTTCTACGCCCACGAGAGTTGCGGCCAGTGCACGCCGTGTCGCGAAGGTTCGCTCTGGGCGAAGAAGATCACCGCGCGCATGTGCTCGGGCGACGCCCGGGCCGGCGATCTCGACACCCTCTACGACATGGCCGGCAACATCGGCGGGCGCACGGTCTGCCCGATGGGTTTCTCCACCACCTGGCCGGTCCAGAGCTACATCGACAAGTTCCGCGACGAGATCGAGGCGAAGGCCCGCGGCAACACCTGCGGCATGGCGCGCGAGGCGAGGCTGATCCAGAAATGACCCAGGGCGCAAAAGACGACGGACTGATCTCGGTCAACATCGACGGCGCCGAGGTGCGCTGCCGCCCCGGCGACAACATCGTCGAGGTCGCCGCGAGCGTCGGCCGCGAGATCCCGCACTACTGCTACCACCCGAAGCTGAGCGTCTCGGGCAACTGCCGCATGTGCCTCGTCGAGATGGGGCTCCCCGGGCGCGACCGCGCCACCGGCAACGCGCTCACCAACCCCGACGGTTCGCCGCTCGTCCAGTGGTTCCCCGGGCCCGCGATCGCCTGCGGCACGAAGGCCTCCGCCGGCATGCACATCCGCACGAACTCCGAGACGGTGCGCAAATGCCGCGAGGGCGTGATGGAGTTCCTCCTCATCAACCACCCGCTCGACTGTCCGATCTGCGACCAGGCCGGCGAATGCCGCCTCCAGGAGTTCTCCACCCACTACGGCCGCGGCTACTCCCGCTTCCTCGAGGAGAAGAACGTCAAGCCCAAGCGCACCCTCCTCGGGCCGCGGGTGATGCTCGACGACGAGCGCTGCATCCTCTGCTCGCGCTGCATCCGCTTCTCCCGCGAGATCGCAAAAGACGACGTGCTCGGCTTCGTCGACCGCGGCAGCTACTCCACGCTCACCTGCCACCCCGGCCGCCGGCTCGAGAACAACTACTCGCTCAACACGGTCGACATCTGCCCGGTCGGCGCGCTCACGAGCACGGACTTCCGCTTCAAGATGCGCGTCTGGTTCCTCAAGAGCACGCCGGGCATCGACGCCGAGTCGAGCGTCGGCTGCAACACCGAGGTCTGGAGCCGTGAGGGCGTGATCCACCGCATCACCCCGCGGCGCAACGACGAGGTCAACGACACCTGGATGCCCGACAGCGGTCGCATGCTCTACAAGCGGATCGATGCGCCCACCCGCCTGAAGGGTCACCTCGTCCGCGGCCGCACCGTCGCGGCCGAAGAGGCCCTGCGCGAGGCCACTGCGCTCCTGAAGGGCGGCGGGGTCGCGATCGTCGGTTCCGGCCGCGCCGGCGTCGAAGAGCAGTTCCTCCTCCGCAAGATCGCCGACGCCCTCGGCGGCGCGTCCACCCACCTCGTCAGCCGGGTGGGGGAGGGCGACGGCCTTCTCCTTTCCGCCGACCGCAATCCCAACGTCCGCGGCGCGCTCGTCACCGGCCTGATCGACACCCTGCCGTCCGCCCGCCTCGACGACCTCGCCTCCGGGATCGATGCCGGCCGGGTGAAGACGGTGCTCGTCGCGGGCGAGGACCTTGCGGCCGCCGGCCTCTCCGCGGCCCAGCTCGACCGCGTCTCGCTCGTCGTCCTCGGCACGCAGCTTGATGAGACGGCGGCGCGCGCCGCCGTCGTCCTCGCCGGGTTCGAGGTGTTCGAGAAGGACGGCTGCTTCGTCAACCAGCAGTTCCGGCTCCAGAAGTTCCGCCGCGCGGTGCCCGGTCCGGCGGGCGCGACCAACGACCTCGTGCTGCTCGGCGCCCTGCTCGCCAACCTCTCCGGCGCCGCCGCTCCCTCGACGGTCGAGACCGTCTGGCAGGCGATGGCCGCCGAGGTCGAAGGGCTCCGCGGGCTGTCCTTCGCCGCCATCCCGGCGACCGGTCGGCTGCTCGACGCGACCCCGTTCGCGGGGCTCCCGTTCGTCGAGGGGAGTTCGCTCCACTTCCAACCCGCGGCCGCCGCGCCCGCGCCGGTCGGCGCCTGACCCGCGATGGAACCCGCGGAAATCCTCCTCCGGTTCGCCCTCGGGCTCGGCCTCGTCGCCGGCGTGCTCGGCGTGTGCAACTACACCGTCCTCGCCGAGCGCAAGGTCTCCGGCTGGATCCAGGGCCGGGTCGGCCCCAACCGCACCACGCTCCCGCTCGTCGGAGCGATCCCCGTGCTCGGCCCGTTCCTCACCCGGCTCGGCGTTTTCCAGCCGCTCGCCGACGGCGGCAAGCTGCTCCTCAAGGAGGAGGTGATCCCCGCGCACGTGAACAAGGTCTACTACCTGCTCGCGCCAATCCTCGCCTTCGTGCCCGCCCTCGTGAGCCTCTCGGTGATCCCGTTCGGGATGCACGTCGACGCCGCGACCGGGGCGGTGCTCCCGCTCATCCTCGCCAACGTCGACGTCGGCGTGCTCGTCGTCTTCGCGATCGGTTCGCTCGGGGTCTACGCCATCATCCTCGCGGGCTGGGCCTCGAATTCGAAGTATCCGTTTCTTGGAGGCATCCGCGCCTCCGCCCAGCTCATCTCCTACGAGCTCGCGATGGGGCTCTCGATCATCCCGGTCTTCCTCTGGGTCAACGCCCCCGGGGCCGGCGGCACGCTCAGCCTCGTGCGGGTGGTGGACGCGCAGGAGGGCTGGTGGTTCGCGCTCACCCAGCCGGTCTCGGCCCTGATCTTCATCGTCGCCCTCTTCGCCGAGACGAACCGTCTGCCGTTCGACATGCCCGAGTCGGAGACCGACCTGGTCGGCGGCTACCACACCGAATACAGCAGCTTCAAGTTCGGGTTCTTCTTCGTCGGCGAGTACGCCAACATGGTGGTCGGGGCCTGCGTGGTGGCGCTGCTCTTCTTCGGAGGCTGGCACCCGCTGCCGTTCGTCACCTGGGCGGAGGTCGCCACCTGGCTCGACCAGCCCTGGCTCGCCGCGGGGATCCCGGGCGCGGCGATCTCGGTCGCGACGTTCGGGGCCAAGGTCGTCTTCTTCCTCTTCTTCTTCATCTGGGTCCGCTGGACGGTGCCGCGCTTCCGCTATGACCAGGTCATGGCGATCGGCTGGCGTCGCCTCCTGCCCCTCGCCATCGCCAACCTCGTCGTCTGCGCGCTCGGGATCGCGTGGATCGACCGCTGACCGAACGAACCGCCATGGCCGTCAAAGTCCTCGAACGCAAACCGCTCTCCTTCGCCGAGCGCACCTACCTGCCGCAGATCGCGAGCGGCCTGGCCACGACGTTCCGCAACATGTTCCGGCCGAAGGTAACGCTCGAGTACCCGGAGCAGCGGCCGCCCATCCCGCCCGGCTACCGCGGCGTGCCCACGCTCGTGATGGACCCCGACGGGCGTGAAAAGTGCGTGTCGTGCCAGCTCTGCGAGTTCGTCTGCCCGCCCAAGGCGATCCGGATCACGCCCGGCGAGATCCCCGAGGACAGCCCGTACGCCCACGTCGAGAAGGCTCCGCGGGAGTTCGAGATCGACATGCTCCGCTGCATCTACTGCGGGCTCTGCCAGGAGGTCTGCCCCGAGGAGGCGATCTTCCTCCAGACGCAGTATTCGGTCGTCGGCCTTGCCCGCGGGGATTTCGTGAACGACAAGCGGCGGCTCTACGAGCTGGGCGGCACGCTGCCGGATGCGCACTTCAAGTGGGAGAAGAAGCGCGCGGCCGCGGAGCACGGCAACGCGCACTGAACCCATGCACGAGTTCTTCTTCCACCTCTTCTCCGGCCTGACCCTCGGGTGCGCGCTGCTCGTGGTCGCCAACCGCAACGCCGTCGCTTCGGCGATGTTCCTCGTCGCGAGCTTCATCGGGATGGCCTGCCTCTTCGTCCTCCTCGAGGCCTACCTGCTCGCCGTGCTCCAGGTGCTCGTCTACGCCGGCGCGGTGGTGGTGCTCTTCCTCTTCATCATGATGCTGCTCGATGTGACCGGGGCGGGGCGGATCAACTTCAAGACCGTCTCCGTGCTCGCGGGGCTCGCCGCCGCCGCGCTCCTCGTCTCGGGCGTGGTCCACGCGACGCGGCTCGGCGCGCTGCCCGCCGCCGAACCCGCGACCGGGCCCGCCGTCGGCGCGAACCTCGCGGGCTTCGGCGCGGCGCTCTTCACGACCTACCTGCTGCCGATGCAGGTGACCGGCTTCCTCCTTCTCGTCGCGATGATCGGGGTCATCGTCCTGAGCAAACGCCTCGATCCGGGCCCCGCCGGCGGATCCGCGCCGGATCGTCCGGCCTGAGCCCCGCGCGCGCGACATGCCTCTCCACGCGTCATCGCTCCTCACCCCCGTCCTCGCCGACGCCGCGACGATCGGGGTCAACCACTACCTGCTCGTCAGCGGGCTGCTCTTCGCGATCGGTTTTTTCGGCGTGCTCCTGCGCAAGAACACCCTCGTGATCTACATGTCGCTCGAGCTCATGCTCAACGCCGCCACGCTGGCGGCCGTCGCGTTCTCCCGCTTCAACGGCACGATGGACGGCAACGTCTTCGTCTTCTTCATCATCACGGTCGCCGCCGCCGAGGTCGCGGTCGGTCTTGCGATCATCGTCGCGCTCTTTCGCAAGCGCCAGACGGTGCAGGTCGAGCAACTCGGGAGCCTGCGGAGCTGATGAGCGCCGAAGCGACCGACGCCCTCTGGGCCCTCGCCCTCCTCGTCGTGCCGCTGGGTGCGGCGCTCGCGATCGCCCTCGGTCTCCGCCGCGCCGGCGGGCCGGCCGCCGCCCTCTCCGTGGCGGCCGCGGTCGGGATCGCCGCGATCGCCGGCCACCTGATCTTCCGGATCGAGCGGGTGGATTTCTCCGTGCCGTGGCTCGAATTGGGCACGTTCCGGCTTTCGCTCGGGTTCCTGGTGGACGACGTGGCGAAGCTGATGCTCGCGGTCGTCGCGTTCGTCGGCCTGCTCATCCACGTCTTCAGCCTCGGCTACATGAAGGACGATCCGCACAAGGCGCGGTTCTTCGGCGCGATGTCGTTCTTCATGTTCTCGATGCTCGGGCTCACGGTCGCGGACGACCTCGTGATGCTCTTCATCTTCTGGGAGCTCGTCGGCGTGAGTTCCTACCTGCTGATCGGTTTCTACTTCGACAAACCCGCGGCGATCGCCGCGGCCAACAAGGCCTTCATCGTAAACCGCATCGGCGACTTCGGTTTCGTGATCGGGATCGCCTGGGCCTGGCAGCACTTCGGCACGGTCGACCTCGCCGAGATCGGCGCCGCCCTCGGGGCCGACGTCGCCGCTCCCGTCACCGGGATCGCGCTCCTGCTCTTCTGCGGAGCCGTCGGCAAGTCCGGCCAGATGCCGCTGCACGTCTGGCTGCCCGATGCGATGGAGGGGCCGACCCCCGTCTCGGCCCTCATCCATGCCGCCACGATGGTCGCCGCCGGCATCTATCTGCTCTGCCGGATCAGCGTGATGATGACGGCCGACGCCCTCGACGTCATCCTGATCGTCGGCGTGGCGACCGCCCTCTACGCCGGCTTCTGCGCGGTGACGCAGCGGGACATCAAGAAGATCCTCGCCTACTCGACGGTCTCCCAGCTCGGTTACATGGTCGCGGCCTTCGCGCTCGGCTCGAAGTATGCCGCGCTCCAGGGCGACTCGATCACCGCCACCGCGGTCCACGCCGGCGTCGCCGTCGCGATGTTCCACCTCACGACCCACGCCTTCTTCAAGGCGCTGCTCTTCCTCGGGGCCGGCTCGGTCATCCACGGCTGCCACCACGAGCAGGACATCTTCCGGATGGGCGGCCTCGCCCGGCGGATGCCGGTCACGTTCCTCACCTTCACGATCGGCTGCCTCGCCCTGATCGGCTTCCCCTACCTCGCGGGCTTCTTCTCGAAGGACGCGATCCTGCTCGTCGCCCACGAGGTGAGCCGACCGGTCTACTGGGCGCTGGTCGGAGGCGCGGTCCTCACCGCTCTCTACATGACGCGGCTCTGGCTGACGGTGTTCTTCGGGCGGGCCAGGTCCGACCACGCCGACCACGCGCACGAGAGCCCCGCGGTCATGACGGGGCCGCTCGTGATCCTCGCAGCGCTTTCGATCGCCGGCGGTTTCGTCGCGCTCTATCCGGAGGCGCTGCGCGGCGTGCTCGCGCGCGTGCCGCAACCCGACGACGCCCTGCACACGACGCTCCTGATCGTGAGCGCGGGGATCGTCGTGGCGGGCTTCGCCGCCGCGTGGCTCGTCTACGGCGTCGGCGCGGCGGAGGATCGGCTCGAGTGCCGGGCCCGTCCCGTCCACGGCTTCCTCGCGGGGCGTCTGTGGTTCGACGAGCTCTACGGGTGGTACGTCGCCAAGGTGCAGGAACGGTTCGCACAACTGCTGGGTTTTCTGGAGCACCTCCTGATCTCCGGGCTCGCCGTGCGAGGCGCGGCGGCGGTGGCCGGGCTCGTCGGCATCCTCGCCCGCGGAGTCCACACGGGAAACCTCCACGCCTACGTCTACTGGTTCTTCGGCGGCCTCCTCGCGTTGTGGATGCTCGCCTTCGTCCTCTGATGCCGCGACGCCGCGTCCGATCATGAACGACCCTTCGATCCTCCTCCCCGTCGCGATCGCCACGCCGCTGGTGTGTGCGCTGCTCCTGCTCGGCGGTCCGAAGTACTGGGGCCGGGCGGTGCGGATGATCGCGCGCGTCGGATTCATCGTCCCGGCGGTGATCGCGGTCTTCCTCTGGCTCCGCTACGATCCCAACGTGCCGGGCGGGTACGATTTCGTCAGCCGCACGGGTCTCGGCCTCGAGGGCCTCGGCATCACCCTCCACCTCGGCCTCGACGGCGTCTCCCTCCCGCTCTTCGCGCTCGCGGGGATCGTCGGCCTCGCCGCGGGCCTCTACGCGATCCAGGCGAAGGCCGGGCGCGCGTGGCAGTACCTGCTGCTCCTGCTCTTCATGCACGCCGGGCTGATGGGGATCTTCGCCTCGGTCGACGTGTTCTTCTTCTACCTCTTCCACGAGATGGCGCTCATCCCCACCTTCCTCCTCGTGGGGATCTGGGGCGGTCGCGACCGGCAGTACGCGGCGATGAAGATGACGATCTACCTCACGCTCGGCGCGATGCTCTCGCTCGCCGGCCTGATCGCGCTCTACGTGGGGAGCGACGCGGCTTCGTTCGACCTCGTCTCCCTTCGCGAGGCGATCGCCGCGCGACCGCTCTCGGAGACCTTCGAGCGGAACGCGTTCGCGCTGCTCCTCTTCGGGTTCGGCATCCTCGTCTCACTCTGGCCGTTCCACACCTGGGCGCCGCTCGGGTATGGCGCGGCCCCCTCGTCGGCCGCGATGCTTCACGCCGGGGTGCTCAAGAAATTCGGCCTCTACGGGCTCATCCAGATCGCCCTCCCGCTGCTTCCCTCCGGGGCCGCCGCGTGGTCGTCGCTGCTCGCCTGGCTCGCGCTCGGCAACGTCGTCATCATCGGCCTGATCACGCTCACGCAGCGCGATGTGAAGCAGATGATCGGCTACGGTTCGGTGATGCACATGGGCTACTGCTTCCTCGGGGTCGCCACCGCGACCGTGCTCGGGGCCGGGGCCGCGGTCTTCCTCATGGTCGCGCACGGCCTGACCGTCGCGCTGCTCTTCCTCCTCGCGACGAGTCTGCACCACCGCACCCGGACCTTCGACATGCACGAGATGGGCGGTCTGGTGCGGCGCGCGCCCGTGCTCGCGGCGTTCTTCGTGACCGCGGTCATGGCGAGCATCGCCGTCCCGGGCCCGGGCCTCGCGAACTTCTGGGGCGAGTTCACGGTGTTCGTCGCGCTCTGGGAGCATCGGCCGTGGATGCTCGTGCCGGCCGCGCTCGGCGTGATCCTCTCCGCGATCTACGGCCTGCGCGCCCTCGGGCGGATCTTCTTCGGCGAACCCACCGCCGCGATGGAGGCCCGCCTTGCACAGCCGATGGAGGACCTCGCGTGGCGCGAGCGCTTCCCCGCGCTCGTCCTGATCGTGACGCTTCTCGCCCTCGGTCTCTGGCCGCGGGCGATCTCCGATGACATCAACGCCAGCCTCGGAGCCTCGCTCCCGGCCGCGGCGGCCGCGCCCGCCGTCGCGGTGCAGCGCTGAGCCATCCCGCCCGAGATGCCTTCCGCCGAACTCATCGCCCTCAAGGAAATCGCCGAAGCCAACACGTGGCGTTCGATCTATCCCGAGCTGACGCTCGGCCTGCTCGCGCTGGGGTTGCTCGCCCTCGAGATCGTGCTCCCGCGGCGGTGGCACACGCTCATCCCGCGCCTCGCCTTCTGGGGGCAGATCCTGCTGCTCGCCTTCCTCGTCCGCTTCGATCTGCGCGGCACGATCGGCGGCGGCGAGTCCTTCGGCGGACTGCTCGTCCATTCGGGGATCGGGCAGGCGTTTCGCGCGTTCTTCCTCCTGACCGGGGCTCTGGTCACGTGGCTCGGGATCCTGGCGCTGGAGCGGCGGCGGCTCCCTCGGATCGAGTTCTTCCACATCACCCTCGTCGCCACCGGGGCGATGATGCTCCTCGTCCAGAGCCATCACTTCGTGATGTTCTTCGTGGCGCTGGAGACGGTGACGATCTGCTTCTACGTCCTCGTGAGTTATTTCCGGCATCAGGCGCACTCGCTGGAGGCCGGGCTGAAGTACCTGATCCTCGGCGCGCTCAGCTCGGCGATGCTGACCTTCGGGATCGTCCTGCTCTACGGCGTGGCGGGGAACCCCGCCCTCCCGGGCGCGGCCACCGACTCGCTCGACTTCCTTCAGTTGCGGCTCTTCCTCGAGCAGAATCCCGACAACGTGCTCGCGATCGCCGGGATGCTGCTCGTGCTCTGCGGCGTCGCCTTCAAGGCGGGCGCGTTCCCCTTCCAGATCTGGATCCCGGACGTCTACCAGGGTGCGCCGACGCCGGTGGCGGCGTTCCTCGCGGTCGGTTCGAAGGCCGCCGGTTTCGGCGTGCTGCTCAAGCTCGTCACGCAGGTCTTCCCGCCGCTCCACCACGTGCTCGTCCCTGTCCTGGTCGCGACGACCGCGGCGACGATCCTCTTCGGCAACTTCGCCGCGCTCACCCAGCGCAACACCAAGCGCCTGATGGGCCTCTCCGGCATCGCCCACGCAGGCGTCCTGCTGCTCGGCGTCGTCGCCGCGACGAAGGTGCCGTGGGCGGATGGCGCGATCGTCTTCTACCTCTTCACCTACCTGCTCGCGGCCTTCGCGGTCTTCGGTGTGCTGACGCATCTCGGCAAGGACGACGACGCCGGGCTCGAGACCGACGACTTCGTCGATCTCGGGAAGAAGCACCCGTTCCTCGGCGGCGTGCTCGCGGCGGGTCTCGGCTCCCTCGCGGGGATCCCACCGCTCGCGGGTTTCATCGGCAAGGTCTTGCTCTTCATCGCGGCGTTCCAGGCCGGCCTCTACGGCCTGCTCGGGGTCGCGATCCTCGGCGTGGTGCTCTCGATCTACTACTACTTCGGGTGGATGAAGGTCGTGCTCTTCGAGTTCAACCGGGTCGTGCCGTCCGACGTCGCCACCGAGGAGCTCGCGGTGCGGCCGCTCGCCTTGCCGAGCCGCGTGCTGCTCGCCTCGCTCGCCCTCGCTTCGCTCGCCCTTGGCTTCTTCCAGGGGCCGCTCTCCCGCTGGTTGCCCTTCGAGTAGGACCTCCCTCAGGAGGCGGGCGGGATCTTCGCCAGGAGCATCTCCAGCTCGGCCCGGTTGAGCGAGGTGCCGTCGAGGAAGTTCTTGAACGCCTCGGGCTCTTCCTTCGCCCAGACGCGCCCCAGCGTGCCCATCAGTTCGGCCCGCATCTCCGGCAGGTTGATCCGTCGCACCCACCCGAACGATCGCGACATGTCGCGCCGTGCGAGGTAGTGCGCCGCCATCGCGTAGCCCGCGCCGTCGAGATAGGGGCCCGAGGGCTGCTCGTTGACCCACGTCTCGGCTCCGACCGCGTCGAGTCGCGCCCACTCCTGCACCGCCGCCGCGATGTAGCTGGTGCGGCGGGTGTCGTCGTCGAAGCCGGCGGCCCAGGTGGCGGCCAGGGCGGGATTCTTGCGCACCAGGTTGGAGAAGAGTCCGTTGGCCGCCGCCGTGCGCGCCTCTTCGCTCGCGACCGAGCCGTCCAGCCAGGCGAGCGCCTCCGCCGGATGGTGGGCGCCCCATTCGGCGACAAGGGTCTCGATGAGGCGGGCGCGAGCGCCGCCCTCGGGCAGGTCGGCCACGAGGCGCTGCACGGCCTCGCGTTTGCCCGTGCCGTAGGCCGCGCTTGCGATCTGCGCGAGGGCCTCGATCCCCGCTTCGGAGTCCCGAAACGACTCCGCCGACGCCTCCCACAAGGTCAACGCCTGCCGGGGATCGCGCATCGCCGCTCCGGCGAGCACCGAAGTCGTGGCCCGCGCGCGCGCGGCCTCCTCAGGCTCGGCGACGGCGCGGGCGAAGGCCTCGCCGGGTCGCTCCATCCCCCACGCCTCGAACGCGGCGAGCCTGGCGTTTTCGCGCGTCCCGAGCGCAGGGAAGGTCGTCGCCCGGGCGAGCGCGGCCGGACCGTCCAGATGTCCCCAGCGCCGCATCAACATGATGAACATCACGTCCTGCTCGTTGCCGGGCGGCAGCGCCTCGATCGTGGCCGCCACCGCGCCGACGTCTTCGAGCCCCAGGCTTTCGAAAAACGCGTAGGTCCGCGCGTCGGGGGATGCGATGTAGCGCGCGGTCTCGGCGAGCCGCGCCGTCTCGCCGGCGATCCGTTCCGCGCGGGAAAGCGGGGGCTCCGCTGGAGGCGTGGAAGGAGGATCGCTCGCGACCGTGGTTGGCGCCGACACCTCCGTGACGGCTTGCGGCTCGGGCCCCGGCGCCCTCGCGCGGCCCTGCCACAGTCCGACTCCGTAGGCGACGGCCGCGAGGAGCAGCCAGGGTGCGAGGCGAACGAAGGGGCGTGATTCCATGCCGAAGGGATCTCTCAGGCGGGGAAGGGAATCATCCGCCCGCCGGACCGCAAGCGCCGCCTCGACTCGGTCGTCGGAGGTTTCCAAAGAAAAGGCCCGGACGCCTACCCCTAAGCGTCCGGGCCATGGTTTTCTGAGTTACCCCAATTCCCGCTAGGCGGGACAAGGAACAACCTGCACCAGTCAGACGTCGCCGCAAGCGATCGGTTCAATTCTTTCTGTAAACGAATCGAGGAAAAATTTCGCGGGCGGGGACCGGCCGCGCCGTGGCGGAGCTTCACGCTGGCAACCCCGGGTCGAAAACAGGCAGGATCGCGGCCTGGCCCGGGTGGCGGAACGGCAGACGCTTCTGACTTAAAATCAGATTTCCGAAAGGGAGTACCGGTTCGAGTCCGGTCCCGGGCACCACCGATCCCGCGCGCTCAGCGGAAGAGGTTGTACTTGAAGATCGCGTAGATCGCCCGGAAGCCGTCGCGCCAGCCGATCTTCTTCCCCTCCTCGTAGGTGCGGCCGTAGTAGGAGATGCCGACCTCGTAGATCACGCAGCGCAGCTTCGCCACCTTGGCGGTGATCTCGGGCTCGAAGCCGAAGCGGTCCTCCTCGACCGTGATCTGCTGGAGGACCTCGCGGCGGAACACCTTGTAGCACGTCTCCATGTCGGTGACGTTGATGTTCGTCAGCATGTTGGAGAGCAGGGTGAGGAAGCGGTTGCCGACCATGTGCCAGAAGTAGACCACCCGGTGCGGTCGGCCGCCCATGAAGCGCGACCCGAAGACCACGTCGGCCTTCCCGTCGGCGATCGGCGCGATCAGCGTGGGGTATTCCTGCGGGTCGTACTCGAGGTCGGCGTCCTGCACGATCACGATGTCCCCGCTGGCCGCGGCGAACCCGGTGCGCAGCGCGGCCCCCTTGCCGCGGTTGACCTCGTGGAAGAGCACCCGGTCGACCAACGGCTCGATCTCGGAGCGGAGGAGGTCGCGCGTGCCGTCGGTCGAGCAGTCGTCGACGACGATGATCTCCTTGCGCTCGATCGGCGCCGCGCGCACGGCCTCGACGATCGCCCGGATGGTCTTCGCCTCGTTGTAGCAGGGGATGATGATCGAGAGTCGCATCGTGATCCGCAGGGGAGAAGAGAGCGGAGCGGGGGCGGTTTCAAGTTCCGGAGCCGGACCCGGCGCGCGCCGGGTCCGGACATCCGCATCCACGCGCTCGAATGATCGGATCAACGCCCGAGCCGAATCCGCGAGCGTGAAGGCCCCGGCACGCACCCGACCCGCGGCGATCAGGCGGGCGCGCAGCGCGGCGTCGGTCGTCACGTCCGCCATCGCCTCCGCGATCGCCTCGGGTGACTCCGGGTCGAAGTAACGGCACGCATCGCCGCCCACCTCGGGGAGGCTCGTCGTCCCGCTGCAAAGGACGGGAACGTCGAGCTGGAACGCCTCGAGCAACGGAATCCCGAAACCCTCGTGGCGCGAGGGGAACACGAGCGCACCGGCGGCTGCGAAGAGCGCCACGAAGTCGGCCTCGTCCAGAAAGCCCGCGTGCCTGACGTGCCTGGCGAGCCCGGACGCGGCGATGCGCTCGCGCATCGCGTCCGGATCCTCACAGGCGCCGGCGAGCACGAGCGACCACGGCGCCGCCACGCGCGTGCGGTAGCGCGCGTAGGCCACGAGGAGGTTGGCGTGGTTCTTGTGCGGCCAGTCGTTGGCCGGGAAAAGGAAGTAACGCTCCTCGGGCCTCGCGACGGGTGCCGCGGCGGTGCGGACGACGGCGTTGGGCACGATGTCGATCCCGCCCGGATCGACCGCGTAATGGCGAGCCAGGCGGCCCGCGACATGCCGGGTCGTGCAATGGATCCGCTCCGAACCGGCGAGGAGCTCCACGATGCGGCGCTCGCGTGCCGCCACTTCCGCGGGCGGGAGCGCCCCGGGAAGATCCCGGTGCAGCAGGTCGACCACCGTCGTGACCTGTGGGAGCGACGAGCGGGAAAGCTCCGAGTACCCGAGCGGCGAATACAGAATCCGTTGACCGATCAGCCACGCCTCCGACGGGCCTTCCAAGGGCGTCTCCATGAGACGGTACCCGACGTCCCGCGCTCGCAGTTCCCTCGCAAGCGGCTCGCGGACGAGGGCCGTGAGCGTGACCGCGTCCGCGGCGGTGCGCGCCACCTCGTCGAGGAGCGCCAGCACGGCGATCTTGACCCCGCCGTTCACACCACCCGGGACGAGCCGCAGCAGGTCGACCGCCACCGGGAGCTGTCCTCCGGCCGCATCGGCGCCCTCCCGGCCCGGGGCGACGGAAGGAACGTCCCGCGGGTCGATCCGCAGCCACAGGTGCAACGAGAGCGCCGTGTCGGGGTCGAGCGCGAGGAGCGTGAGATCGACGAGGAACCAGGGGTCGTTGCCGGAGTTCGAAAGCGTCAGGCCCTCGCGCACCGAAGTCCCGGCGACGGCAGTCCCTCCGATCCGGCAGGATTCGGCCAGTCGCGGACCGCGGGCGCTCCACAAAAGCTCGCCTCCCGGGTGCCTTCGCACGGTCAACCCGGCGACCGCGATTCGGGAAGGGCTCGCCCCTGGATCGAGGCGCCAGATCGCCCCGCCCCCGGACGCGACACCGTGGAGCGGGATCTCCACCCGCGTCCAACGCCCGACCGGAAACAGATGCACGCTGGAGCCGGCCTCCGAGTATCCGTCGCGGGCGGGATGAAAGACCTGGAGGCTTTCGTGTCGGGCACGAACCGCGACGTCGACCGACTCGAGCCCCGTCGGCCGCAGTTCGGGAGGATGCATCGGGGAAGGCGCGTCGACGGCGTTCGCCCAGCGGGCCGCGAAACGTCGCGCGTTGTCCTCCTCGCGGCGATGCCGCGCTGGAGAGGCACCGATGTAGTGCCAGATCACGCTGCGCGTCGCGACGCCGATCCGCCAACCGGCGGTGCGGACACGCTGGCACAGGTCGACATCCTCGTAGCCGTTGACGAATCCTTCGTCGAATCCTCCGGCCGCCTCGAAGACCGACCGTCGAATGGCAAGGCAGGCGCCGGTGACCGCGGGGACGGTCAGCAATCCGATCCGGGCCAGGGCGCCAAGGGGAGGCCGGTGGTGGTGCGGGCGGCCCTCGGTGTCGAAGAAAATGCCCGCGTGATCAATCGCCCTCGTTCGCACCGAAAGCTGCACGTTGCCGAGGATCCCGAACTCGTCGCGCCCGGTGAACGCCTCCAGCAGGGGCTCGAGCCACCCGGGCGGAAGGTGGACGTCGTAGTTGAGAAAAACGAGCACCTCGCCGCGGGCCTGCCGCGCGAGGGTGTTGTTGCCGCGTGCGAACCCGAGGTTTTCGTCGAAGAGGTGCACCGAGGCGAAACCTTCGGCCCCGGCAACCAGCCCGGCCGTCCCATCGCCACTGGCGCAGTCCCCGAAGAGCAACTCGACCCCGTCGCGCTCTTCCGAGGCGGCGGTCCTCCACCGATGGAGAAAAGGCCCCGCGAGGTCGCGCCGGTTGTGGAAGAGGGTGAGGATCGAGACCGACGGGACTTTCATGGCGCTTGCGCCGCGTGCCCGGCGATCAAGCCGATTTCCATGTCTGAACGATCACCAGGACGCCGCCGATGATGAGCGAAAGACCGAGCCAATAGGAGACTCCCAGCTTCTGCTGGAAGAGAAACTTCTCGAGCAAGGGCACGAACACCACCGCAAGCACGGCAAAAGGGTAGGCGAGTGCCAGAGAGTAGCGGGTGAGAAGCCAGAGCCAGAAGAGCGTCGCCAAACCGTAGAGACCTACGGCTCCGTAAAAGATCGGCTGATGCAGGAATCGCATCATCGCCGACATGAGGGGCAGGCCTTGTCCGGCGAGGGCCGCCTGCTTGAAGAGCAATTGGCCGACAGCCATCACAAAGGGGAACGCCGTCAACAGGGCCAGATCGAGCAGGGAGATTCGCATGGGCTAGGTCCGCTGCGGGTTTTTCCAGCGATCCTGCAGGAGTCGGCTGAGCGTGACGTTCGGTTTGTCAACCACGTCGAGAAGAACTGCCTGCAACAGCATCTGGAAGCCGAGGATCACGGGAAGGAGTGCGAGAGCGACCGTCCCGGTGCTTTGGTAGGATTGCTCTACCTGCCCGACGACCCACCGATAGCCGCCGAAGACCAGCCCGCCTCCAGTCATGATCGTGCCGCACAGCAGCAGGATCGTGACGGCGTTGATGTCGTAGATGAAGTAGCGCCAGAGGAGACGCTGCATCAGCCCTGCGACCAAGCGGGGAGGGAAGCCGAAGAGTGTGCGCGTGATGCTCAGAGAGGATTCTTCGTCGGCGTAGCGGGCCGGGATGGGGACATCGAGGGCAACGGCCCGGATGATGTTGAGTTGGATGAGCATGCTCGTTTCGAAAAAGTATCGGCGGGACAAGCGATCGAGTGTCAGCAGGCGAAGAGCCGCTCGGTGGACCGCTGTGTAGCCGTTCGTGGGGTCCGAGACGTGCCAGTGACCGCTCGCCACCTTCGTGAGCAGCGTGAGTCCGAAATTCCCGACACGCCGAAGCAGCGGCATCTGCTGCAGCGCCTTCATGTCATAGAATCGGTTTCCTTTCGTGAAGTCGGCCGTGCCATCGAGGACCGGGTTGACGAGGCGTGCGAGATAGTCGGTGTCCATTTGCCCATCTCCATCGACCTTGACGATCACCGTGTGGCCGGCATCGAGCGCGGCCTGGTAGCCGGTGCGCATGGCGCCTCCGACTCCGCGGTTGAACTCGTGAAAGAGCACCGTGACGCGCGGATCGGTGCTGGCGGAGCGGACGAACTTCCCCGAATCCTCCGGGCACTTGTCGTCAACGACGTAGATCGCAGAGACCCACGACGGGAGCGATCGGATGACGTCCACGATCTTGGTGCGGACGCGATAACAGGGAATGACCACCGCGACGGTGGCGGACTCCATTCCCGGGTCCGGTTTCGCTTCGTTCACAGGAAACGCCCCTCTTCGAGAAAGTGCGAGTAGGTCGGGGTTCTGCCGGCCAGGTTGAGGAGCCATCGGATGCGGTTCGGAAGGGCGGAGCGGTTGTAGAAGAGCAGGCGGTTGAGCGCGGGACGATCCTTCAATCCTGCGTGCAGGACGCGTTCTTGGTTCGTATCGATGTCGTAGGGATGGAAGTAGCTCTGGACGGGCCCTTCGGCGAGCGCGTGTCGGCATCTGCGTCGCAACCACCATTCCGGGGAGATGCGGAAGTAGGTTCCTCCGAAGATCGGCAGTCGGACGTGCAGGAAGTTTCCGGTCGTGATCGGAAGTTCGATCACGCCGTCGATCGACCGGGCCGCGATCCCGAACTCCGGCCAGCCATACAACGGGTTTGCAGCCGGCAGCACCGAACTCGAATACGCGAAGCCTTCGTCCGCGAGGACGCGGTGTGCCCACGGTGTGCGGGCGGTCATGGAGAAGATCGGCGCGCGGAATCCGCGGACCGTCCCGACGCCCGCCTCCATCAGGGCCGCGCGGCTCGCCCGAAGGTCGAGGGCGAACCCGCGTTCCGAGAGCCGGTCGACCGGAAGATGCTTGTCGCCGTGGCTGCCGATCTCGTGGCCCGCCGCAGCGATGGTGGCGACGACTTCAGGATGCTTGCGCGCGAGTTCGCCAACCACGAAGAACGTCGCGCGGGCGCCGGCTGCGCTCAACAGGTCGAGGTAGCGCCGCGCCAGGTCCGGGAGGGGCGTGCAGCGGAAGACGGCACCGGCAATCGCCGGGTAGAATTCCTCGAGATCGACGCTGAACAGGAGCGTTCCGGCGGCTGGCGCACGGGGAGTCATGACTTCGACCTTTTCGTGCGGCGAAGGTAGCGCCAATACTGCGGTCGGGTCGCCAGCAGCGCGGGGCAGACGAAACAAGCGAGACTGCCTCGGATGTCGGAGGCGTCGAACTCTTCGGAGTCGGTGATGCTGCCCCTCAGGAACTCGCGAAGGGACTCCCGCCGTTCGCTAGGCTCGCCCAAGTAGCGCAGGAGATCCCCCGGCATGAGCCACCGGCAAATCAGGCCGGCCTTGTACTCGGGAGGGGTGGCCGGCAGTGGTCGGTCGAGGACGGCGTTCGCATAAAGCGTTGGGAAATCGACGCCGGATCGCACCGCCAGCGCGAGGCTACCCCAGAAGCGCGGATTGATCTCGATCAGGAACGGATCTCCCGTCCGGGGGTGGATCTTCCATTCCACCATCGCGACCCCCTTCCACGCGAGGGTTTCGAGCAACTTGCGACTCATCGTCGCCAAGTCGTCGAGCGCGATGGACTTCCGCTGCGTGCTGGGGCCGCCGGACACCGGATACTGTCGCAGTCGCCGATGGGCGAACGAGGCGCGATGGCGACCGGCGCCGTCGTAGAGCAGACTTACCCCGACCGCCGCTCCTTCGGCGGGGACCCGCTCCTGAAGGAGCAGCGGCCCATGTTCGGCCCAGTGTCGGTCGAGGGCCTTGCCCGCGATCTGTTCGCCGTACAGGATGCCACTAGAGCCGGATCCGGTGCGGGGCTTCACAATCAAGTCGACGACTCCATGCGCTTCGATCAACCGACGACCAAGCACTAAAAGACCTTGATTGGCGTCCTGCCGTTGGAAAATACTTGGTTCGCGCAAAGTACGTT
>DAIPIQ010000002.1:0-19509 GCA_036770745.1 Opitutaceae bacterium | reverse complement strand
TCAACCGACGCAGCTCCTGCACCGAATCCGGAGCGAGACTGCGAGGGCAGGGAACGTCACAACGCTCTGCCAGCCCGATGGTTCGTCCCTTGTCACGCGCCGTTTCGAACGCCTCGACGTCGGGGAGCAGGGTGCGTGCGTTTGAGGGCAGACGTGAGCCGAACCGCAGCATCCATTCACAGGTGGCGTCCTCCATCGGCAGGATGGCGATCGGATCGCCCTGGGCGGCGGTGATGGCGCGCACAAGTGTCTCTCCGAAACCCGCGGAGCATGTGGCGGCCGTTGGGCCTCGGAAATGCCGTGTCGTGTGGCGCGAGTGAAATCCGGTCGTGAGGACGCTGTCGCCGAGCGCGAAGACACGATAGCCGGCGGTGCCGAGCGCACGAATGGCCGACACGCTTTTTCGCCAGAGTGCGTCCGTAACGATGGCGATGGGCCGGGTTCCGCTCATCCGAATCGGCGGAAGAAGGGAAAGTCGGCCGAAGCCAGCAGCTCCCTGTCTCCGTGTCCGTCCCCGTAGGCGAAGAGCGTGTAGGCGGTCCGATCAGGAAAAACGGCGCGAAGGCGGGCGACTTTCTCGGTGCCGTGGCAATTGGCGCCTTGAAGTGCTCCGGTGAGTTCCCCGTCTACGACCTCGGCCCGACTGGCAAGGACCATGCGCACGCCGTTGGCGAGAGCCCAGGGCTCGATCCAGTCGCCGATCGATGCGGTCACGATCACGACGGAGTGCCCCTGATCTTGATGGAAGCGCATGCGCGCGACGGCCTCGGACCGAAGGAGGGTCGGAACGACCTTTTCGGCGAACGCTCTCGCGTGCGCGCGAAAGCGCTCGACCGGCACGCCCCGGTATTGCCGGGCGAACATCGCCATCTTGTGGACGTCGTTGCCCACGAGACGGAGCGCGTACCGCATCAGCAGCGGAAACGTGGCAACGATATCGACGGCGAACCGGACGGGTGGGCGGCCGGAGGAGAGGAAGGCGAAGAAAGTGTCCTTTCGGGTGAGGGTTCCGTCGAAGTCGAAGGCGGCGACGGTGGCCCTGCAGCCCGTGTTCCCGTCAGCGGGCCTCATGCATCGGCTTCCGGTAGAACGCGATCAGGTTGGATCCGAGGGCGACGGGGATGAAGTTGAGGAACTTGTAGACCGCCGGAGCCTCGAGACGCAGTCCGAGCAGGTAACTGAACACGTAGTTCACCTCCATGACCTCGAGTCCGAGGATTTCCCCGAGGATCCGGAAGCTCCGCGGGGTGAAGGGACGGACGTGGGTGGGATCGTTCCAAAAATCGGAACACGGCGTGGGGGCCGAGAGGACGAGGATCCCACCGGGCGTGAGCTTCTCTTCGAGGCGGTGGAGCAGTGCGACCGGGTCGTGCACGTGTTCGAGAACGGATTGGAGGAGGATCGCGTCGAAGCTCGCCGCCTTCAGTTCCTCGCTCCGTTCGTCGCCGAGGATGACGTGGAGTCCGCGGGACTCGGCCATTGCCACCGACCGTGGAAAGCTGTCGATGCCGGTCGCCGGGAGGCCCGCCTCGTTGCTCAGCAAGAGGACATCGCCCGGTCCGCAACCGTAGTCGAGCAGGTTGGAGCAACCATGTTCCTTGAGCCTTCCGATGATCTTCCGGAAGTACCGTCGGCGGATCCGGGCGAAGGTCCCTTCGTATTCAAGATACATGGCTGGAGGAAAGAGTGGTGCGAACGATCGTCGTCATGCGTTCGATTTCGGAATTCTCGAGAAAGCCGTGGCACGGCAGGGTGATCAATTCGTCGCAGATGCGGGCGGCGCCGGGGAACGCCCCGGGATCGATGTTCATGCCGTGCTCCACGTACATGGCCGAAGCCTCGAATCCTCCTTCGATGAGTTTCCGGCACAGCGCGTCCCGTCTGCCGCCGTCGACGAGCACCGGATAACGGATGTAGTGGCACCGGTCGAGTCCGGGATGGCGGGGGATCAGGACACATCCGCCGATTCCTTGCAGGGCGGATTCGAGCAGGCGGGCGTTGGTCTCACGTGCGGTGAACTCCGACTCGATCGACCGCAACAGGACCAGACCAAGGGAGGACTGAAAGGGTGCGATGCTTCGCAGTAGCGAACCTTCCGTCGCCTGGTAATCGAACTCGCTGGTTGTTCTCCGGATCGTATCCTCCATCGAGAGCTTCTTCTTCGCGAAGCCGGTCGCAGCGAGCAGTCGCGAGAAGAGGCCGTAACAGACGGGGCGGATGAGAATGCTGAACGCGAGGCTGCGAAGGAACATGACCGGGGACGAGCCAAAGCCCGCGGGATCCGCCTCCGGGAGTGCTCCAGGGACTTTCGAAAGCGCCATGCCGCCCCCGATGGGGAGGGCCTTTCCTTCCTGAAAATTGAGGATTGCGAAATCGCCGAAGCTTCCGAGAGCGCTCCCCGCGAACGTTCCGCCGAAGGTGTAGTCGGCGCCGTCGATCATCAGCAGGTCCCGGCGCCGACAAAACTCGGCGAGGGCGTGCATGTCGGCGCTGAGGCCGAAGAGATTCGGGACGAGGAGCGCGCACGCGCCGTCGGTCCCGCATCGGTCGACGAGCTCCGGCGCGACTGCCAGGGTCGAGGCGTCGATGTCGCAATAGCGGTGGGCGATTCCGGCCGCCTGGATCCCGTGGATGAAGCTCGGACAGGAGTAGCGCGGAAGGATGACCACCCCGCCCGGGCGCAGCCGCTTGACCGCGAGCATGACCGCGCAGGTGTTGCGCATTAGCGAGGCGAGCGAGATGGACTGCGCACGCCCGAGCATCGCGGCGACGGCGCTGTCGAATCTCTCCGGCGCCCCTCCGCGCACGGCCCCGGGGACGGCGGCAAGGACGTCGCGCACGCGCAGGCGGGTGGCGGCGGATGGGAACAGACGCAAAGGGTTCAACCCGGAAAACGTCGGCAGTCCGAAATCCGGGGGCGAGTCTTTTCAACGCGCGCCATCCCGCACGGTTTCCGGGAGCGAATACCACTCGAGGACGTCGATCGAGACCGGGCCGGCGAGCGTGACTTCCACGTGCGTCGCATCCTTCGGCGCGTTCTGATAAATGTGATGGACCTCGGGTGCCTTCGTGTCCGGGAAAGAGAACCTTTGGAAGCGCCGTCCCGCCCCGTTCGCATCCTTCCAGAACAGTTGCAGGAAGCCCTTCTCCGCGGAGGCTGATTTGCCGAGAGTCAGCTCGAAGGCATAGAGTCGTTCCTGCTCGACCTGGAGGTTCCGGCTCGTCATCTCGCCCGCCTTCAGCGCGATGGCCCCCGAGTCCGCGCCCGAGGCGAGCAGGTTCCTCCGTTCCGTCGCCGGAACGGTCCACGAAGACCACTCGTCCTCCGTCCGGATCCCGTTCCGGAGGCGGCACAACCACAAATCGCCGGATGCGAAAAGGAGGTCGAGTCGGGCGTGGCGGAACTCCGGGCCGTAGATCCCCGGCCAGCGGGATGAAGGGACGGAGAGGGTCCAAGGGCTCGAGATGTCGAACACGAGGTGGGATACTCCGAGCTCCGAGAGTCCCGTTGCCATGGATGGTTCATCGATTTCCGGAGCGTTCGGTAGAAGGGCGGCGACTCTGGTTGTCAGGCGGTTGTCGCCGTGGGGCAGGGCGATGACCGGCGCCCGGAAGGAGAGGTGGTCGCGCTGCCAGGGAAGCAACCACACCCGGCGTGCGTCCGGCTCCGAGCGATTCAGAAAGTCCCCCACCGGTGCGGTCGGAAGCAGGCGCGCCCGGTAGGTTTCGGCGGTTTCACGCCCGGTCGCCAGCGAAAGAGGCAATCCCGGCCCGTCGCTGATCGCCCACATCCACGCCGACGGTCGGGCGAGCGAGAGCATGGCGCCGGCGGCGACAAGTCCCAAGGCGGACCATCGCGCGGCGGGGTGTCCGAGGGACGGGCTCCGCGCCGACCAGGCCGCCACGGTGGCAGTGCAGGCGAGAAGGGCCGCGAGCAGGTAGCGGAGATTCTGTTCCGTGATCAGCCACAGCGTCGCGCTGATGAGTGCCGCGGCGGCGTAAAGGCGTGAGGATCGATCGCGACCGCAGACGGCGGCGACGATCACGAGGATCAGGCCCGGCCAGAGCGGATGGACCGAGCCGAGCTCGACGAATCGCCCGGGGGTGGCGACGACGTCCCAGGGAATGCGCCACCATCCCAGGAAGTCGGTCTCGCCGTAGCGTTTCGCCACGAGCTCGAGCGGGGCCAGCGGACTCTTGAACACGCCGTTGGCGAAAGGAAACACGGGATTGCCGGTCAGCCACCAACTCCGGACCAACCACGGCAGCACGACAACCGCCGCGGATCCCCCGAGCAGGATCGAGGATCGAGCGGTCGACACGAGGTTGCGCGTGCGCGCCAGCACGACGACCGCGACGACCGACAGACAGGCGATCACGGCGGCCGCGCCGTTGAGCTTCACCGCAGTGGCCGTTCCGGCAAGGAGGCCGGCGGCGACGAGTGCTCCGTTCGTTCGTCTCTCCAACCACACGGCGAGGGCACAGAAAGCCCCCGAGGCGAAGAAAGCCTGCAGCAGGTCGACGAACCCGTGCAGGAACTGCCAGAGGACGACCGTGCTGGAGAAAAAGAGCGCGGCCGCCAGCATCCCCCAAAACGCTTTGCCTCCGGCACGGACGGCCAGGCCGGTCAGCCATACGGAAACCAAGGCCGCACAAACGACTGCGGTGAGCCGCGCCGTGTTCTCGCCCGCCCAGGGGAGCCAGGCAAGAAAGTGAGTCTCAGCGGCGAGCCCCATGTAGGACAACGCGATTTCGGGATGGGAGTTCAGGAGTCCCTCCCTCAGCCAGATCGCTGGCAGCGCGATGCGACCACCGAGGGCATCCGGCCCGAGCTCTGGTGAGACCGCGGTTATCCAGACGACAAGGAGCAGGCCGGCGAGAGAGCCTGCTACAAGCCATTCGGTCGCGCTCCATGAGACCTCGGTGCTCAGCCATCGCCGAGTCGTGCGAAGAGCGAGCCCGACCTCCTCCCGGCACAGAGCGAGAATCAGCGGGGGAAGTGTGAAAAGTGCGGCTTGGAGCGCGATGCCGACCAGGGCGAGGGTGAGGACAAGCAGGCCGTAGATGGTCCAGCCGAGCCCGACCAGAACGAGCAGCGGTGCATCGGGGGCGACCCCCCCGTGAATCAGGCGCCAGGCGGATCGGCCGAGGACGCAGCCGGTCAACACCATCAGTGCCAGCGCGACAAGATCGAATCCCTGGCCGGACAGGACCGCCGTGACGATTAGTGGTGCACCGGCGATCGCGGCGATCAACCACGCGGGCGTGGGCCGCTCCCGACGAGCCCATCCAAGGCCCGCGGCCGTGGCGATTCCGGCACCGACGACACAAGGGATGCGCGCCCAGTCCGGAAGCGCGTAGAGCGCCTCGATCGCGGGATTTGATCCGATGGATGCATCGCCCAGTGCGATCACGACAGCGGTTCCGCCGATTCCGAGCCACCGGAACCGGCGCGGCAAACCCGTCGTAACTCCGATCGCGATACCGACCGCAGCCGCCAGTCCGGGGATCAACGCCAGGCCCTGCCATTGTCGTCCGACCAAGGTGGACCTTGCACCAATCCACCCGCCTCCGTCGAAGCCGCCGAAGCAGACAACCGTCCAGCAGGTCGAGCCGAGGACGACGATCCATGCGATGAGCCGCAGCCCACTCTCCATCCGGCGATACATCAAACGGTGGTGGATTGGGTGCGTAACGCCGCGCCCGTCCCCGGTCGTGAGAAGAAACCTGTCCGACAGAAGCGTTCAGTTGGCGACATTGAAGAGGCCGCAATACGCGATCGCGAAAGGAGGTGGAACCGCGCGTGCTCCTCCATCGGAACCGGCGATGAAGTCGAACGCCAACGCAGTCGTACCCGGGGGCAAGGACGCGATGATCAGTCGGCTCTCCGCGTGGAACACATCGACCCGGCTGATCGGCTCGTCGTCTACCCGCAGACGCAGGGAGTAGTAATCGTCCTCGTTCGCCAGCCCACAGTACGCTCGGATGACCAGCAGGCGGGAGCCGTTCACCGGAGCGCAATGGAGCGTGGCGCCCACCCGGAGAGGATGGGCGCTCCAGACACCGTTCGCACCCTTGTGATAGTTCCACGAATGGGAAGGTAGCGTGAGATGCACGCTGCCGGCATCGCCGCACTGAAGGTCGGCGAGCTGGGATTTTTGCGCGAGGAGTCGGCGGGCGCGGTCCGAGAAGCCGTTCTCGATGCCGTCGACGGCGGGCGAGAGCTCGGGTTGCGACGATCGAGGCCTGCGGGCGAGCGCGCCCGGCCCCCGCCGGATCGTGAGCCGTACGGATGCGCCGAAAAGATCCGCGAGCGCGATCCGGAAACCCGGTTCGTCGGAGGGGGCGGGCATGGTGGCGAGTCGGTTCGCGACTTCGATCGCGAGCGCGTCGCTCTCCTGCCCGCTCGGAAGCGAGAAACCGATTCCAAGTTCGGCCGGACCGAGTGACGGTGCGGCTCGGCGAAGCATTTCGGCGAACTCGCGCTTCAACGCGACTGCCAGTTCGGAGACCGGCGTGTGGCGTGCCTGCAGCCACGCATGCTCGCGCTTGCCCATGCAGATCTCGGGCGTGACGTCGACCTTGCAGGATGAACCCGCAGTGCCGGCGAGAGCGATGAGCTCGTCGATGGGCATTCGCTGGTTCTCGATCATTCCGAACAGCGTCTCGGGACGGCTTCCCACGTAGGGCTCGGCCACCGTACGAAGCCAGCCTTCTTCCGAGAGGGTTTGCTCGAGCTTCGTGAAGTCTCCTTCACGGTTGCATCGGAACTTGTAGAAGCAGGCGCGACGCAGGCAGGGTTCGTTCTCGAGGAAGATCAGTCCGCCGGGCGCCACGACGCGGATCAGTTCCCGCATCACGTCTTGAAATCTCCACGTGTGGTGAAGCGCCGAGGAAAGATACACGCAGTCAAAGGTCTCGTCCTCGAAGGGCAGGTCGTGGAAATCGCCGATCACGAGTCGAGGGAGCGGGTCGTGGGCGCCGGCGAGATCCCGGCCGAGCCGCAAGGTGGCGGAAGAAAGCTCGAAGAGCGTGACATCGCACTCGTCGCGGCGCGCCAACTCGTATCCTGTCGTGTGGGCGTAGCAGGCGACCTCCATCACGCGTAGCCCCGCGAGTGGACGTTCGAAGTGCGCGACGAGCTTCGACCGAACCAGGTCGTAGTGGTGTTTGCTCACTTCCGCGATCCGCGGGTCGACCGTGACCGCGTGCCAGGCGAACTCACCGATGAGAGGCAGGAAATCCGGGTCGACGTTCACGTGCTGGGAAGGGTTCATCGGGTTGCGGTGATGAGAAGTTGGTGCGCTCCGAGGTGCCCGTGATCGGCGGACCAGTAGAGGAGGACGTGCGCGTCGGAGAAGCCCGCATTCCGCATTTCGTCGAGGACGCTCCAGCCGAAGACCTGAAAGCAGAGGCAGCCGTCGGCGCTCACCGGGTCGCCGTGGTATTCGGGTGGGAGGTGGTGGGTGATGGCGCCGCTCGCGTCGAGACTTGCGCGGACGACGGTTTCGGCGGCCCCGATGTTGAACGGGAAACTCGCGATGAGCTTCCCGCCGACATCGAGGACCCGCGCCAGTTCGCGCAGGCAGGCGCGGTAATCGGGCACGTGTTCGAGCACGTCGAAGGAGAGCACGACGTCGAACGACTCGTTCGGGAAGGTCAGGGCGGTGAGGTCTTCGTGACGGATGCCCGCACCGTTCGTCCGTCCGCACACGGTGCCGTCACGGAGGAACTCCGAACCCATGGCTTCAGGGACGAGCCGACGGACTCGTTCGAAGAGTGCCGTCACCTGCTCGGTGGCGTATACGCGCGGGGTGGACTTGTGGGCGATGGTTTCGCGAAAGAGCCCGAAGGCCGCCCGGACCCGGTTGTTCAGTCCGCAGGTGCACTGGAGGCGTTCGCGCCAGTTCGGCTTGATGCCGTCTCCCCACTGAAGGTCGATCCGGAGCGGCATGACGCGTTCGCACGCGGAGCAATAGGCGTGAAAGTCGAACTCCGGGCCGCCCTGCGCGAGCGCGGTCTCGAACGCGCGCTGGGCGGCGAGTTCGGCGGCATGGGTTTTCGTAAGCTCGAAGAAGGCTTCGCGGGAAGCCAGGAGGTGGCGGAAGGCGAGGGGAGGGGGAAGGTACGGATTCATCGAGCGCTCGGTAGCGGCCGGGCCGCCCGATGGTGGAGCTCGGGGACGGCGGGCGCGAAGGCCTGCCGAAGGCGTTCGTTGCTGAACTCGTCGCCGAGAAACCGCCATGCGGATTCCTGGACCGACAACCAGTGTTTCGGGTCGGAGTAGGCGTGCAGAACGGTCTCCGCGAAAGTCGCCTCTTCGGCGACGAAGGCGTGGGTGCCGTCGCCGGCCAAGCCCTCCATGGCGACCGGGGTGGCGACCAACGGAGTCCCGAGAAACATGGCCTCGAGCACCTTCCCCTTGATCCCTCCGCCGTAGCGAAGCGGCACGACCGCCAGGCGGTGTGCGAAGTAGAGCTCGCGCAGCTCGGCGTCGGAAAGGTCCGGCCTCACCGTGACGCCGTCTCCCTCGAGGGCGAGTATCTCGGGTGGCGGTTTCGCGCCTGCGATGGTGAAGCGCATCCCGGGGCGCGCGGCCTTGATCCGAGGCCAGACCTCTCCGCAGAACCACAGGACGGCGTGTTTGTTGGGGGGATGGGGAAATCCGCCGACGAAGAGGAGGCCGTTGCGCTCGGCGAACGACGGCGTCGTGCGTTCCGGTTCGGGGTAGGTGACCAGGGGCAACCACGATACGTTGAGCGCGGGATGTTCCTGCTTCAGATGCGCGACCTCGTCGGGGGAAGGGTAGTAGATCCAATCGACCCGGGAGAGGACCTTGGACTCCGCGGCCCGGTGGAACTCCGCCAGTTCGAGATGTTGCGGGTCCGCGAGCCGTTCGTGGGCGCGGGCGTGGGTGCGGGACAGGAGGTCGACGCCGTAAAAGAGGATCTTTGCCTTCGAGTTGGCCCGCACCGGGTCGATCCAGGCCGCCGCGGTGTGGGAGCGACAGAGGAGCACGTAGTCGAGCTCCCGTCCGTTCTCCACAAGCCAGTTCGCGAGGTTGTCCCGGAAATGCGGACCCACGAGCACCTCGATGCCCATGCGCTCCATCTGGTCGGTATAGGGCTGATGGGCGGCGAAGTTCTCCCCGATGAACTTCACGCTGAAACCCGCCGCAAGGAAGCAGCGCAGATAGGCGAGGACGCTGCGCGAACCGGCATCGCGATCCCAGTGGGGGACGTAGTGGTCGACAACGAGGAGGGTCTTGCGGTCGAGGCTGCGCTCCCGGGCGCGGAACAGCCGTTCGCCGCCCACGGCATGTCGCGCGAGGACTTCGCGCCAGCGCTCGAGGAAGAGCGTCTGATTCACCACCTGGTGGCGCTTCAATCCCGAGCCGAGGTCCGTTCCGTTGCTGCGACCCTCGTGGTGCACGACGACCGCCTTGGGCTGATAGTAGACCTTGAGGCCGGCTGCGCGGACGCGGAAGGCGAGGTCGGCGTCCTCGTAATAGGCGGGCGCGAAGGCGTCGTCGAATCCCCCGAGTTTCCGCCACAGCGGGGTCGGGAGGGCGATGCAGGCGCCGGAGCAGTAGTCGGTCTCGCGGAGGTAGTTGTAGGCCGGCAGGGAAGGGTCGCCGTTGCGCCCGTAGTTCCAGGCGGAGCCGTCGATCCAACAGATGCCACCGGCCTCTTGCAGCGTGCCGTCAGGGTAGACCAGCTTGGCTCCGACCAGACCGGCGTCCGGATGCGACGCGAACACCTGGATCAGCGCCTCGATCCATCCCTCGGTGACCTCGGTGTCGTTGTTGAGCAGCACGACGAACTCGCCCCGCGCGAGCGCGACGCCTCGGTTGCAGCCGCGGACGAAGCCGAGGTTTCGGAAATTGCGCACCACCCGCAGCCCCGGGACGGACGTGAAAGTGGAAAACGCCGCGGAATCCGACGCGTCGTCCACCACCATGACTTCGAGCCCGAACGCGGGAAGGTGGCGCCGGATCGAAGCGAGGCACCGGAGGGTGAACTCCGTCTGGTTGTGGACCGGGATGACGACCGAGACGCGCGGGTGTGCGCACTCGGGAAGCTCCAGTCCGAGGTCGCGGGCGAGGGCGGCGAAATCGGAGCGCTTCCGGGCGTGATCGATGAGTCGGTGGGGTAGAGGGATCGTTTCGGTCACTTCGAGTGGGTGAATGGATCGATGAATCGGCGGCGCAGGGCCCGCAACGGCGCGGTCAGGCGCCAGGAAACGGAACGCTGCATGCGCCGGAGCTTGTCTTCGAGCGCGCCGCCGTGGGCGGCCTTGATCCGGGCGGCGTTTTCCGCCCGCTCGAGTGCATCCTTCCACAGCGCGTTGTCCTTCGCGTGGTTCTCCCGGGACTCTCTCACCGCAGCATCCAACAGCGAAGCCCAGCGGACCGCTTTCTCGCCCTCGTCGAGGGTCGCCGCGAGCTCGGCCTGCGCGAGCCCGAGCTGGGTCTCGAGCGAGGTGCGCACCGCCGCCTCTCGGTTCGTGGCGGCAGCGAGATTGGCCGCGAGTGCGTCCTTCTCGCCGCGGAGGCGGTCGCGCTCCACGGTGAGGGAAGCGACCGTGGCGTCGACCTGCGCGACGCGCAGCGCGAGGTCTTCGACGGTTTGGGACAAGCGGGCGGCGCGGTCCTCGGCGTCGCGTCGGGCCTGCTCCAGGGCTTCGATCCGGTTGCGCGTCCGGGCGCGCTCCTCCTCAAGGGCCCCGGTTGCGACGCGCAGTCGTTCGGACTCGGCGAGCGCTTCGTCCTCCTGCGCGGTGCGCAGCTCCCGGAGGCGGATCTCGGACGCTTCGGCCCGGGCCTCCGAGCGATTCCGGTCTTCGAGGAGCTTCGCCTGTTCGGCCGCTGTCGCGGAGAGGCGCTCCTGCAGCGACTTGACTTCGTTCTCCAGGCCGAGGCCCCATTGGCCCCGCCGGACGATTTCGTCGTCTTTCTCCAAAATCTGTTTGTTGAGTGTCGCCCCTTGCGCCGCCGCAGCTTCGAGGCGGGCCTGGAGCTGCGATCGCTCTAGATCTAGGGCGGCGATCCGCTCCTCGAGCCGCTCGACGTGCGACCGGGTTTCGCGCAACTCGAGGTCGTTGCGTGCGACCGCATCCGCCCGGGTGGCGCCGCTCGTGCCCGCGGAGAGGAACAGGGACGACTCGATCAGCTTTTTCGCCGTCCCGAGCAGCCGATTGACCTCGGCCAAGTTGGCGCGGACCTGCCGGTGGAACGTGGCGGACCGGTTCGTGCGGTGCTCGAGCGCGGTCTGTCGGAGCCAGAAGAACGCCTCGAGCCAGCGCCGATGGGGACCGATCCTTCGCAGGGCATCCGCCGCGAATTTCTCGGGCAGGTTGGAGTAGCGACTGAAACGCACCCACGATTCGCCGAGGAAGGAGGTGGGACCGGCGAACTCGTAGTCGACGAGTTTCGCGCTCCCCTCGGAGTCGACCAGGATGTTCTGCGCAATGAAGTCACCGTTGGTGAAACCGAACCGCAGGAGATCGCGGGAAAGACCGGCTTTCAGTTGCGGGAAAACGAGGTTGCGCAGGATGTGCAGGTCGCTGCCATCGAAGGCGTCGATCGCACAAAGGTCCTCCTCGAGGGAGGAGAGTTCGTCGAGTGCGGCGGCGATCGGCTTCCGGTCGCTGTCCACCTCCATTCCCCGAAAAAGGCTGTTCAAGACGCGCTTGAAACGGCTCGGACTGATCGAGTCGGTGCCCAACAATTCCGAGAGCGGCGTTCCATCGAAGTATTCCTGCCCGAAGTAGGAAACGCCGTCGCGCTCGAGACAGAAGAGCGGCCTGCAGGTGATCGCGGGACACGCGTGGTGGAACTCCTTCGCGCGTTCGTAGACGGCGCGCTGCTCGGCCCCCACGTTGAGGTGGATCCTCGGAACCCCCTTCTTCCAGATCGTGAACGAAGTCTTCCCGGTGAAGTCGCGGCGGTTGAGGTTGCGCGGCAGTTCATGGATCACGACGTCCTCTCCGCCCTCGAGGTGGCCGACCTCGGCAAGGGCGCCGAACACCCCGTCGCGGCGAGCAAGCTGTGTCTCCGACGTCATGAAAGCTCGAAGAAGAAGCTGGGCGCGAAGAAGTGCGCAATCCCAAGAGTGGCGAGGGTCCGGTAGTGGGAGGAGAGCTCGCGTTCGAAGGGGAGGGCCGCGCCGTCGCGACCGCTGTGCTCGGGGGCGGGCGTGCCCTCGAGGAGTCGTTGGTTCATCAGCGCAGGATCGTCGATCGGGAGGATGACCTCGGGAAGCTTGTAGTCGGGGAACGCGGCGTGGGAGCGGATGCAGGTGAACCCCGCCTCCCGGAAAAGCTCGCGGTATTCGCCGAGGGTGTAGGTGACGACGCGGAGCTCGGTGCCGAAACGCTCCTTCCACAAGGTGGCGGCCGTCTCCGCATCGAACTCGTGCAGGCGCCTCTCGCCCGTGTGGTCGTCGGGTGCGCCGAGGAGGTATTTGAGTCCGAGGCGGTTCTCGATGCCGATGATGCAGCGTCCGCCCTCCGCGAGTTCGCCACGCATCTTGGCGAGGAAACGTCGTTGCGTCGATCCGGGCGCCTCGCTGGAGAACCGGCCCACCCATTCGAGCACGCCGTTGCAGACGATCAGGTCGAAACGCGTCGCGAAGCCCACGGCGAGGTAGTCGGCCTGGACGAAGGCGAGGTTGTCGGCGACCCCGCTCGAGGCGGCCGCCTCCGCGATGAAGTCGAGTCGTTCGGGCGTCGGCTCCAACGCGCAGACGCGGTGGGTGGCGGCGAGCGGCAGCGAGATCTGGCCCCACCCTGCGCCGACATCGAGGACCGCCGAGTCGGGCGCGAGCGCAAGCTCCTCGAAGAAGCGTTTCCGCCGCGGATCGGTGACGATCCGTGCCAGCCAGGGGTTGGACTGGGCGAACCGTGCCCGCACCGCCTCGATCCACGGCGTGCCGGCGCGGATCGACTCGATCAGCCCGCGGACATCGTTTGGATCGGTGTCGCGGTAGAGCTCCTTCTTGGTGGCGCGGAAACAGTCTCCGCCCGCGAGAGCGTGCTTGGTCCCGGCCGCTTCGAAGCGGCAGATTTCGCGGGGGGGAGTCATGTCTGCGCGGCGGAGGCGGGCTGCACGACGATGCGGGAGAAGCAGTTGGCGATTCCGAAGGTGTGGTCGACGGGGAAGATCCGGAAACGGATGGTGTCGTAGCGGCGGTGGACGACGACGAGCTCGTCGCCCACGAAATGCGTCCAGCCGAGTGAGACGAAATACTCCCCAGCCATGAGGTTGAGTGGTTGTTCGAAGGAAACACACATCTCGCCACCCGCTTCGATATCGGGAGCGGGCTGGCGGCTGAAAAGGGTGTTGGTGCCGTAGACCTCCTGCCCGGAGATCGACTTCAGGGTCATCGCGTAGATCGGCGCGAGGATGCGATCGAGCGCGTGCACGCGAAAGCGGACGATCGAGGTCTCGCCGGTGGTGAACCACGTCTTCGGTTCGCCGTCGGAGCCGCTCATGACGACGTCGAGGATCCGCCCGCGCTCGCCTCCGTAGGCGAACTCGCTGTCGGCCTCCCGATCAAGGCTGCGTTCGTTGTCGAGGAGTGCTTCGACCCGGCGTCGGACGCTTGCGTCGGCGAGGTCCCGGGGTCGTTCGGGTGCGGTCGCCCGAGCCTGCGCGGGTCGAGGGCCGGACTCCTCCCGTTCACCTCCGTCCTGGGCTGTCGGGTCCGGAGTCTCCGGCGGCGTTTCGCTGTCGCCCGCCCTGGATGGCGGGGCGTGGATCCCCGGCCGCCCGGGCGCGTCGGCCTCGGGTGCGTCGGCGATCAGGCGGGAGTACTCGTTGACCACGTCGTTGGGATGCCCGTTGGCGAGGATCGCGCCACGTTCGAGCAGGAAGGCTTGCGAGCAGAGGCGCCGCACCGAGGCGAGGTCGTGGGAGACGAAGATCAGCGTGCGGCCCTCCTCGCGGAAACGGTCGAGCGTCTTCGAGCACTTCAGTTGAAAACGCGCGTCGCCGACCGCGAGGGCCTCGTCGATGATGAGGATCTCCGCGTCGACGTGGACCGAGACGGCGAAGGCGAGCCGCAACTGCATCCCCGTCGAGTAGGTCTTCACGGGCTGGTCGATGAACTCGCCGATGTTGGCGTAGGCGAGGATGTCGTCCATGCGCGCGTCGAGGTCGGAGCGGGAGAGGCCGAGCAGGGAGGCGTTGAGGACGACGTTCTCCCGCCCGGTGAACTCGGGGTTGAAGCCGCTCCCCAGCTCGAGGAGGGCGGCCACCCGGCCGGAAACCTCGATCGAGCCGCGGGTCGGCTGGAGCGTTCCCGCGATGATCTGCAGGAGGGTGCTTTTCCCCGCTCCGTTGCGGCCGACGATGCCGAGCGCCTCGCCCCGGCGCACTTCGAGGGCGACTCCGCGGAGGGAGTGGAAGTCGCGGTAGTGGCGCCGCGCCAGCGTCTCGCATCGTCGGGAGAGCGCCGATCCTTCGCCGGCAGCCGATCCCACCGCTTCCCAAAGTCCGCCGAACAGGCGCGAGGTCGGCGTGCGCCAGACCCGGTAGGTCTTGCTCAGATCATGCGCACGAACGGCGAAGTCGCTCACTTTGGATCTGCGGAGTTCGGAATGAGGCGCTGCTCCGCGGGCGGGGATCCGGAGAGGGAACGGAGCGCCCGAGGGCCGGCGTGGGAGTCAGTCGGAGGAAGACGCGCCCGAGCCGCCGTTGCGCACGAGGGCAAGGTCCGACTCCACCATGAGCTTCGCCAGACCGTGCATCCGTGTCTTCGGTTCCCAGCCGAGCTTCGTCTTCGCCTTGGAGTAGTCGCCGATGAGCAGGTCGACCTCGGCGGGGCGGAGGAAGCGCTCGTCGAACTTCACGTGGTCGCGCCAGTCCAGGTCGAGGTGACCGAAGGAGGCGTCGAGAAACTCGCGGATCGTCCAGGTCTCGTTGGTGGCGAGCACGTAGTCGTCGGGCTGGTCCTGCTGCAGCATCCGCCACATTCCCTCGACGTATTCCTTGGCGTAGCCCCAATCGCGCTTCGAGTCGAGGTTGCCGAGGAAGAGCTCCTTTTGAAGGCCGAGTTTGATCCGCGCGGCGGCGATCGTGATCTTGCGGGTGACGAACGACTCGCCGCGGCGGGGCGACTCGTGGTTGAAGAGGATGCCCGAGCAGGCGAAGAGGTTGTAGGATTCGCGGTAGTTCACCGTGAGCCAGTGGGCCATGAGCTTGGCGCAGGCGTAGGGCGAACGCGGGTAGAAGGGCGTGGTCTCGGTCTGCGGGACCGCCTGCACCTTGCCGAACATCTCCGAGGAGGAAGCCTGGTAGAAGCGCACGTGCTTGCCGATGCCCGACTCGATGATCGCCTCGAGGATCCGGGCGGCACCGGTGCCGGTGACATCGCAGGTGAACTCCGGGATGTCGAAACTCACCCGCACGTGACTCTGGGCGGCAAGATTGTAGACCTCGTCGGGCTTGGTCGCGTAGAGCAGCTTCACCAGCGCGACACTGTCGGCGAGGTCGCCGTAGTGCAGGAAGAGGCGTTTGCCCGGGCCCTCCTCGTAATTGCGGAGGTGGTCGATGCGCGAGCGATTGATCGAGCTCGAGCGGCGGACGATGCCGTGGACCTCGTAGCCCTTCTCGAGGAGCAGTTCCGCGAGGTAGGACCCGTCCTGGCCGGTGATGCCGGTGATGAGTGCGCGTTTCATGAAAAGTCGTTTCCGGCGCGGTCGCCGAGAGCCGGGGAGGGGGCGCGGCGGGGTGTCACTTCGCGAGTCGGTCGAGTTCGCACTCGACGAGGCGGCGGATCATCTCGTCGAAGGGCACGGTGTTCTCCCAGCCGAGCAGGCGCTTGGCCTTGGCGGGATTTCCACACGGGGCCATCGGTTCGACGGTCGTGACGAGGTTGGAGTCGAACTTGACGAAGTCGCGCCAGTTGAGGTCGGCGGCGGCGAAGGCCTTGGCGACCAGGTCCTCGACCGAGTGCAGTTTCCCCGTGGCGAGCACGAAGTCGTCGACCGGGTCGCACTGGAGCATCTGCCACATCCCCTTCGCATAGTCCGGCGCCCAGCCCCAGTCGCGTCGACCGCTCAGGCTGCCGAGCACGAGGTCCTTCTGGAGGCCGCGCTTCACCCGGGCGACGGCGCGGGCGATCTTCATCGTCACGAAGTTGCCGCTGCGGCGGGGCGATTCGTGGTTGAAGAGGATGGCCGAACACGTCGGCAGCTTGTAGGCGATGCGGTAGATCCGGCCCATTTGCTGCGAGAACGCCTTGGCTGCGCCGTACGGCGTCGTCGGGTTGATCGGGGTGAGCTCGTCCTGGGGTGAGTGCGGCGGCGAGCCGAAGACCTCGCTACTGGAGGCGTAGAGGAATTTCGGCGGCGTCTCCAGATCCCGCAGGATCTCCAGCAGGCGCAGGGTGGCCATGCCGATGCTGTCGACCGTCGCCTCGGGCAGCTCGAGGCTGAGGCGCGGGCTGGATTGCCCGGCGAGGTGGTAGAATTCGGTCGGCCGGGCCTTGGCGATGACGCGACGCAGCGGAGTCGCGTCCTCGAACGATCCCGCGTGGAGGAAGAGGCGCTTGCCGTTGATCTTGGGATCGTTGACGAGGTGGGCGATATTGCTCGAGCCCACCGAATCCGGGCGGTGGACCAGACCGAACACCTCGTAATCGCGCTCGAGGAGGTGCTCGCAAAGATAGGAGCCGTCCTGACCGGTGATCCCGGTGATGAATGCGCGTGGCATGGGGGATGTTTGGTCCGCGGGCCGGGGAAAGGCCAAGCCGAAAATCTCCCGTCGGCGTCCGCAGCGGTCGCGCTCAGAGCACGTCGGCGAATCCGTTGCGCAGGCGGGAGAAGCTCCAGAAGCCGAACGTGCTCGCGAGCAGCCCGCATCCGTAGAGGTAGAGGAGCGGGCGCCACTGCAGGGGCAGGTCCCAGAGCGCGACGTCGCGCGCCAGCTCGACCGCCCAAAGCAGCGGATTCCAACGAAGGACGATCCAGGCCTCTGGCGGAATGCTCGCGGCCGGATAGAAGATCGCGCTCGCAAAGAGCAGCCCGAGCGAGATCGCGCCGACCGTCTGCCCGATGTCGCGGAAGTAGGTGCCGAGCGCGGCCAGGAGCCAGGCGAGACCGAGCGCGAGGAGGACGAGGGGGAGGATGATGACCGGGAGCCAGAGCAGACCCGGCGAGAGGCCGGGCCCCACCGTCGCGATGCCGACGATCATGAGCCCGAGGCTGATTCCGAAGTGGACGAACGAACCCCCGACCGCCGCCGCGGGAAGGATCTCGAGCGGGAAGACGACTTTTTTGACGAGGTTCGCGTTGGCCACGATGAGGTTCGGGGCGAGCGCGATCGCCTCGGCCAGGAGGTGGTGCATCGAAAGTCCCAGGAAGATCGCGAGCGCGTAGTCCCAGCGGGTCTCGTCGGGCGTGGCCTTGAACGAGCCGTCGAAGACGAAGCCGAACACGAACACGTAGAGCGCGAGCATCAGCAGTGGATTGAGCACCGCCCAGACGAGGCCGAGGTGACTGCCCTTGTGGCGCAGCTCGACGTTGCGCGCGATGAACTGGAGGAGGAGTTCCCGCCGTCGCGCGAGGGCGGTGAGCGCGGAGAGGGGATTGAGGACCAACGGAAGTGGTCGTCCGGAATCGGAAGCCATGCGGAGTGTTCACGGAGCGGCGGTGGATCCTGTAAAGGAAAATGGCCGCTGCCGCGAACCCGCGCCCGTTGCGTCGCCGAGATTGGTCTTGCCATGCCCTCGCGCGCTGGCGGTTTCGTGCCGCTTGCTGGAACGTCCGGGCGCGCGGCCCGGTCCTTCGCGGTTTGCTCGCTGATGCCTTTTGTTTCCCTCACCCGATTCCGCTGGGCGCTCTGGGCGCTCCTGCTGCCCGGGGCCTTCGCCTCCGAGGACGGGCGGCTGCCGCGGGTGGAGGTGGTGTTCCCCCAGGTCGAGCCGCTCCTGCGCGAGGCGCTCGAGCAGTCGCCACGGATGATCGCGCGCAACCTCGACCTGCTTCAGAACCAACAGGCGATCCAGGTCTTCAACGCCCGGCTCCTTCCGCGCCTCGACGCGGGTTTTCAGTACAATCTCCAACAGGACGACCGCGAGGGACTGCTCGAGCCCGTCTCCAGTCAAAAGCTGACCTACGACGTGCGGCTCAGCCAGCCGCTCTACCATTGGGGCGCGCTCCGTGCCGGGGCGCGGGTGGGGACGATCCAGGCCGAGATCGCCGCCAACAACGTCGCCGAAGCCTACCGCCTGCTCGCGCTCGAGATCCGCGCGTCGTTCCTCAATCTCGTGCTCCTCAAGACCGCCGTGCGCAACGTCGCCTTCGAATCCGAGCTCGCGGGCAAGCGCCTCGCGATCGCGGAGACGCGCCTGCGCACCGGCCAGGAGGCGCCGTCGGTGGTCTCCCTCGCGAAGCAGACGATCGAGGAGCTCGAACTCCAGTCGGCCCGTTCGAACCACGCCTTCGAGTCCGCGGTGCGCAACTTCCACCGGCTGGTCGGGAGCTCGTCGTTCGATGGAGCACAAGTGCCCGAGGCGATCCCGCCGATCACCAGGGCGGCCGACGCCCGGACCGGGCCCCTCCGCGCCGACTACGTCGAGACGCGCGGCTTCGAGAAGACGAACCGCTTCCAGAACCTCGTTCTCGAGCTGGAGAAGGAGCGGCTCAACGAGCGCGTGCTCCGCACCAACCTCCGGCCCAAGGTCGACGCGGTCGCCGGCTTGTTCCAGGACGAGCTCAGCTACACGCTCGACGTCTCGCGCCGGGACCGGATCAGCTCCACCTTCGTTGGCGTGCGGGTGGGGTGGAATGTTTTCGACGGCTTCAGCACTCGGGGCAACCTGCGGATGCTGCTCACCCGCCAGCGTCAGCTCCGGCAGCAGCTCGAGGAGCTCTCCGGGGATCTGGTCAACGCCTCCGCCGACGCCGCCCGCGAGCTGGAGTTCGCCGGGCGCTCTCTGGAGTTCGCCGAACGCGGCCTCGCCGGCTCCGAGGGCATGCTCGCGCAGGCGCGCGACAACCTCGCCAAGGGGCGCGTCTCACAGGACGAGGTCGACGCGACCCGTTACCGTGTGAACAATTCCCTCTACGCCACCTTCGCCGCGCGGGCCTCCTACCTCAACGCACTCGCCTCCTACCTCTCCCAGGTGAACGCCGATCCGATCGTCGTCGACGCCACCCGCCAACTCTTGAAACGCTGACCCGATGACCGGTCGCCTCCTCGTCCGCCTCCTCCTCGTCCTCGTCCTGCTCGGAGTCGCGGCCTACGTCGTCGCGGGCCGCCTCCGCGCGACGGCCGTCGTCACCCCGGTGCGGCGCGAGCTCGCGGTCAGCGCGGCCCCCGGCACGATCAACGTCCTCGCCGAACGCTCGGCCGAAGTGCGCAGCGAAGTCTCGGGCCGGATCGCCGCGAGCAACCTCGCCCTCGCCGGCGCGGTCAAGGCCGGCGACGTGCTCGTGGAGATCGACCCGACGGAGATCCGCATCCAGATCGAGCAGATCGAAACCGACCTGGAGGCCGCCCGC
>DAIPIQ010000218.1:1756-5243 GCA_036770745.1 Opitutaceae bacterium | reverse complement strand
TCGAGGTCGAGATCGACCGGCTCGGGCGCCTCGAGCCCGTGCTCGAGGCCGGGGCCGACGTCGTGCTGCTCGACAACTTCACCGTGCCGGACCTGCGGCGCGCGGTCGACCGGGCCCGCGGGCGCACCCGGCTCGAGGCCAGCGGCGGCATCACCCTCGCCACGATCCCCCGCCTCGCCGGGCTCGGTCTCGATTTCATCTCCACCGGCGCGCTCGTCCACCAGAGCACGTGGGTGGACATCGGGCTGGATTGGGCCTGAACCCGCGCCCCGCCATGCCCGACCCGTCCCCCGGAACCACCGTCGTGATCGTCCGCGAACTCCTCGCCGCCGGCGACGGCTTCGTCTCCGGGGCGCGGCTCGCGCGGCTTCTCGGCATCTCCCGCGTCTCGATCTGGGGCCACATGGAGAAACTCCGGGCCCACGGCTTCGAGGTCGAAGCGGTGCGCCGGCGCGGCTACCGGCTGGTCGCCCGACCGGGCGGGCTCGACGAACTCCTCCTGCGCGCCTCCCTCCCCGACCGCGCCCGACCGGCCTCGCTCGCCGTGCTGGCCGAGGTCGACAGCACCAACAGCGAGGCCGAACGCCGCCTTGCCGCCGGCGAACCCGCGCCGCTCATCATCCTCGCCCGCCGGCAGACCCGCGGCCGCGGCCGGCTCGGCCGGCGTTGGGCGAGCGAAGACCGGGGCAACCTCTACGCCTCGTTCGCCTTCCGACCCGAGCTGCGCCCGGCGCGCATGCAGGACTTCACGCTCTGGATGGGCGTCAACGTCTGCGAGGCCCTCGCCGCCACCTGCCGCATCGACGTCGGCGTGAAGTGGCCCAACGACCTCCTCCACCACGGTCGCAAGCTCGGCGGCATGCTCACCGAGGCCCGGGTCGACGCCGACCGCACCCGCGACGTGATCTTCGGCCTCGGGCTCAACCTCAACAGCCAGCGCGGCGACTGGCCCGAGGAGATCGCCCCGCGCACGACGTCCGTCGCCGAGGCCCTCGGCCAGCCGGTCGACCTCAACCGCGTCGCCTCCGCGATCATCTCCCGCGTGCTCAAGGCGGTCGAGACGTTCGTCGCCGACGACCACCGGGACGCCGCCGCCCGCCTCTGGCGGCGCTTCGACCTGCTCCACGGCCGCCGCATCGCCGTGCGCATCGGCGAGGAGCGGATCGAAGGCGTGGCCGAGGGCATCGACCCGACCGGCGCCCTCCGCCTGCGCGACGACCGCGGGGTCGTCCACCGCTGCCTCGCCGGCGACGTCTCGATCGAGAAAACGCCGCCCTGAAGCGGGCGTTACACGGCGGTTACACCCCGCGCCCGAAGTTTCGGCTACCCTCGGGCGTCATGAAAAACCTCCGCCCACGCCTCGTCCTCCTCGCCGCCGCGCTCGCCCTCGGCGCCTCCTCCGCCACCGCCCGGCCCGCCGCGCGACCCGTCGTCCAGATCGCCCTGCTCCTCGATACGAGCAACAGCATGGACGGGCTCATCGACCAGGCCCGCTCCCGCCTCTGGCGCGTGGTCAACGACCTCGCCGAGGCCCGCTGCGACGGCGTCCGCCCGCGCCTCGAGGTCGCGCTCTACGAGTACGGCAACTCCCGGCTGTCTCCAGAAAGCGGTTACATCCGCGAGGTCTGCGCCTTCACCGGCGACCTCGACCACGTCTCCGCCTCCCTCTTCGCCCTCCGCACCCACGGGGGCGACGAGTACTGCGGCGCGGTCGTCGACCGGGCGCTTCGCCGGCTCGGCTGGAGCGGTCGGCGCGACGACCTGCGGATGATCTTCATCGCCGGCAACGAGCCCTTCACCCAGGGCCCGGTCGATTTCCGCCCGGTGATGCGCGAGGCGGCGGCGCGCGGCATCACCGTGAACACGATCTTCTGCGGGCCCGAACGGGAGGGCGTGCTGACGCACTGGAAGAGCGGGGCCGACGCGGCGTTCGGGACGTTCGCGGCGATCCGGCACGACCGGCCGCTCCCCCGCATCGACGCCCCGCAGGACCGCGAGCTCGCGCTCCTCAACGACCGCCTCAACCGCACCTACCTCGCCTACGGGACCGACGGCGCCGCCCGCGCGGAGAACCAGCGCCGCCAGGACGCCAACGCCGCGGCCTCCGCTCCCGCCGCGATCGCGGGCCGGATCAGCACGAAGGCCGGCTCGCTCTACCGCAACTCCTCGTGGGACCTCGTCGACGCGCTCGAAGAGGGCGCGATCGATCCCGGGAAGCTCGCCGCCGCGGAACTGCCCGCGGAACTGCGCGACCTGCCCGCCGCGGAACGCCGCGAGAAGATCGAGGCCGCCGCGGCCGAGCGCGCGGAGATCCAGGCGCGCATCCGCGACCTCGCCGCCGGACGAGAACGCCACATCGCGGCCGAACTCGGGAAACTCCCCGACGCCGAGCCCGACGCCTTCGACGAGGCCGTGCGCAAGTCCGTGCGTGCCCAGGCCGCGAAAAAGAACTACGTGTTCGCCAACGACTGAGCCCGATCCCTGCGGCACGAGAACCACGAATGGACACCGATCGACACGAATGCAGGCCCGGGCTCGGACGCCCGCGTCGTTCGGCTCAGCCGACGGTGTCCTCGTCGGTCCATCGGACTCCGCTGAGGGAGTCTCCTGAATTCGTGTTCATTGGTGTCCATTCGTGGTTGGACTGAATTGATCCGCCGAAACCGCCCGCCCCCATGGCCAGGACCCGCATCCTCGTGATCGAAGACGACGCGCCCATCCGCCGCGGGATGGTCGACGCCCTCGCCTTCGAGGGTTACGACACCTTCGAGGCCGGCGACGGCCACGAGGGACTGCGCGCCGCCGTCCAGGCCGGTTACGACCTGCTCCTCCTCGACCTCGTCCTCCCGGGCCCGGGCGGGTTGGAGATCCTCGCCGAAGTGCGGCTCACCCGGCCGACGATGCCGGTGATCATCCTCTCGGCCCGGGGCGAGGAGGCCGACCGGGTGCGCGGCCTCCGCCTCGGGGCGGACGACTACGTCGTGAAACCCTTCAGCGTGAAGGAACTCCTCGCCCGCGTGGAGGCGGTGCTGCGGCGCACGCCGGAGCGGCCGCGCGAGCGCACGAGCGCGCGTTTCCCCGGCGGCGTGGCGGACTTCGGGCGCGGCGAAGTGCGTTTCGACGACGGCGCGCGCGTCGGCCTGCCCGAGCGGGAGTGCGCGCTGCTCCGCTACCTCGCCGCCAACGCCGGCCGCGTGATCTCCCGCGACGAGATCCTCGCCCGCGTCTGGCGGCTCGATCCGCAGGCCGTGGCCACCCGCGCGATCGACATGCAGGTCGCGCGCCTGCGCGAGAAACTGCGCGACGATCCGGCCGAGCCCCGCGTGCTCGTGACCGTGCGCGGCCGGGGGTACCTCTTCTCCACGGAGGCGAAGCGGGGATGAAACGACCCGGTCTGCTCTGGTCCACCGTCGTCGCCTGCCTCGCCCTCGGCTTCGGGGTGCTGGGTTGGTTCTCCCGCGAGATGCTCCGGTTCGACCGGCTCCCC
>DAIPIQ010000218.1:0-1746 GCA_036770745.1 Opitutaceae bacterium | reverse complement strand
GGAGGCGGCGGCGCGCGAGGAGGCGGTCCGCCTCGCCCTCTGGCGGATGGATTCCGCCCTCGCCGCCGTGCACGGGCTCGAGGCCGCCCGGCCGGCGGAGGACTACGCGCCGACCCACGCCCTCGCCGCCGCGTGGACGCACGACCTCCGCCCCGTCCCCGCCGGCTCGATCCACGCGCCGTCGCGATTGCTTGGATACACGCCCCCCTTCGTGCGCCTCCACTTCGAGGCCGGGACGGACGGCGCGCTGCGCTCGCCCCAGGCCCCGCCCGATCCGTGGCCGGAGGCGGCCGGGGCGCGGGCGCGACTGCGGAGCCTCGCCGCCCTCGTCGGGCCGGACCGGATCCTCGAGCTCGCCGGCGCGGAGGAGGAGCGCCCCGCGCGCGACCTCGCGGAGGCGCCGGCGGCGGTCGACGCGCAACAGTTCAAGAGCGCGGTCGAGCAGCGGCAGCGCGAGGAGCTCTATTCCGCGCAGAACCGCCTCGGCGCGGCCTCCGCCCGCCGGGCGCCGGACGAAGCCGTCGCGGCGGCGCCGGCCGCCCGCGCACCGGCCTCGTTCCGGGAGGAATCCGGGCCTCCGGCCGCGGTCGCGGAAGAGCCCGCGGGCGCGCTGCGCGCGACCTGGATCGAGGGCGAGCTTTTCCTGCTCCGCCGGGTCGAGCGCGACGGCGTCGCGGTCGCGCAAGGCGTGTGGCTCGACTGGCCGGGGCTCGAGGCCTGGTTGCTCGGGCGGATCTCCGACCTGCTTCCGGAGGCGCGGCTCGAGCCGGTCGGCCCCGCGGACCCGGAGGAGGCGCCCGCGGCGAACGGGAACCGGCGGCTGGCGTTCCTCCCCGTCCGGCTCGCGCCGGGAGCGCCGGCGCCGGCGGTCGGCGGCGGCTGGTCGCCGCTGCGCACGAGCCTCGCGGCGGCATGGTGCGGCGCGGGCGTCGGCGCGCTCGCCCTCGTCGCGTTGTTGCGCGGCGCCCTGCGGCTGAGCGAACGCCGCGGCGCCTTCGTCTCGGCCGTGACCCACGAGCTGCGCACGCCGCTCACGACATTCCGCCTCTACACCGAGATGCTCGCGGGCGGGATGATCCCCGACGAGGCGCGCCGCCGGCACTACCTCGAGACCCTGCGCACCGAGTCCGAACGGCTTTCGCACCTCGTGGAAAACGTCCTGAGCTACTCGCGGATCGAGCGCGGCCGCGCCGCCGGTCGGGTCGAGGCGACGACGCCCGCGGAGCTTCTCGGGCGGGTGCGCGAGCGCCTCGAGGCGCGCCTCGGCCAGGCCGGGATGACCCTGCGGATCGACTGCGCGGGCGACGTGGCGGAGCGGACCCTCGAGACCGACCGCACGGTCGTCGAGCAGATCCTCTTCAACCTCGTCGACAACGCCGCCAAGTACGCACGCACGCCGGACCGGCCGCCGGGCGGGGTCGCCCTCGAGGTCGCGGCGACGGCGCGCGGCGGACTCGCCCTGCGGGTGCGCGACGCGGGGCCGGGACTGCCCGCGGGCGCGCGGCGGCGCCTCTTCCAACCCTTCTCGAAGTCGGCCCACGAGGCGGCGAACAGCCAGCCCGGGGTGGGTCTCGGACTCGCGCTCTGCCGCCGGCTCGCGCGCGACGAGCTCCATGGCGACCTCGTGCTCGAGGCCTCGGATGCGCGCGGCACGGTCTTCCGACTCGAGCTGCCGTAGGGGTGTAATCAATAAGTGGTGGCAACCTGCTGTCGTGGGCCGGGGTTCATCCCCGGCTTCCGACTGAG
>DAIPIQ010000217.1:0-5262 GCA_036770745.1 Opitutaceae bacterium | reverse complement strand
AGATGAGGCCGAGCGAGCCGAGGTAACGCTCGACGGAAAGGTCGAGATTGACGGCGGAGATGGGCTCGAGGTCGGGGTTGCCGGAGGAGATGGCGTTGGCCGTTTCCGTGCGGCGGCCGGAGAGATCGCCAAAGTTGGGCCGGGCCATGGCGGCGGTGGCGGAGGCGCGCACGATGAGGCGGTCGGTCACGCGGTAGTTGGCGTGCAGGCTAGGGAGGACATCGGTGTAGGTGTTGCCGGCGGTGCGAGCGGTGGCGCCGCGGCCGAAGGTGGCGGCAAAATCGGTGTGCTCGACGCGCACGCCGCCGAGCAGGTCAAGCGCGCCGAAATCGACGCCCCCGCCATAAGGAAGCCGGCGGTGACGTCTTCGCGGAATACCTCCAGGTCGCCGAGGCCCGTGCCGGGCACAAAGACGGTCGGGTTGGCGGCGATGAAGGCGCGCGTGGCGGCGGGGTCGTAGAGACGGCCCCAGAGGTAGTTGCCCTCGAGGTGGCGGATAGGCTCGCCGCCGACGACGGCGGAGCGGGGGAAGAAAGTGGGATTGGCTGCGGAGCGTCGCACGGAGACTTCGTTGGCGTCGGTGATTTGCTCTTTTTCGCGGCCGGTGAACTTGACGCCGGCTTTCAGGTAGCCGGGGTAGGCGCCGAAGTCGCGGTCGAGGGTGGCGTCGAGCTTGAGGGTGATGATGTCCTCCTCGCCCTGATCCTGGTAGGAGTCGTAGCGGTTGAAGGTGTATTGAGAATCATCATACAAGTTCTGGGACGTCTGCTGGATCCAGGTGGGGAACTGCGGGCGGGAGAGGTCGAAGACGACCGGGCCGCGCGCGTTGATCTCGACGAAGGGGATCGTCGAGGTGGAGGTGTTGGGCGAGCCGTCGCGGTTGAGCAGGTTGGGCAGGGCGTGGCGCAGCTCGATGTAGTCGGGCCGCTCGCTGGCGGCGCGCGAATAGGCGGCGATGAAGTCGAGCTCGAGGTCGGGGTTGGGGCTTACGCGGCCGCCGGCGGAGAGGGTGGCGTAGTCTTCCTCGAAGGTTTCGAGGAAGAGGCGCTGGCGGGCGAGCATGTTGACGCCGTTTTCGCCACGGTTGTCGCCGTAAACTTCGAACTCGTTGCGCACGCGGTCCTCGGCGAGATCGGCGTAGTTGCCACGGATGAAGAAGTGGCGGTCGTCGCTTGGGCGGAAGTCGAGGGAGGCGGTCACGGCGCGGCGTTCGCGCTCGATGTCGTAGCGGTTGAACTCGAGGCCCATGAAGCCGGGAGGGCCACGACGGTTGTTGTTGGAACGGATCCCGGCGGGGCCGCCGACGAGGCCGACGGTGGTGTCGCCGTCGCCCACCTGCTCGCCGCCGGTGCCGCGATTGAGGTAGGTGAGGGCGACCAGGAAGCCCCAGGTCTCGTCGGTGCCGAAGCGGTCGCCGTAGGTGAGGGTGGCACCATGGTTGTCGCTGTCGACCGAGTCGCTGCGGCCGAAGGTGAAGGTGCCGCGGAGGATGCGGTCGGTCTCGTCGAAGGCGGTGGGCGTCTGCAGGTCGATGGTGCCGCCGATGGCGTCGCCGTCCTGGTCGGGACGGAGTGCCTTGGTGACCTGGACGCGCTCGGCGACGTTGGCGGTGAAGACGTCGAGGGGCACGGCGCGCACGCCGGTCTCGGTGGTGGGCAGGCGCACGCCGTCCACGGTGACGGCGTTGAAATTGCTCTCGAGGCCGCGGATGATGACGAACTGGCCTTCGCCGGTCTCGTTTTTGCGGGTGATGGAGATGCCGGGGAGGCGTTGGAGGGCCTCGGCGATGTTGGCGTCTGGGAACTGGCCGATGGCGTCGGCCGAGATGATGTTCACGAGGTTGGGCGAGGCGGCCTGTTGGTTGAGGGCGCGGGCCTGGCCGCCGCGGATGCCCTCGACGGTGAAGCCCTCGAGGGTGACGAACTCGCCGCCCAGTTCGAGATCGAGCGTGAGCGTCTCGCCGGGCCTCACCGAGACCGGCCGGGCGACGTCGTCGTAGCCGAGGTAGGAGGCGACGAGCGTGTGGTCGCCCGCCGGCACGCGAGGAAGCGAGAAGGCGCCGTCGCGGCCGGTCACGGTCCCGAGGTCGAGCCCGGCGATCCGCACGCGGGCGCCGGGCAGAAGGCCGCCGGTGTCGGCCTCGAGGGTGCGACCCGCGATCCCGCCGGTGTCATCGGGCTGCGCGGGGGCGAGGATCGGGAGGAGGAGAAGCGCGGTCGTGACGACGGCACGCCGCGGATGGAAGCAAGGAGAGGACATGGAGGGACGGCTCGGTGGTTGAGGAGGATCGCCTCCGGCCGACCTTCATCCGCGGGCTTTCGAACAACCGGGCTCGCGGAACGACGGACGTCGGAAGACATTTGGTCGTCCGATCTTCTGAGCCCTGGTCTCTCCTCTCGCTTGCGCGAGGTCGGGAAGTTGCCGGTAAGACCTGACGCCGCCAGTGGGCGCGAGCCGGCCGCATGCCGCAAGACCGGCGCTGTTAAGATCAGGTGTCGGTGACACGGAAACGTCACCGACACCGGCGCTCGTGGTAAGGAATCTGCTGACGGCGACCCATGACCGTGCGTCTCGTGAAGATCGCCTTGCTGGCGAATTCGGCGGTGTTCCTCCTGCTCGTCGTCTTCAACAACCTCACCGATTACGGATCGAACCTCCTCTTCGTGGAGAACGTCCTGAACATGAGCACGACCTTCGAGGGCAACCGCGCGATGTGGCGCGCGATCGAGGCCCCGTGGGTCCACCACGCCTTCTACGCCTCGATCATCCTCTGGGAGTCCGTCGCCTGCTTACTCGTCGGGCTCGGCGCGTGGACGCTTTGGAAACAACGCCGCGCGCCGGCCGCGGCGTTCGAGAAGGCCAAGCGCCTCGCCGTGATCGGGCTCGGCGTGAGCCTGCTCCAATGGTACTTCGCCTTCCTCACGGTCGGGGCGGAGTGGTTCCTGATGTGGCAGAGCGAGACGTGGAACGGCCAGGACGCGGCCGCGCGGATGTTCCTCGTGATGGGCGTGTCCCTCGTCTTCCTCAACCAGCGCGACCGGGAGCCGGAGGCGGCGTGATGGAGCTGCGCGACTGCGTGGTCCTCACGGGCCCGGAACTCGAACCGCGCCGGTGCGCGCGCTTCGCCGTCGCCGGCGGGATCGTGTCCTCCCTCGAGGCGGGCGAGCGGGTCGCCGCCCTCGACGACGGCGCGCTCGTCGTGCTGCCCGGGCTGGTCAACGGCCACACCCACGTGGGCGACAGCGCCTTTCCCGACGGCGCCACCGGGCTCACGCTCGAGCAGGGCTTCTTCCGGCCCGACGGCTTCAAGTACCGCGAACTCACCCGACTCGGCCCCGACGACCACGTCGCGATCCTCACCGAGACGCTCGGCTCGATGGCGCGCGGCGGCACGATCGCCCACCTCGACTTCCGCGAGCAGGGCGCGGAGGGCGCGCGCCGGCTCCGCGCGGCCTCCGCGGCGACGGGCGTCCGCTCGATCATCCTCGGGCAGTTCGATTCCGTGCCCTTCGACGCGGCCTCGCTGGAGGAAGCCTCGCGACCGCTGCCCGTCGCTGCGCGCGCCGAGCTGTCGTCGATCCTCGCCGTCGCCGACGGCTTCAGCGAGAGCACGATGAACGACCTCACCGACGCCGCCTGGCGCGAGGTCGCCGCGATGACCGAAGCCGCGGGGCGCCTGCGCGCGATCCACTGCCTCGAGAACGCCGGCTACCGCGACCTCAGCCTCGCCCGCACCGGGCGGGGCGACCTCGAACGCGCGCTCGAGCTCCTCCGCCCGCACCTCGTCGTCCACCTCACCGTGGCGGACGACGCCGAGATCGCGAGGCTCGCCGCCGCCGGCACGCCCGGCGTGCTCAACCCGCGCGCCAACGCCGCGCTCGGGCTCCCGCTCCCGCCCGTCGCGCGCCTCCTCGAGAGCGGTGTGCCGCTGCTGCTCGGCACGGACAACGGCCTGCTCAACGGCGTCGACCTCTGGGCGGAGTTGGATTTCACCTACAAGCTCGCGAAGAGCCAGTTCGGCGACGCGCGCCGCCCCGATCCCGTGGAGATCCTGAAGATGGTCACGGTGAATCCCGCCCGCATCGCCGGCGCGGGCCTCTCCGGCGGGCTCGTCGAGGGCGGGCCGGCCGATTTCATCGTCGTCGATTTCCGCCGGCCGCACCTGCGCCGCACGCGGCACCTCGTCGCGAGCCTCGTCTCGCGGGTCCATCCGGACGACGTGCTCGGCGCCTTCCGCGCCGGACGCGCGCTCCACCTCGCGCCCGAACTCGAAGAGCGCTTCGCATGAGCACCCTGGCGATCCATCACCCGGCCACCTTCTGGCCGAACCGGCGCTGGCCCGAGTTCGCCCGGATGCCCGACAAGGCGCGGGTCGTCTGCGTGCTGCCGGTCTGCGGCTTCGCCGAAGTCGCCGACGACCTTCCGTTCGACGCGGGCGAGACGGTCGCGACGAGTCTCCTGCGCGAGGCCGCGGCGGCGGCGGATTTCCCCCTCCTGGTGCTCCCACCGCTGCGCTTCACACCCGCTCCCGCGGGCGCGGGCGTGTTCGCGGTCGGCGTGCCGACGGCGTTGCGGGTGATCGACGAACTCGCGGCGAGCGTGCGCCGGCCCGGCTTCCGCAAGCTCGCGCTCTTCAACGCATGGCCCTGCAACGAGCCGCTCGTCGACGTCGCCGCCCGCGACCTGCGCATCGCGCTCGGCCTCCAGATGTTCTGCCTGAATCTGAGCGGCCTCGGCCTCGGCCTCGACGACGAGCGCGGGCGCGACCGCTTCGCGCGACTCGCCCGCCACCTCCTCGGCGTGGAGGGTGGCACGGACGGCGCGGGACTCCTCGCCGAGGAGGCCCGCCACCTCTGCGGCCTGTTGCGCGAGGTCGCCGAACGCGCGCCGCTTCCCGAAGACGGAGTCATCCCCGGAATGATCGGATCCTGATGTTTCCCGACCATCGCGCACGGTACCTGCCGGCCTTCACCCGGCGCGGCCTCGAAGCCATCCCCGACCGCGGTCGCGCGCTCGTCGTGCTCCCGACCGGAGCGATCGAGCAGCACGGTCCGCACCTGCCGGTCGCGGTCGATGCGCTGATGGGGCAGGCGTGGCTCGGGCACGCCCTCCCGCGCCTCCCGGCGGAGGCGCCGGTCTACGTCGCCCCGCCGATCACCGTGGGAAAGAGCAACGAGCACACGGGCTTCCCGGGCACGCTGATCATTTCCCGCGAATCGCTCCGCGAGCTCGTGTCGGAGACCGCGGCGCAGGTCTTCGCCT
>DAIPIQ010000216.1:0-5273 GCA_036770745.1 Opitutaceae bacterium | reverse complement strand
GTGGGACATGTTGGGGCGAGGTTGTGGGGAGTTTGGAGAGGAACCGGCCTTCGGCATCGTCCGTCTTGATTTCCAGTAAATCCCGAACTCTCGGGAATCAGGCCGGCGATTGCGCGGAGAAATGCGGTTTGTGGAGGCGGCCCGAAGCGGGGTGTTCAACCGAGGCAGGGCGGCTCAGTTGCCGGGTCGGATCGAGCAGAGACCTCGGCACGGTGTGAGGCCGCGCGCGTGTCAGTGCGCGCGTTCCACGGACGCGGCGGGGGCGGGGGAATCGATGAAGAAGCGCCACGCGCGCAGCGAACCGTCGGCGTGGGCGGAGAGGAGGGTTTCGCCGGCGCGGTCGAAGGTCAGGTACTCGATGTCGTAGGCCACGATCCGCTGGACGGGCGGTCGAGGGGCCGGAGCCGGGCCGAGATCGGCGAGGCGCCAGATCAGGACCGGGCTCGTCTCCCGCTTCCAGTCGTTGGCCGATCCGGCGGCGAGCAGCACGCGTCCTGAAGGATCGAATACGACGGTCTCGATCACGCGCAGCTCGTGGCACGGGTAGTCGAGCAACGCGTGTCCGTCGGCCTCGCGCCAGACGAGCACACGCGACGGGATCCCGCCCGCCAGGGCCCCGCTCGCGGCGGCGAGCAGCGCGCCGTCGGCGGAAAGGTGGATGCCCTTCACCGAGCCCTGCGGTCCGGCGTAGGTCGTGACGAGGCCGCCGTGCGGCGTGGCGAAATCGGCCGCGCGCCATTTGCGCACCAGGCCGTTGCGCCCGCCGGAGTAGAGGTGGGCCCCGTCGGCGCTCCAGACGAGTTGGTTCACGTCGGCATGGCCGTCGGCCTCGCGGCCGCTCGCGTCGCGGTCGGTTCCGTGGACGAGGATGTGCGCGGGCTCGCCCGACCAGTCGGCCGGGTCGGGCGACGAGGTGTCGTAGAGGCGCACCTGCCCCCCTTCGTTGCCGGTCGCAAGCCACCGGCCGTCGGGGCTGAAGCGGAGTCCGTCGACACTGACGAGGTCCGGCCAGCCGCGGACGAACGCACCGTCGGCGACGCGCCAGACGCGCAGTTGCGGGACTCCCTCGCCGCCGGAGACGAGATGGCGGCCGTCGACGGTGAAGCCGGCGCATTCCGACTCGGCATCGCCATCGGCCCGCCAGAGCTGGCGGCCGTCGCGCGCACGGAACACGCGGATGGAATTGTCGCCCTTTGCGGTGGTGGCGATGAGCGTCTCGTCGCGCGAAAAGACGGCGGTCTCCGTCGAGACGGGAATCTCGCGGCCCTGGAAGTGGTCGAACCTGCCGTCATGGTCGGCCATCGCGGTCCAGAGGTGGTCGAGGCGAACCACGGGGTCGCCGAGATGGGCGAGACGACCCGGGCCGAGAAGTCCGGGCGAGGCGTCGAGCCGTGGTCCGGGGAAGGCGAGGAGCGCGGCGAGAGGGAGGAGGCGGCTGATGGGGACGGTCATGGGAGGGGACGTGCGAGAGGTGGATCCGGTCGCGACGGGTTCGGATCAAGGCGGCGCGACCACCGGGGCGGCGGCGATCGTGACGGTGGTCGTGGCGGTGGCGGAGGCGGCGCCGTCGAACAAGGCGAGCGAGGCCTCGTAGACGCCGGCGCGAAGGTAGCTGTAGCCCGGCGCCGCCGCGGTCGAAGTGGCGCCGTCGCCGAAGCTCCAGCGGTAGGCGCGATCGACGTCCAGTCCGCGGTGCCCGCCCCGAGGGTCGGCGGAGAACGTCACCCGGCCCCCGGGTGCGACCTCGGCGCGGATCGTGACGTGGAGCGGGCCGTCCCAGCGCACGCCCTCGGCGGTGCGTTCCACGGCGCGGATGGAGCCGTCGGGTTCGAAATGGACGTATTCGGCCTGCACATACCGGCGCGGCGACGGCGGGGTGTCGTGGGGATGGCGCCAGTGGTAGAAGAGGATCCAGCGGCCCTGGTACTCGACGAGCGAGTGGTGGTTGTTGCGTCGGTCGGGCGTCGGCGCGAAGATCTCCCCGGCATGGTGGAACGGTCCGAGCGGGCCTTCGCCGATCGCGTAGACGAGATGGTTGTAGCTCGCGGCGTAGGTGAAGTAGTAGCGGCCGTCGCGCTTGAAGACGAAGACCGCCTCGAGGCGCTCGGGTGGTTCGAAGCCGAGTTCGTAGGTGCGCTGCTCGCGGACCGTGACCATGTCGTCCTCCAGAAGCGCCACCTGACGCCGGGAGTTCGTGTAGAGGTAGGCCTGGCCGTCGTCGTCGAGGAAGATGTTCGGATCGTGAAAGCGTTCGACGACGGGGCCGGCGAGCGGCGCGCTGAACGGCCCGCCCGGATGATCGGCGACGAGCACGATGGGGCTGTTGCGCGCGACCCGGGCTTCGTCGGTGTTGAGGACCGGGCCATAGAGGTAGTAGCGACCCTCCCGCTCGATCGCGCAGGGCGCCCATGCGCCCCACTGCTTGTCGGCGGCCCGATCGCGCCACGGGATGTCGGCGAGCCGGTAGGCCGGGGCAAGGGCCTCCCAGGTCACGAGATCCCGGCTGCGATGGATGTTCCACTGGCTGTTGCGCTCGGGGCCGGACAACTCGCTCGTGGTGTAGACGTAGACGTGGCCGTCGAAGACCCGCGCCGTGGGGTCGGCGTCGAGAAAGAGCGGGTTTGCTGCGGCTGTGGAAAGGGAAGCGAGCAGGGCGCCCGCACTGGACCAGTGAAGAGGTGGCATCGGAATCGGGGTGGAGTGGCGGTGGAGCACGGTCTCCCTCTTGGAAGGGCCGGGCGAAATCTTTTCCATGCAACCGTTCAGTACGCGGCGGGCCCGGGCGGATCCGCCGGCTTGGAGTCAACCGGCCCGTCCGCGCGGATGCCCGTCGAGGCGCGAAACCGTCGCACCCTCCTGCCACTGCCCGGCGAGGGAGATGATGAGCGGCGTTTCGGGCAGCCCGAAGTGGTTGTGTTCGACGTCGGCGGCGACCTGGTCGACCGCGGCCCGCCCGAGGCGGAAGGCGTGCGTGCGGTAGCCGGAGAGCTCGGAGTTTCCGAGGACGTTGACGATGGCGACGCCACAATCCCCGGGCACCTTCACCTCGAGGGCGGCGAGGCCGGCGAGGACGCTGCGGTTGAGACTGACGATCCCGTCGATCGCGTGGAGATCCAGCCACTCGCGGAGCGCGGGCTCGCGTTTTTGCGTCTCGGGCACCTCGAGGATCGAGGCCGGGCGTCCGTGCTCGTGACACATGTCGAGGTAGGCCGCGCGCAGGAGGTGACGCGTGATCTCGTTCTTGCGCCGGTCGATCACGAAACCGATGTTGCGGTAGCCGCAGTCGACGAGGCGGCGGTAGCAGACCGTCGTCCCCTCGTAGACGTCGGGGCAGATCCGATGGGCGGGCGGGTGCTCGAGGCCGTAGCCAAGGATGACGGTGGCGTAGCGCTCCCACGTCATCTCGATGCGCGAGTGGGGGACCGGGTGCTGGGCGAAGATGATGCCCTTGATCGCGCGCGTGAAGAGGATGCCATCGAGGCGCGCGGGCGAAAGGCGCCGGTCGAGATGAAACGACTCGAGGTCGTAACCGAGATCGTGGGCATGGGCGCGCGCGCCGTCGAAACACCGCCGATAGAAGGGCATCGCCGCGTGCGGCGCGGTCGGGGCGAACGGGAAGACGTAGGCGAGCGTCTCGCGATGGCCGCCGCGGCGCTGACGCTGGGCGAGGTAGTTCATGAGCGACGCCATCCGCGGGTCGCGTTCGTAGCCGAGCCGGGTGGCGGCCGCGAGGATCCTCTCCCGCGTCGCCGCGGCCAGCTTGGGGCTGTTGCGCAACGCCAGCGAGATCGTGCTCGGCGCGAAGCCGGTCACTTTCGCGATGTCGCGTACGGTGACTCGGGAGCGGGGTGTCGGCATGGGTTCGGAGCGAGGGCGGCGCGGGAGGACGGACGACGCAGAGGGGTGGGCGACCCCCCGGGGCGGACGGAAACTCTCCCGGGCGACCGCAGGCTACGACACCTCCGGCGGTGCACAGTGCAACCTCGTTTCGCCGATCGACGCGGTGAACGGTAGCACTGCGCGCGCATCGCCGCGAACGCCCGTTGACACCATCATTCCGGCGAGCGGCGCCGTCGCCGCACAGGTCCGCGATCCCCCAACCCCTCCATGCAATGAACCGCCCTTGTCATCGTTCAGCCTCGCGTCGCGCGATCCGCGTCGCCCTCGCCGCGGCGACCCTCGCCGCCCCGGCCTCCCTCACCGCGCAGTCCACCGCACACGTCGCCTGGACCGACACCTACCAGACGATCGACGGCTTCGGAGTCAGCGACGCGTGGCGCTCCGACGACATCGCGATCCATCCGGACCGCGCGTTGATCATGGATCGCCTGTTCAAGATCAACGGCGGGGCGGGCTTTTCGATCCTCCGCCATCGGATCGGTCCGGGCTTCCACACCGCCCCGGGCGTCTACGACTGGAACCATCAAGACATCGTGGGGAATGCGTGGACGGCCCAGGAGGCGCTCGCGCGCGATTGCGAGCGGGTGTGGGCGGCGGCGTGGACGCCCCCGAAGTGGATGAAGAGCAATCTCGCCTCCAACGGCGGGACGTTGCCACCCGCAAACTACCAGACCTTCGCCAACGGGCTCGAGGCCTACTTCCAGAAGTTCAAGAACGACTTCGACCTCACCTACTACGGCATCTCGCCGCAGAACGAACCCGGGCCCAAACCATGGGAGTCCTGCGACTGGACGCCGGAGAACCTTCGCAACCTGATCCGCGACCACGTCGGGCCGACGCTTTCCACCCGGGTGATCGCACCCGAGGCGACCCGCTGGACCGACTCCAACAGCGTGGACTTCTGGTACGCCCCGATCCACGCCGACCCCGCGGCCCGGGCGCAGGTCGACATCCTCGCGGGCCACGCATACGGCGGAAACATCGACGTGACTCACGCCGCCTACGGCAAGCCGGTGTGGCTTTCAGAATGGTCCAGCGACACTTCACCCGAGGATCTCTCGATCGCCAACGGGGTCGAGTGGGCGCACCGGTGGTGGCGTCTGCTGGTCAATTCGCGGGTCAACTCCTGTCATTTCTGGTGGGGCGTGAACATGAACCAGGACGGCAACCAGCAGGGCCTGATGAGCGCCGCGCCCGGTGTCGCGGGAGTGACGGTCGCCAAGCGTTTGTGGACCCTCGGCAACATCGCGAAGTTCGTGCGCCCCGGCTGGGTGCGCATCGGGGTCGAAGCGGAGCCGGCCGCCGGCGTCCACCTCATGGCCTTCAAGCGGACTTCGACCGGACAGTTCGCCGTGATCGCCATCAACCGCAGC
>DAIPIQ010000049.1:0-22411 GCA_036770745.1 Opitutaceae bacterium | reverse complement strand
TGCTGATCAACTCGGACAAGACCCTGACCGAGATCGCGCGCCTCACCGGTTTCGGATCTCTGGCCCTCTTCAGCCGGAACTTCACCCGCTATGTCGGTGGATCCGCCTCCGTTTACCGGAACGCGCGCGCGCGGTTCGTCACCTGGCAGCCGCCTTGAGTATCCGGAATATGGCGACGCGCGACGGGATCAGTTCAGATTCTCGGCCCACGTCAGGGGGTCGAAGCCGACGAGCCCGGTGTCCGGTCCGAGCAGGAAGGGGCGCTTCACGAGGTTGCCGTTGGCGGCGAGGAGGGCGAGGGCCTCCTCCTCGGAAAGCGTGGGCAGTTTCGCCGAGAGCCCGAGGGTGCGGTAGTCGCGGCCCGAGGTGTTGAAGAGCCGGCGCAGGTCGCCTCCGACGTGCTTCAACATGCGGCGGAGGTCGGCGGGAGAGGGTGGTTGCTCGCGGATCGGCCTTTCCTCGAACGCGAGACCGCGCTCGCGCAGCCATGCGACGGCCTTCCGGCAGGTGTCACAGGCCTTGTAGGTGTGGATCGAGAGCGGGGGCGGCTCGGAGCGCATCGAAGCGCAAGCAAAGCCGGTCCGGGCTTCCCGGTCCAGTCCGGGCCGTGCAGTCGATCGCGTGCGACGCCTGACAGATCGCGGAAGCTGTGTCATCTGAAGCCCGCATGAGTGCCGAGACGAAACCCGTGGTCGTAGTCGTGGGCGGTTCCGGAGGAATCGGAGCCGCTGTCGCCCGTCGTTCGAGGGCGGACGGTTGCACCGTCGTCCTTGCGGGGCGCGGTGCGGAGCGACTGGAGGCGGTGGCCGCCGAGGTCGGGGCCGAGGCGCTGGTCGTGGATGCCCGCGACGCCGGAGCGGTCGAGGATCTGCTGAAGCGCGTCGCAGAGGCCCGCGGCCGCATCGACGGCGTGGTCAACTGCGCCGGCTCGATCCTTCTGAAGCCGGCGCACCTCGTCACCGAGGCCGAGTTCGCCGAGGTCGTCGCGACCAACCTCACGACCGCCTTCAACGTCGTGCGGGCGGCCGCGCGGATTCAGATGCGGCAGGAAGATGGAGGGGCGATCGTCCTGATCTCTTCGGTCGCCGCGCGTCGGGGATTGATGAACCACGAGGCGATCGCGGCGGCCAAGGCGGGCGTCGAGGGGCTCGCGCTGGCCGCGGCGGCGACCTACGCGCGGCAGGGAGTGCGGGTGAACTGCGTGGCGCCGGGACTGACCCGCACGCCGCTCACGGCCGGGCTTCTGCGCAACGAGGCCGCCGCCAAGGCCTCCGCCGCGATGCATCCCCTCGGCCGGGTCGGCGATCCGGAGGAGGTGGCCTCGGCGATCCTCTGGTTGCTCGACCGCGGGCAAGGGTGGGTGACCGGGCAGGTGATCGGCGTCGACGGGGGCCTGGCGCACATACAGGCGAGGGCGTGACGATGGCGTCGCGTCCGAAACGCGGCGGGCTGGGACCGGCGACCGAACCCCGCTGGGGACTCTGCTGCCAGTTCGCGAGCGAACCGATCAAGTTCCGCACGACCACCGCGACCGCGATGGCGAAACTGCCGAGACCGGAGCGCCTCGCACGGCTCGCCGCGCTCTGCACCGGCAACGCCGGGGCGCTGCTCGCCGCGCTCCGCTACTGCGCGGCGAACGGCATCGGCTCGTTCCGCATCATCAGCTCGATCTGTCCGGTGCGGACGCATCCGGTGGTTGGATACCGGGTGGAGGAGCTGCCGGGAGCGGACGCGATCCTCGCGGCGTTTCGCGCCTGCGGGGACTTCGCCCGGGCCAACGATATCCGCACGGGTTTCCATCCCGATCAGTTCGTCGTGCTCAACTCGCCCGACCCGGGACTCGTCGCGCGGTCCGTCGCCGACATCGAGGTGCAGACGGAGATCGCGACGTGGACGGGAGCGGACACCGTCAACATCCACGGCGGCGGGGCCTACGGCGACAAGGTCGCGGCGCTCGATCGCTTCGCCCGGGCGCTGGGTCTGCTTTCTCCCGAGGCGCGGTCGCGACTCACCGTGGAGAACGACGACACGGTCTTCACTCCGGGCGACCTGCTGCCGGTGTGCCGGGCCGAGGGGGTGCCGCTCGTCTACGATGCGCACCACCACCGCTGCCTGCCCGACGGCCTCACCATCGAGGCCGCGACCGTGGCGGCGCGGGCGACGTGGAACCGCGAACCACTCTTCCACCTCTCCAGCCCGCTCGAAGGCTGGGACGGGCCGCAACCGGAGCGGCACCACGACTACATCGATCCCCGCGATTTCCCGGAGGCGTGGCGCGGTTGGGCGCTCACCGTGGAACTCGAGGCCAAGGCCAAGGAACTCGCCGTCGCGCGTCTGCGGGAGCGGCTCGGCCGGGCGGATTGAAACCGACCGCGGTCAGGGGCCGGCGAAGGGGCGCGAGCGGGTCTCCGTGGCCGTTGGGAAATCCTCGGGCGCCGGCAGGGTCACCTCGCCCGTCGCGGCCCATTCCGCACCGCGGGTGAACGTCGCGATGAAGCCGACGCAGGCGAACGAATAGTCGTCGTGCCCGAGCGCGGTGTGGAAGATCCGCCCGCGCCCGAAATCAAGCGCCATCAACATCGGCTCGTGGCGGTCCGTGCCCTTCTTCTCGGGCGACGAGTAGGCGGTCGCCAGGATGGTGAGGTTCTCGGCCGGTCCGCGCAGCCGGTCGTAGCATTCGTCCATCGTGTGCAGCCAGACGGGCGGGAGCCCGCGCAGGATCGGATGGTCGGTCGCGCGCGCGGTGATTTGAAACTCGTGTTGCGGTCCGTGGCTGCCGCCCGGACCCGGCGAGGGGTCGCGCACGAGGAGGCCGGCCTTGTTGAAATAGACGTAAGGGCCGCTCTTCTCGTCGCGCCCGCCCCATCCGCCGAGGCCGATCATCTCGTTGTAGGCGCGCCACTCGGGAAAGGAGTTGTTGGCCGCATGCACGACGACGAGGCCGCCACCGCCGCGCATGTAGTCCTCGAGCGCGAGTCGGGTCTTCTCGGGCCACGGTGCGGCCTTCCAGCCGAAGTTCGAGACCACCACGTGGTAGGCCGCGAAGTCGGGGGCGAAGTCGGGATCGGTCCGCGGCTCCGGCAGATCCTCGGTCGGCGGATGATTCTCCAGCGGGTAGGAGGCGAGCCACTTGTCGCCCTTCCAAGTGAAGCCGCTGCGGCGGACATCGACGGTGAAGAGGCCCGTTTCCTCCAGATAGGATTTCATCATCATCGTCGATTTGGGCCAGACGGTGTGGTTGTTCTGGCCGTCGACGATGAGGGCGCGCAGACGGGGCGCGGCGGAGAGCGCGGAGACGGCGAGGAAAAGCGCGGCAAGGAGAGGGGCGAGGAACTTTTTCATGGATGCAGGGGCGGGGAGATGATGGCTCGCCACGCGACCGGCGCAAGCCCGCCGCGCCGGGTGGACAACCGGAGCGATCGCAGCGATGGTTCCGCCCGCATCCCGTCCGATCCATGAAGAAAAGCACCCAGCGGAACTCCGACCGCGAAACCGGCCGCAAGGCGGTCGTCGCCGGCCTCAACCAACTCCTCGCCTCCTCCTACGCGCTCATGAGCAACTCGCAGTTCGCACATTGGAACGTCGAGGGTCCTGGCTTCTTCGAGCTGCACGAGGCCTTTCAGGCGCACTACGAGAATCTCTTCGCGGCGGTCGACGAGATCGCCGAGCGGGTGCGCGCGCTCGACGCCTACACCCTCGGCGGCTTGTCGGCCTTCGCCGCGCACGCGGGGTTCGCCGAGTTTGCGCGTCCCGTGCCGGCCCGTGACTTCGTGGGCGCGCTCCTCGCGGCACACGAGAAGGTCGTGGCCGACGCGGCGGCCCTGCGCGACGCCGCCGGGGAGGCCGACGATCAAGAGACGCAGGACCTTGCGATCGGGCGCATCCAGTGGCACGACAAGACCATCTGGATGCTGCGCAGCTTCCTCAAGTGAGCGGCGGAGGCGGGCGGACGGGAAGTGGTGCCGCCCCGGGGACTCGAACCCCGAACCAATTGATTAAGAGTCAACTGCTCTACCATTGAGCTAGGGCGGCGCGCCCTCCCGCGCGCATCGCGTGGGACAAGCGCATGAGGGAGGCAAATGGCTCCGGCTGTGTAAAGCGTCGAATCCGGACCTCCCGCGAACCCGCGAGGCCACCTCGGCCGAAAAGCGTTGGACTTCCCAAACACGTGTTTGTATCGCCTCGGCAGATGAAGTTTCCCCGCCCCGCGAGCCCCATCGGATCGACGAGCGCCCTTGCGCGTCATCTCGGGCTCTCGCGGTGGACGATCTCCCGGGTCCTCAACGGACACCCCGAGGTGCGGCGGGAGACCTCGCTGCGCGTGCGGCGGGCGATGGACGAGCTGGGCTTCGTGCCGAGCCCGCTGGGACGGGCGCTCCGCGGCGCGCGCACCGGGATGGTCGGCGTGTGTTTTCAGGCGATCGGCTCGCCGATCCTCGTGCGCAAGATCGCCGCGCTCCAGACGCTTCTGCGCCGCGCGGGATTCCGCGCGCTGATCGAGCTCACCGACGGGGATGCGGTCACGGAGACGGAGGTCGTCCGGCATTTCCTCTCGATGAAGGTGGACGGGCTGGTGGTCGTGGGCGGGGTCGCTCCTTCGAACGCCGCCGGGATCGGCGCGCTCGCCCGCGCGGCGGGCGTGCCGCTCGTCGTGGTGGATCCGTTGGAACGGCTCCCGGTCCCGACCGTCGAGGTCGATCGTGCGGCCGGGATGCGCCTCGCGCTCGCGCACCTGCACGATCTCGGGCACCGGAGGTTCGCGCTTCTCGAGATCAGCGAACAGGTCGCCTACGGCAGGGCGCGTCGCCGTGGACTCGAGGACGCGGCCCTCGCACTCGGACTTTCTTGGGAACGCGACTTCGTGGTGCTGGGCGAGGCGGCGCCCTCCGCGCTCGACTATGCGCTCGGCACCAGGTTGGCGGAGCGTTTTTTCGCGCTCGCCGACCGGCCGACCGCGATCCTCGCGCTCAACGACCAGATCGCGATCGGCGCGATGGCGGCCCTGCAACGCCTCGGGCTCCGCGTGCCGGACGACGTTTCGATCGTCGGCTTCGACAACCTCGAAGTCTCCGCGCACACCACCCCGCCGCTGACGACGGTGGACCAGCACGTTCCCGAGCTGATGGCCGCCGCCGCAGCCCTCTTTTCCGGACCGCTCGCCGAGAACGGCGACGACGCGCCGCCGCTCCGCACCATCGTGCCCTCGTTGGTGCGCCGCGCCTCGACGGGTCCGGCTTGAACCTTCCCTCCGACATCCGCGACCCTCGTCTCTCCCATGATCCGAGTCCTCCTCACCACCACCTCCTTCCAGGACACGCCGGGCGAACACCACGCGCTGCTCGCGGGGGCCGGCTTCGAAGTCGTCCGTGAACGCGGGCCGCTCGGCGAGGCGCGCATGCTCGAGCTCGCGGGCTCGTTCGACGCGTTCCTCTGCGGCGACGACGCGATCACCCGCGCCGTGCTCGAGCGTTCGGGCCCGCGCCTGCGCGTGATCAGCAAGTACGGGATCGGCGTCGACAAGATCGACGTGCGCTCCGCGAGCGAGTTCGGCATCCCCGTGCTCTTCACCCCCGGAGTCAACCATACGACCGTCGCCGAGCACACGTTCCTCCTCCTGCTCGCCCTGCAGAAGCACTTCCTCTTCGGCGTCGACGCCAGCCGGCGGGGTGAATGGAAGCGCATGACCGGGCACGAACTGCTCGGCAAGACGATCGGCATCGTGGGGCTGGGCCGCATCGGCAAGGAGGTGGCGATCCGCGCCCGCGCCTTCGGGATGGAGCCGGTCGGTTTCGACGTCTACTGGGACGAGGCCTTCGCGCGCCAACACGGGGTGCGTCGCGCCGCGAGCGTCGAGGAGGTCTTCGCCGCCGCCGACTACATCTCGCTCCACACGAACCTCACCGAACAGACGCGCGACATGGTCCGCGCCGAGACGATCGCGAAGATGAAGCGCGGCGTCGTGATCCTGAACTGCGCCCGCGGCGAGATCGTCCACACCTCCGACATCGCCGCAGCCCTCGAGAGCGGTCACGTGGGCGGCTACGGGGCCGACGTCCTCGACGAGGAACCGCCGCGGCCCGACCACCCGCTCCTGCGCGCCCCCAACTGCGTGATCACCCCGCACATCGGCTCTCGCACCTACGAGAGCGTGGTGCGCCAGGCGACGACGGCGGTGAAGAACCTCGTCCTCGCGTTAAACGGCGAGAAACCCATCGCCCAGGTCAACCCCGAGGTCGCCGTCCGCAAGGTCGGCTGAGTCCCGTTTCCCGCAATCCCGATCCGCCACCGTCATGCCCGAGACCTATCTCGTCGTTCCCGAATCCGCCCACAACGCCCTCGTCGAGACCGCCTACCGTAGTCGCGGCTACCTCGAGGACGAGGCCCGCGAGGGCGCCCGCTTCTGCGCCGAAGCCGCGCGCCACGGCATCCGCACCCACAACGCCCTCAAGGCCCTCCACCTCGACCACCTCTTCGGAAGCGGCGCGGGCGGCTGCAAACCCGGTGCGCAGATCGTCGAGAAGCCCTCGCGGTTCAAGGCCGTGCGGATCTGGGACGCCAACCGCAAGCTTGGCCAGTCCGTCGCCTACCGTGCGATGGATGCGGCGATGAAGCTCGCCGACGAGTTCGGCGTCGGCACGGTCTCCGTCGACAACGCCTTCCACTACCTCTGGGGCGGCGGCTACGTGCTCGACGCGGCCCGCAAGGGCTACCTCGCCTACACCAACTGCACCGCCGCGCTCGCCGAAGTCGTGCCGTTCGGCGGCAGGTTCGCGACCCTCGGCACCAACCCGCACAGTTGGGGATTTCCCACGACCGACGCCGTCGGCTTCCCCATCGTGGTCGATTGGGCGACCTCCGTGGTCGCGATGGGCCGCGTGCAACAGCTCCGGCGCGAGGGGCGCCAGCTCCCGCCCAACGCCGCCGTCGACAAGGACGGCCGCCCCACGGTCGATCCGGCCCAGGCGGTGGCGCTGCTCCCGTTCGGCGCCCACAAGGGCTACGGCCTCAGCCTGATCAACGAGCTCGTCGGCGCCTTCATCGGCGGTTCCCTCCCGACGCTCCGCAGCCGTTGGGCCGACGACCGGGAGAAGCACACGCCGTGCTTCTTCTTCCAGGTGATCCATCCCGAGGCGTTGAACGCCGGCGATTTCGCGAAAGGCCGCAGTCAGGCCGAAAACGTCGAGGCGGTCGTGCGCGACATCCTCGGGCACGGCAACGAGTCGTGCCTGCTCCCCGGCCAGCCGGAAGCGCGCTTCGCCGAGGCCTCCCGCGCGGCCGGCGGCCTCCTCTTCACCGCCGCCGAACTCGATGCCTTCGACGAACTCGCCGCCGAGGTGAAACTCCCGGCGTGGGACCGATCCACCCTCCAGACCGCCCAGGCATGAATCCTTCCGATTTTCTCCACTCCGTCTTCGGTCTCGGCGGCAAGGTCGCCGTCGTCATCGGTGGCACGGGCGAACTCTGCGGCGCCATGGCCGAGGGCCTCGCCGGCGCCGGGGCCGAGGTCGTGCTCGTCGGCCGCGATCCCGCGAAGGCCGCCGCGCGGCTCGAGCGGATCGCCGCCGCCGGTGGCAGGGCGTGGTTCGCCGCCGCCGACGTGACCACCCGCGCCAACCTGGAGGCGCTGCGCGACGCCGTGCTCGCCCGTTCCGGCCGCATCGACATCGTCGTCAACGGTGCGGGCGTGAACTCGCCGACGCCGTTCTTCGACATCTCCGAGGAGGAATACGGGCGGATCGTCGACGTGAACCTGCGCTCCGTCTTCCTCGCCTGCCAGGTCTTCGGCCGCCACCTCGTCGAGCGCGGCGAGGGGGGCTCGATCATCAACATCGGCTCGATGTCCGCGGTCACGCCGCTCTCGCGCGTCTTCACATACTCGCTGACCAAGGCCGCGGTCCACAACCTCAGCAAGAACCTCGCCCGCGAATGGGCCCCGAAGCGCGTGCGGGTGAACATCCTCGTCCCCGGCTTCTTCCCGGCCGAGCAGAACCGCAAGGTCCTCACGCCGGAGCGCGTCGCCTCCATCATGGGCCACACGCCGATGAAGCGCTTCGGCGAGGCCCGCGAACTGATCGGGGCGACGCTCCTGCTCGCCAGCGACGCCGCCGGCTCGTTCATCACCGGCGAGGAACTGATCGTCGACGGCGGCTACGCCTCGATGACGATCTGAACCGCGCTGGTCGGCGAGTTCCCTTCCCGTCGATCCACCGCAGACGCTTTCCTCGTCGCAGCCACCGTGGTCACACGGTGGTCCGGCCCGGCACCCCCAAGCCATCCGCCCGACACACGAACGCGAACCAAGGAGGCGCGCCTTTCGCCGGAAGGCACGAGTCCGTCCGTGCCCTCCCCAAATCGACGTGGTCGCCGATGGGAAATCCAAGGACCGACAGGCCGCGCACCGACCGTGTCGGGTCGCCTCCCGCAGAAAACTCGAGACACGCCTCGCCCCCACGTCGACTGCGGAAGCCGCGGGCTTGCCCCGCCGACCGGTCCCGATCGCGGGGAACTTTCGCGCTGAGTAGTTTTCCCCGGCACGGCTGAAGCCCGGGTAAAATCCCCCAAGGAGGGGGCCTCCGTCTGGGATGGAGCGGGGAGGGGCCGAAGGGGAGGGCTGGTTTCGCTCATGGACCCGCTCCCTTCCCAGTTCCCGCGCGGGCGCCCGGCGCTCTGCTTTTCCGCGATCGCGCTGTGTCTCGCGTTGGCGGCGCCGCTCCACGCGCAACCGCTCGCCCCCGCGGGTCGGCCCTCGTCGAAGACCCCCGCGTCCACGAACTCGTCCGCCGCGATCCCCGCGAGCCTGACCGTGGACACGGCGAGTCGCGAGGAGACGCGGATCTTCTTCCGGGCGATCTATCCGGCGTCGGAGGATGTCGCGATGGGTTGGACGGGGAACTACGCCGGCTCCGACGGCAACCTCGCCGCGGGCGACACGGCGCTCGCCCACAAGGAGGCCGTCAACCTGCGGGTGAATTTCTTCCGGGCGATGGCGGGCGTGCCGGCCGCGGTCTCCTTCGACCCGGTCTTCAGCGCCAAGGCGCAGAAGGCGGCGCTGATGATGAGCGCCAACAACTCCCTTTCGCACACCCCGCCTGCGGGCTGGCTCTTCTTCACCGCGGATGGGAATCAGGCCGCCGGCAGCTCCAATCTCGCGCTCGGCGTCGCCGGTCCGGCCGCCGTCGACGGTTACATCGCCGACCCCGGGGCGAACAACGCCGCGGTCGGTCATCGGCGCTGGGTGCTGCACCCGCAGACCCGGCTGATGGGCACCGGCGACGTCCCCGGCAACGGCACGCTCGCTGCGGCCAACGCCCTCTGGGTCTTCGACTCCAACCTCAACGGGCCCCGGCCCTTCGTGCGCGAGTCGTTCGTCGCCTGGCCCAACCCCGGTCACGTGCCCTACCGGCTCGTCTATCCCCGCTGGTCGATCTCCTACCCGGGCGCGGATTTCTCCGGGGCCGTGGTGACGATGACGCGGGGTGGAGCCGCCGTCCCGGTCGCGCAGTCGCCGGTGAGCAACGGCTTTGGCGAGAACACGCTCGTCTGGGTCTACGACGGTCTGAACCCGAACCTCTCCAGCCACCACGCGCGCCCCGCCGGCGACGTGACCTACCAGGTCTCCGTCGCCAACGTGCGGATCAACGGGCAGGCGCAGACGTTCACCTATTCCGTGATCGTCTTCGATCCCGACGTGCCCGGTCCCGACCACGAGCCGGTCGCGATCTCCGGACCGTCCGCGCCCGCCACCGGCGAGGCGACGGTCTACACGGTCGGCGGGCTCTACTACGCGACCGGTTTTCAATGGCGGACGCTCACGACCTCGCCCTACGCCGCGGTCGAGGGGGCGGAAAACGGCACGGGCGCGGTCACCTTCGCGACGACCGGGAACTACGATGTCGTCACCACCGCGGTGAAGGCGACCGGCGCGGCGGCGTTCCAGCTCGCGCACCCGACGGTCGCCAACCAGTCGATCCAGCTCAACTCCCGCTTCCTCGGCGGCGCCGGGCCGCGGCTCGAGTTCAAGAGCCGCCTCGGCTACGCCACCACGGCGCAGACCGCGCGCGCCCAGGTCTCGCTCGACAACGGGGCGAACTGGACCGACGTCTACACCCAGGTCGGGACGGGCGGAGCGGGCGAGTCGTCGTTCGCGACCCGCTCCGTCGCGCTTCCCGATCTCGCGGGGCGCACGTTCCAGGTGCGGTTCGTCTACACGTTCTCCACGGGCAGCTACTTCCCCGGCACCGGCGCGGGCCTCGGATGGTACCTCGACGACATCGCGGTCACCGGAGTGGAGGCGGTCGCGATCGGCGCCCCGAGCGGGACGCTACCCGGCAACCAGTTCTCGATCAGCCCGACGACTCCGGGAAACCTCAGCCTCCAGGCCCGCGGCGTCTTCCACGGGCAGTATCCGCTCGAGTGGGGCCCGGTGAAGACGTTGATGGTGTCGACTCCGGTCGCCCAGGCGCCCGCGATCGTCACCCAGCCCGTCGGCGCGACGGTCGCGCCCGGCGGCAACGCCGTTTTCACGGTCATCGCGACCGGTTCGCCGGCCCCGTCGTACCAGTGGTTCAAGGACGGCGCGCCGATCACCGGCGCCACGGCCGCGAGCCTCAACCTCCTGCTCGTCGGTCCCGCCGACGAGGGGAGCTATTCCGTGCGCGTCACCAACGCCTCCGGCTCGGTGCTCAGCTCGGCCGCGATGCTCGCGCTCGCCGTCGTGCCGGCCCCGCCGGTGATCCTCGCCCCGCCGCGGGACGTGCACGCCGTCGCCGGTTCCGCGGCGACGCTCGCCGTCGCGGCCACGGCGTATCCGCAACCCACCTACCAGTGGTTCAAGGGTGCGGATCCGGTCCCCGGCGCGATCGGCTCCGTCCTGTCGCTGCCGGCCGTCCAGCCCGCGGACGCCGGAGCCTACTCCGTGACCGTCGCCAACGCGCACGGCTCCGTCACCAGCCCCGCGGCGACCCTCGCCGTCCATTCGTCGATCGCGATCACCACGCAGCCGGCCGACGTCGCCGTCGCCGGGGCGGCGCAGGCGACGATCTCGGTCGCGGCCACGGGCGCGGCCCCTGCCTACCAGTGGTACCTCGGAGAATCCGGCGACACTGGCGCGCCGATCGCCGGGGCCCATTCCGCGAGTTTCACCACGCCCCGCCTCGACGCGACGACGCGGCTCTGGGTCGCCGTCTCCTCTCCGGCGCAGACCGTGAACAGCCGGACCGCCGTCGTGACGGTTTCGTCGCCGGCGCGCCAGTATTTCGGGACCTTCCCCGGGGCCGGCGGCGGCGCCTTCGCCCTCCTCGTGCGGGCCGACGACACCGGCGTCCTGCTCGCGCGCAACGGAGCCCTCGTGCTCGCCGGGAACGCCTTCGAGGTGGCGCCCTCGGGCGCCTTCTCCTTCGACGGTCCCGCCGGGGCCGGGACGGTCTCGGGCCAGATCAACGGCGGAACGGTGACCGGCGGGATCGCGACGAGCGGAGCGACGTTCTCCGGGGCTCAGGACGCGCCCTCGGGCGAGACGGCGGCCCTCGCCGGATTCTACCGCGGCGTGCTCGTGAACTCCGCGGACGCCGAGGTGCTCCTGCTCGCGGGATCCGGCGGCTCGGCCTTCGTGCTCGTGAGAGAGGCGGGCGCCGCCGCCGCGGCCTCGCTCGTCCTCGGCGCGAACGGCGCGGTGAACGGTCCCCTCTCCGACGGCCGCGCGGTCTCGCTCCAGCTCCATCCCGTGACCGGTCGCGTCACCGGCACGATCACCGCGGCCGGTGTTTCGCGGACGATCGCCGGCGTGCGCGACGGCGCGGCCCTCGACCGGCGCGTCTCCAACATCTCGGTACGCGCCACCGTCCGGCAGGGCGACAACATCATGATCGCGGGTTTCGTCGTCTCGGGTCCCGGGACGAAGCGGGTGCTGATCCGCGGCGTCGGTCCGACGCTGGAGTCGTTCGGCGTGGCCGACGTGTTGGCGGACCCCGTCGCGCGGCTCTACCGGGCGGGGGATCCGCCCGGCGCGCCGCCGATCGCGTCGAACGACGACTGGGCCGCCGCGGCCAACGCGGGCACGGTGGCCTTCGCGACGGAGGGCGTGGGCGCGTTCGAGCTTCCGGGCCCGAGCGCCGACGCGGGCCTGCTCGTCGACCTGCCGCGGGGCGCCTACTCGGCGCACGTGAGCGGCAAGGCCGGCGGCACGGGCGCCGCGATCGTCGAGTTCTACGATCTTGACGGGCTGCCCGGGGCGACGGCGACCGCCGTCCTGAGCAACATCTCGATGCGCGGGGAGGTCGGCGTCGGCTCCGGCACGATGATCGCCGGCTTCGTGGTGACCGGTGCGGCCCCGAAGCGGCTGCTCATCCGCGGTGTCGCGGCCGAGCTTGCCCCGTTCGGCGTCACGGGTCTGCTCTCCGACCCTCAGCTCGTGCTCTTCAGCGGCCCCGCCGAGCTTGCGACCAACGACACGTGGAGCGCGGCCGGCGGGCAGACGCTCGTCGCGGAGAGTTCGGCCTCGGTCGGGGCCTTCGCCCTCACGCCGGGAAGCACCAGCGCCGCGCTCGTGATCTGGCTCGCTCCGGGGGCCTACACCGCGCAGTTGCGCGGCGGGCCGGGCTCCCCCGGCATCGGCCTGATCGAGGTCTACGAACTTCCGTAGCGCCGTCAGGGAGGTCCTGAATTCTCCGACGGGGTCTGCGTTGATAGCCGTGCCGGCATCCGCGGCGTTGGAGAGGCGGGGGGTATCCTCGCGGAGGCCATCCCCCGCCTTGGCCGAGCCGCATTTCCATGCCGCGCAGACCCCGTCGGAGAATTTAGGACCTCCCGTCAGGCTCCCGGGACGCGCATCGCAAAGGGCGGGATGCGCACGTGGACCGGAGCGCCGTCGTCGTCGACACCGTGGAAACTCCCCTCGGCGCGGGCGTCGCCGGCGGTGAGGTGAAAGCTGTTGTAGGAAAACGCCTCGCCCGGCTCGAGGTGCGGGGTTTTCCCGACGATCCGCTCGCCTTCGACGATCGTCCGGCGGCCGTCGGCGGCGACCACCACCCACTTGCGGGCGAGCAGGCGGACGGCGCGGGTGGAGCCGTTGCGGATCGTGAGGTGGTAGACGAAGACGTGCGGCAGATCCTCGGGCGTGCCCGCGCCACCGCGGGCGTAGTCGAGGCGGTCGAGGACGACCTCGAGCCCGGGCGGTTCGCGGCTCGTCGGCACGGCGTCCATCGTGGGGAACAGGCGGGACGCGCTTCAGCCGCCGGCGACGATCCGCACGATCTCGAGCGTGTCGCCTTCGGCCAGGATGGTGGCGCGCGCTTCGGAGGGGGTGAGGGCGGCGCGGTTGCGTTCGACGATCACGCGTTGCGGGGCGAGCCCGAGTGATTCGAGGAACGCGTCGAGGCGCTGCCCGGCGGGCGGAGTGTGGACGGCGCCGTTGGCGGTGATGCGGATCGTCGCGGACATCCGTTCAGGCCGGGGTGAGGGCGGGCTCCGGGGTGACGAGGGCCTGGTCGAAATCCTTCCAGACCGGCTCGTAACCGTGGCGGCGGATCATCGCGGCGACCACGGCGGGCGGGCGTTCGTCGGCTATGTGGAACTGCTCGCCGGGTTGTTCACCGGTCGGGGTCCAGGTCGCCTCGTCGAAATGCTCGCCGTAGCCTCCCGGCTCGGTGCAGGAGCCGGCGCTCATCGTCGTGATGCCGAGCGGGACGAGCCCGTCGCGGAGGGCGGGCGGTTCGCGGGTGGAGAGCACGAGCCCGACGTGCGGGAGGAGGAGGCGGAGCGCGGCGATCGTCTGGACGAGCTCGCGGTCGCTCATCGCGAACTTCGGAGCGAAGCCGCCGGTGGCGGGCCGCATGCGCGGGAGGCTGATGTTGACTTGGGCCTTCCAGCACGTGCGCAGGAGGTGCAGGGCGTGCGCGGCGGTGGCGATCACCTCGAAGCGCCAGTCGTGGAGGCCGTGGAGCGCGCCGATCCCGAGGCGGCGCACGCCGGCGGCGTAGGCGCGCTCGGGCGTATCCATCCGCCAGCCGAAGTGGCGCTTGGGGCCGGCGGTGTGGAGGGCGGCGTAGGTGGGTTCGAAATACGTCTCCTGGTAGACGACGAGCCCCTCGACGCCGGCACGGACCATCGGGATGTAGTCCTGCGTCTCGAGCGGCCCGAGCTCGAGGGCGAGGCTCGGGATGATCGGGAGGACGCGCCGGACGACGGCCTCGACGTAGCCATTCGAGACGAATTTCGGATGTTCGCCGGCGACGATGAGGAGCGAGCGGAACCCCTGGCGGGCGAGGAGGCGCACCTCGTGCTCGACCCGGTCGACGGTGAGGGTGATCCGCGGGATCGGGTTGTTGCGGGAGAAGCCGCAGTATTTGCAGATGTTGATGCACTCGTTGGAAAGGTAGAGCGGCGCGAAGAGCCGGATCGTCTTTCCGAAGTGGCGGCGGGTCGTCGCCTGGGCGAGGGCGCACATGGTCTCGAGGTGCGGCGCCGCCGCAGGCGAGAGCAGGAGGAGGAACTCTCCGAGATCCGTGGCGCGACCGCGGGCGAGGACCCGCCGCACGTCGGCGTCGGCGGCCTCCAGCGAGCGGGCGCGCAGGGCCTCGATGCCGAGGGTCGGGAAAACCTGGGAGAACGCGGGCATCAGCTCAGGAAGGCGGTGAGCGGGCTGGTGGGAACGGCCCGCGCGGAGGTGGCGAGGCCGAGCCCGAGCTCGCGGGCGACGCGGCCGGCGTGGACGGCGGCGGCGAAGGCGCGGGCGGCGGCGACCGGGTCGGAGGCGATCGCGATGGCGGTGTTGACGAGGACGGCGTCGGCCCCGAGTTCGAGGGCGGCGGCGGCGTGGGAGGGCAGCCCGATCCCGGCGTCGACCACGACGGGCACCTGCGCCTGCTCGATGATGATCTCGAGCTGGGGCCGGGTTTCGAGGCCGCGGTTGCTGCCGATCGGCGAGCCGAGGGGCATCACCGTCGCGCAGCCGACGTCCTGAAGGCGGCGGGCGAGCACGGGGTCGGCGTTGATGTAGGGCAGTACGACGAAGCCCTCGCGCACGAGGATCTCGGCGGCGGCGAGCGTCTCGATCGGGTCGGGGAGGAGGTGGTTGGGGTCGGGGTGGATCTCGAGTTTCACCCATTGCGGCAGGCCCGCGGCGGCGGCGAGGCGGGCGAGGCGCACGGCCTCCCCGGCGTTCATCGCGCCGGCGGTGTTGGGGAGGACGAGGTAGCGGTCGCTTTCGAGGAACTCGAGGATGTCGGCGAACGGGTCGCCCGCGCCCGAGAGGTCGGCACGCTTGAGCGCGACCGTGACGAGCCCCGTGCCGCTGGCGCGGAGGGCGTCGCGCATGAGCTCGTTGCCGCTGAACTTGCCCGTGCCCACGAAGAGCCGGGAATCAAACGTCCGCCCGGCGATGCGGAGTGGTTCGGTGGGTGGAAGGTGCGGCATCACGATGAGTCCGGCTTAGGGAACTATCAGGGGAGCGAAAACTCAAATCCGCCCGCGGGTGCCGGCTCGCGTCGGCGGGCGGCGTCCGCACCATCGGGCCACGTCGGAGCATCGGATGAATTGGGGCGACCATCTCGCGATCGTGTTGTTGGGCCTGTCGGGCTCGGGGCACTGCGTGGGCATGTGCGGTGGGTTTGCGCTCGCGGTCGGTCGAGGCGCTTCGGGCGCGCCCGGGCTGCTTCGACGGCACCTCGCCTACGCTTCGGGCAAGGCGCTCACCTACGTGTTTCTCGCCGTCCTCGTCGCGGCGGGCTTCGGCGTGCCGGGCCGGGAGGGTTGGTTCGGCCGGGCGCAGGTCGCGCTCGCGCTCGCGGCCGGGGTCTTCATGGCGGTCTACGGGGCGCTTCAGCTCCTCGAGTGGCGACCGGCCGCGTGGTGGCGTCGCCTCGTGGAGCCTGCGGCGGGTTGCGGAGCGTTCGCCGCGGTGGCGCGGGCCCCGGGTCCGGTGGCGGCGTTCGCGACCGGGTGGCTCAACGGTTTCGTTCCCTGCGGCCTCGTCGTCGCGGTGCTGCTGCACCTCGCGAGCTTCGGATCGGTGGTCGACGCCGCGCTCGGGGCCGCGGTCTTCGGCGCGGCGACGTTTCCGGGGCTGTTCGCGTTCGCGCTCGTGGCGCAGGGTTGGGGAGTGCGGCGCCGGCGCATCCTCGTGCGGGTGATGGGCGGGCTGCTGGTCGTCTTCGGAGCGATCACGATCGTGCGCGCGTTCCCCGACGGCCGGCACTGGCTGCACGAGGAGCTCCTGCCGGGTACGTCGCGCACGATCCGGGAATGGTGCGGCTTCTGAGCCCCGGGCTTTGGCGTTGCGGGTGGCGCCGGGGGGTGTGTCATCGGGCCCATTCATGAAGTTGACCGATCTCAACCGCTTCGGCGGCGTCGGTGCGAGCGCCCATCTGGTTGAAATCGGCGGCATGCGGATCCTCATCGATTGCGGTCTGCATCCGAAGAAGTCCGGCCGCGAAGCTCCGCCCGAGCTTTCGTTCTTGGAGACGCATCCGCCCGACGCGGTCATCGTCACCCACTGCCACCTCGACCACCTCGGCGGCCTGCCGCTGGTGATGAGGGCGTTTCCGGAGATCCCGGCGATGATGTCCGTGCCGAGCCGGCTCCTCGCCGAGCGCCTGCTGCGCAATTCCGTCAACGTGATGAAACGCGAGCGCGAGGAACGCGGGTCCGCCGAGCTCCCGCTCTACTCGATGGCGGATGTGGAGCGCACGGCGGGGCGGATCGCCCCGATGCTTTTCGGGCAGCCGAGGCGGATGGGCACGGGGCGCGACGAGATCGAGATCACCTTCCACGCGGCCGGGCACGTCGCGGGCGCCGCGGGCATCCAGCTCACGCACAAGCACCGCTCGATCTTCTTCACGGGGGACGTGCAGTTCGATCCCCAACGCGTGGTCGGCGGTGCGAAGTTCCCCTCGAAGCATTTCGACACGGTCGTGACGGAGACGACGCGCGGCGCGACCGAGCGGAATCCGGCGCGGACACGCGAGACCGAGGTCGAACGCTTGGTCCGGACGATCGAGGGCGTGGTGACGCAGGGCGGCTCGGTCTTGATCCCGGTGTTCGCTTTGGGCCGCATGCAGGAGGTTTTCCTCATCCTGAAGGAGGCGCGCGAGGACGGGCGGCTCACGCGCGTGCCGATCTTCGCGGGTGGTCTCGGCGTGGATCTCTGCAACTACATGGACGAGATCACGCGGACGACGGGTCTGACGAACTTCCACCGCTCGGTGCTCAAGGACCTGGGCGTGCAACCTCCGCCGCGCCGGATCACGCCGGGCCGTCAACCGTCCGAACCCGGGATCCACGTGCTCAGCAGCGGCATGCTGGTGGAGAAGACGCCGTCCTACGCGATGGCCTCCTGTCTTGTCGGCTCGCCCCGCAACGCGGTGCTCTTCGTCGGATACTGCGACCCCGAGACGCCGGGGGGCGGGCTGCTGGCCACGCCGAAAGGGGAGACCTTCGTCTTTGGCGCGCTCGATTTTCAGACCACGTTGCGCGCTTCGGTGGAACGCTTCGAAATGACCGGCCACGCCGACCGCGAGGAACTGCTCGAGTTCGCGCTCCACGCCGAGCCGCGGGCGGTCGTCCTGACGCACGGCGATCCGCCGGCGCGCCGCTGGTTCGCCGAGAGGATCGCGGAGATCGCGCCCAAGGTCGCGGTGCTCGATCCCGAGCCGCTCCGGACCTACGAGGTCTGACGGGTTCGGAGGAGCCGGGCGGATCCGACGAACGTATCCGGGATGCGGATGCACGACGCGTCCGGATGGTCCGGACCGGACGCCCGAACCGGCACGCGAGGAGGACTCGTGCACTCCCCGGACCGTTCGGATCGGGTTCCAGCGAGTGACCGTGGTGGCACGCCTCTCGCCGAGAGGCGTGGGGCGGTCGGACGAGGCGAGAGCGGTCGCTGGGTCGCGGGGTGGGCTGGAGCGGCACGCGAAAAACGCCGTCCAGGCCGACCGGCCGCCTCGGGGCGAGCGCAGGCGAAGGTGGACGCGGGCCTTCGGACCGCGCGGTGCGCTCGTGCCTTTCGGCGAAAGGTACGCTACCGGGGAACCAGCGGGATCGTCTGGCTTCGGGGAGCGCACGCGTCCTCACGTGCCGGGTCGGGCGTCCCGCCCGACCCTCTGGAGGCGACGGCGGGACGTGCGCGCTCTACGGGCCGTTCGGACTGATTCGGGCGCGAGGATCAGCGCCCGAAGAGGGCGCGCCAGATCATTTCGATGATGTTGGGGCTGCCGGGCTGCCCCGGTTGTCCGGGCTGGCCTGGCTGCCCCGGCTGCCCCGGCTGACCGGGCTGTCCGGGCTGACTCGGCTGGCTGGGTTGTCCCGGTTGTCCCGGGGGCGACTGGCTCGGCTGTCCCGGTTGTCCGGGCTGGCCCTGTTGGCCGCGCTGTTGTTGCTGCTGCGAACCTTGCTGTTGTTGGGAGCCTTGTTGCTGCTGGGAGCTTTGTTGGCCTTCGGCGCCCGACTGGCCCTGCTGCTGGCCTTGTTGCCCCTGCTGGCTGCCATCCTGCCGACCTTGGCGTCGGCCGTCGCGGGAGTCCTGGCCGGAACGGCGCATGTTTTCGGCGGTGTCGCCGAGGCCGTTGTCGGAGTCCTGATCGTTCAGAACGCCGTCGCCATCCATGTCGGGGTCGAGGGCGTTGGGGATGCCGTCGCCGTCCATGTCGGGATCGTCGCCGTTGAGGACGCCGTCGCCGTCGATGTCGCCGCGGCCGCCGCGATCCTTGGGGAGGGTCTCGGAAGTGGCGGCTCGATCACCGCCACCGCGCTGATCGGTGAAGCGCACGAGCTCGACCTTCGACGACTCCAGCGCAGGCCGTTTCTGGACGAGGCGGGTGCGGATCGATTCCATGCGATCGCGCCAGGTGCGGGCGGTCTGGAGGTCGTTGATCGGGCCGAAGTAGTAGATCAGGTCCTCGTGGATCCAGCGCACGTAGAAGCCGTGGTCGGCGAGGCCCGTGAGGGAAATGTCGATGCCGGGTTGGATCGCGCGAAACTCGCTCGCGGAAAGGTGCATCGCGTCGTCGATGGCCTCGGGAGGGAAGACCCAGCGCTCGCCGGCGCCCAGAGGTGCGGCAAGTGCGGCGAACAAGGCGGCGCCGACGATCAGGCTCGGGGAGGGGGACATGGTGCGGGTCAGAGGTCGGCGGGAATCGCGTCGCCCTTCTCAACCCCGCCGCCGCGCACGCCGCTCTGGCGACCGGAGGCGGCCTTCATCTGGGTATCGTCGCCGCCATCGCCCTTCGTATCCTCGGCATCCTTCTCGAGCCCGGAGGTGTCGCCGAGGGGCGCGGCCGCGGATTTGATGCGGCCGCCCTGATCGCCGATCGCCATCTCGGCGGGTTTCTCGCCGCCCTGCGCGCCCCCGGCGCCCCGGGGAGCGTTCTCCGGTGCTTCCGCGTTGGGCTCGCCCCCGCCGGCTCCGGGGGTGGGGATTTCGAGGCCAGGCTGGCCGCCGATGCCCCCGCCGCCGCCGCCGATCGGCAAGGGAATGCCCATCCCGCCCATGCCGCCCGGGCCCTGCCCGGGCCCGGGAAGGTTGAGGCCGACCTCGAGGCCCTGACCGCCGCGCCCTTCGACCGGCTCGTCGCTATCGTAGATGATGAGGCTGGCGCCCTCCCAATCGTCCACCACGGGCTGCCGCTCCTGCGGGATGGCCTCCTTGCGCTTGGACTTGGAGCCGTCGAAGAGGTCGGGATCGGGATTGAGCACCTGCGCGCCCGCCGGGGCGGCGGCGAGGAGGAGCGAGAGCGAGGCGCTCGCGAGGAGCCGGGCGCGGGACCGAAGGAACGGGCTTTTCATGGTGGACGAGGTTGGGGTCGGGGAGGGGGCGGAGGCGATCACATCGCGCGGGTGTTGGCGACGATCGTGATCGCCGGTTGGGTGTCGCCGCCGCGCACCTGGATCATCTCGCGCACGTCGGAGTAGCCGCGGCGGCGGCCGATGACCTCGTAGTTGCCGGGCATGATGGGGACGGAGGTGCGATCGAACCGGCCGAGCAGGCGGACGCCCTGGATCGTGACGTAGGTGCGGTTGTCGGAGATCAGCGTCACCTCCACGGGGCGGCTCTGCGCCTCGAGGAGCTGGCGGAGTTGTTCCTGCTCGGGGCTGAGCGAGAGGTAGGCGGGCTTGTTGGCCATGGCCTCGTTGAAGGCGGCGATCGCGGGCTGGAAATTGGCGCGCTGGGCGTGGGAGCGGGCGTCGTCGAGGAGGCGCTCGAATTTCAGGAGGGCGCGGAGAACCTTGCCGGTGCGGAGAAGGCCCTCTTCGGCGTCCTTCTGGTCGGCTTCGAACTTCAGGAGGTCGAGGTAGATGCGGCGGGCGCCGTCCCAATCGTAGGCGCGCTCCAGCTCGTAGGCCGAGGCGAGCGAGCTCTCGATGAACGACTCGCGCTGGCGCACGCGGGTCTCGGCGAGCCGGGTCTTCACGCTCTCGTCGTCGGGGAAGAGTTTCTGGGCGTTTTCGTAGGCGGCGATCGCGTCGTTCCACCGTTTCTGCTCGATCGCGGTGGCGGCGGCGGCGAGGGCGTTCTCGAAATCCCGTTTCTTGATCGCGGCCTTGAGGCGTGAGATGCCCGCCTGGGCCGTGGCGGACTGGCCGTCGAGGGCGAACGCCTTCTCAAACGAGGCCTGCGCCTCCTCGAGGCGCGCGGCGGCCTCGGCCTGTTGGGCGGCCTCGTTGAGGGCGAACACCTGTCCGATGGTCTTGGCGCGCTCGAGGCTCTTGATCGCGAACTCGTTCCCTTGCTGGAGCTCGAGCGCCCGGGTGAAGGCTTCCTTCGCGGCCTCGCCGTCGCCGCGGGCGAGCGCCGAGCGCCCGTCGGCGAGCGCACCCTCCAGCCGGGCGGCGATCGATTTCTCGATGGAGGCGAGGGTGGTCGCGGCCTCTTCGATCTTCTGTCGGGCGAGGGAGAAACTGCCCTCCTCGAGAAACGAGCGCGCGGCGCCGGCCGAGGTCAGCGCCGACTCGAAGGTGTCCGGCGCGAGCGACTTGAGGCGTTCGACGCGGTTCACGTCGACGAGAAAGCGGTCGTATCCCTCGCGCGCCTTGCGCATGTCTTCCAAGGCGCTGCCGAAGGCCTTGGTCTCGCCCGAGATGCCCTCGAACTGGGAGACGGCGATGCCGTAGTTCGCGTCGCCGAACGCCTTGTCGGCCGAGAGGAGTCGGCGCTCGAGCTCGATGAGCCGGCGCATTACCGCGGGGTGGTTGGAGGGCGTCTTGCGGATCCCCTCGAGCCCGCGGACCGCGGTCTCCCGGGCGAACTCGGCGCGCGAGCGCCCCACGAATTCCGCGCGGAGCGAGGCTCCGGTGCTGAGTTGCTCGGCGGCCGTGGCCGCGGCGGCTTCGCGCTCCATCTTGACGAGGCGGTAGACGACGAATCCCCCGATCAAGGCGACGAGCACGACGAGGACGCCGCCGGCCCCGAGCAGCATGGTGATCCAGCGGGGGAGCTTGCGCTCGCTCTCCGGGCCGGCCTGCGTCGCCTCGGGCTTCCAGCCGATGACGCGATGCTTCTTCGAGGGCGGGGGGGTGTCGTCTGCCATGGCGTTGAACTGAAAGGCTTGCGGTCGCTCGAAACGCGAACTCCGACTTCCGGGTTGTTATACGCAGGAGACGCGAGATTTCAAAAAAATCCCCGGATAATTTACGGGCCTCCCGCTTGAGACGGGCGGCGGGTAGGCTAGTTTCCCCGCCCGGAGGCGCGCGACCGGCGCGTCCCCGATTCCCAACCTCATGAAACCGACCTCGCTGCTCCGCCTGTTGGCCGCGGCCCTATTGGGCGTCCTGTTTCTCGGGTCCGGTTGCCGGACCGTTCCCGTGACCGGCCGGTCGGCCCTCAACACCGTCTCGGACAAGGATGTCGTCCGCCTCAGCGCCGCCGAGTTCGCCGACATGCGCAAACGCAACCGGGTCTCCACCGACCCCGCGAAGATCGCGCGACTCCAGCGCGTGGGCGAGCGGATCGCCGAGGTGGTCTTCTGGGATGTCCCGGATGCGGATTGGGAGTTCGTCGTCTTCGAGGCCCCGGGGCAGGTGAACGCCTTCGCGATGGCCGGTGGCAAGGTCGGCGTGTTCTCGGGCTGCTTCGACCTCGCGACGACCGACGACGAGCTCGCGGTCATCATCGCCCACGAGATCGCCCACGTCACCGCGCGCCACGTCCACGAGCTGCTCTCCCAGCAGATAATACAGTCGGGCGACCTGCAGGCGCGGTTCCCCAGCCTCTCGCGCGCCCTGGATGATACCCAGGGCACTGTACGCGTGGTTACATCCGGCCACGTTCGCCGCGAGATCCTGCGGCACACCCTGCTCGCAGTAGTCCTCAAGCTGCTCCTGGAATTCCTGCGCCGCGCGCTCCCGCAATAAATCGGGGAAGCCGCCACGCAACTCCGCCAGGCCATCACGAAACTGCTCTATCAGCAGGCTCGGAGAC
>DAIPIQ010000048.1:0-22693 GCA_036770745.1 Opitutaceae bacterium | reverse complement strand
CGGCCCAACCGCTTCACCCCGCACACGGCGCGCGGCGGCCCGCTGCGCGTCATCCCCGGCCTCTCGCTCGACACCACCGGCGGTGCGGGCTTCGTCGTCACCTCCGTCAACGACTACGCGAAGTGGGTCGCCCTGCTGCTCGACGACGGCGGGAGAATCCTGCGGCCCGATCTCGTGCGCGAACTCCTCAGCCCGACCCTCGCGCTCGGCGACGGCGCGCGCGCGGCGGGCTTCATGCCAGAGACCGCCACCTACGCCTACGGGCTTGGGTGGTTCGTGGGCGACTTCCGCGGCACGCCGGCGAAGTTTCATCGCGGCAGTTGGTTCGGCGGGATGGCCGCGGTGGGGATGCTGCCGGAGCGCGACCTCGGCGTGATCGTCCTCGAGAACCGCGACGCCCACAGCTTCGTCAACGCCGTCGTCTATTCCGTCTTCGAGCGCTTCCAGCCGGGCGCGGCGCCGGTGGATTTCTCCGCGCAATTCCTCGCCGTCGGAAGCCGGCGGACGGCTTCGACCGAGGCCCCGCCGCCCGCGGCGGAATTTCCCGAAGCGAACCGGCCGCCGGGCTGGCCGCCGGGCGACTACGCCGGGCGCTACACGAGCGCGGCCTACGGAGGCGGGGCCGAGATCACCGTCGCGGGTGAGACCCTGCGGCTCGCGTGCGCGGCGCACCCGGGCTTCGTCCTCACCCTGCGCCACCGGCACGGCGAGGTCTTCGCCGTCGAATCCGAACCGCCGCTCTTCGCGGGCTCGCGCCTGCGCTTCCGCGCCGACGAGCGCGGGGCGATCGAGGGCTTCGACTTCGCGCCGTCGATGGACCGCCACGCGTATCGTTTCAATCGGGAACAACCATGACGCCGCCGCGGATCGCTCGCCTCGAGTTCTTCAGGCTCTCGCTCGACAAGTCGGTGCCGGCGGCGATCTCGCTCGGCGTGATCGGCGACGTGCGCAACGTCCTCCTCCGCCTCACCCTCGACAACGGCATGCACGGCTGGGGGGAGGCCTGCCCGTACGCGGTCATCGTGGGCGAGACCCAGGAGGGCATCTGGGCGCAGGCTCCGGAGCTGGCCGCACTCTGGCTCGGGCGCGACGCCTTCGCGATCGCCGCGCGCGTCGCCGACCTCGACGCCGCCCTCACCGGCAACGCCACGCTCAAGAGCCTCTTCGACCTCGCCCTGCACGATGCCGTCGCCCGCACGCTCGGCCTGCCGCTCTGGCGGCTCTTCGGTGGGGCGGGGCCCCGGCCGATCCGGACGGACATGACCGTGTATCTCGACGCGTCCGAAGTCATGGCGGCGCGCGCGCGCGAACACGTCGCGGAGGGTTTCGACACGATCAAGGTCAAGGTCGGCCGCGGCTTCGCGGAAGACGTGGCCTGCGTCCGCGCGATCCGCGCGGCCGTCGGGCCCGACGTCACCCTGCGGCTCGACGCCAACCAGGGCTGGGATTTCCCGACCGCGCTGCGCACCCTGCGCGCGCTCGAACCGCTCGGGATCGCCTACTGCGAGCAGCCCTTGGCGCGCCTCGACTTCGAAGGCATGCGCCGGCTCACCGCCGAAAGCCCGGTGCCGGTGATGGCGGACGAGTCGCTCTTCGACCACCACGACGCGGCGGCGCTGGCGAGCGCGCCACGCGCCTGCGACTTCTTCAACCTCAAGCTTGCCAAGACCGGCGGCCTCCAGCACGCCCGCGCCGTGCTCGCCGTCGCGGAGGCGGCGCGCATCCCCGTCCAGCTCGGTTGCATGGGCGAGACGCGGCTCGCGCTCACCCCGCTCGTCCACCTCGCCTACGCGCACCCGTTCGTCTCGCTCTACGATCTCGACGGCTGCGTGGGCCATGCCGTCGATCCCGTGTGCGGCGGCATGCGGTTGGAGCGCGGCGGCCACGTCGCCCTGGAGGACCCCGAGGCGCCGGGCCTGGGCGTCGAGGTGGAGCCGGAGTTTCTCGCCACCCTCGAAACGAGGATCCGCTCATGACGCCCGTCTTCGCCGCGCTGATACCGAACGACGCCGCCTTCGCGCTCTTCGCCGTGCTGCTCGCCGCCTCCGCCCTCGGGCTGATCGGCGAAGCCCGCGGCTGGTACCGCAACTTCGCGGGCATCCTCGTCACGCTCATCGCCACCGCCCTGCTCACGATCGCCGGCGTGCTCCCGAGCAACACCGGCCCGGCGCCCGTGCCCGCCTACTCCGTGATCGCCGGCTACCTGATGCCGCTGGCCGTGCCGCTGCTCCTGTTCAACGCCGACCTGCGCCGCATCGCGCGCGAGTGCGGCCGGCTCCTCGCGCTCTACGTGCTCGGGGCCTTCACCGTCCTGCTCGGCGTCGGCGCGGCCGTGCTGGTCATCGATCTGGGCGACGACACCTGGGCGGCCGCGGCGCTCTACACGGCCACCTGGACCGGCGGGTTCATGAACTTCATGGCCACCGCCGACACCCTCGGCCTGCGCGGGACGCCGGTGTTCCTCAGCGCCGTGACGAGCGACGGCATCCTCAACACCCTGCTGCTCGTCGTGCTCTTCCTGCTGCCGACGATCGCCGCCCTCGCGCGTTTCTTCCCGTCCTACCGCGAAGCGAGCGAGCCCGCTGCGAACCCGGACGCTCCCGGCGGTGGCCGCGAGGACGCGTGGTCGGTCGAAGGCGCCTGCGTCGCGCTCGCCTTCGGGACGGCCGTGCTCGCGGTCGCGGGCTTTCTCGCCCCGCCGCTGCAGCGCGCCCTCGGGTTGAACTTCCGGCTCGATCTGATCCTCACGACGCTCGTCACGCTGCTCGCGGTCAACCTCCTGCCCGCGCGCTTCGCCCGCTGGCACGCCTCGGCGTTTCCGATCGGCGTCCTCCTGCTCTACCTCTTCGTCGCCGAGATCGGCACGGGCATCAACCTCGGGCAGCTCGCCGAGTACGGGCCGTCGATCTTCGTCTTCGGCGCGATCGTGATCGTCGTCCATCTCGCGGTCCTGCTCGCGCTCGGCGCGCTGCTGCGTTTCAGCCTGAAGGAGATCTGCCTCGCCTCGAACGCCTGCATCGGCGGCCCGACCACCGCGGCCCCGATGGCGGTGAGCTTCGGGATGAAACAGGCCGTGACGCCCGCCATCCTCGTCGGGCTCTTCGGCTACACGATCGGCACGTTCCTCGGCGTCACGGTGGGCGCCCTGCTGCGGTGAATCATCCCCGCGCAGATTCCGGTCCGGGGAGCGCACGAGTGTTCCGGCCGGAGCGGCGGCATCCCTGCCGCCGCTCCATCTAGCCAGCCATGCCGCCACACCAGCCTCGTGACCTCGGCTGCTACGCGTGGATCGCCGCGCTCCTCATGAAACTCCTCCGCCTCCTCGCTTCCGCGCTCACCCTCGCCGGCTCCGCCCCCGCCGTGCGGGCGTTCGACGTCCCCGCGACCCGCGTCTTCCTCGACGCGCTCGCCGCCTCGACCGAGGGCGGCGCGGTCGCGCCCCGGTGGCTGCCCGACGGAAACTCGTTCTGGTTCACCGAAGGGAGGCCCGACGCCGTGACCGCGGTGTGGCGGGTGGATCCCGCGGCCGGCGGCGCGCGCACGCCCTTGCTTGACGTCGCCCGCGCGCGGGCCGCGTTGCAGGCCGCGCTCGGCGCGCCCGCACCGGGCGTCTTCGGCGTGAGCGACTTCGACGCCGCGGTCGGCGCGCTCACCCTGGAGCACGCCGGGCGGACGTGGCGGCTCGACCTCGCGGGTTACGGGCTCGCACCGGAGCCGGCGCGCCCGGCGGCGGAGCGCGCGTGGGGAGAGATCGGCGTCGCGCGCGATCAATTTCCCATCGCCTACCGCATCCGCGAGCAGCGCGCCCCCGATGGCGCCTGGATCGCCACGCTGCCGCGTCACGACGTGGCGTTGCGCGATCCGCGGACCGGCGCGCTGCGCGCCGTCACCACCGACGGCACGGCCGAACAGCCGTGGTTCTTCGCCGGCGACATCATGGAACCCTCCGGCCCGGCCTGGTCGCCCGACGGGACGAAGCTCGCCCTCCGCCGGCACGACATGCGGGCCGTGCCGGGCATGCCGATCGTGGACTGGCTCGCGCTCCACCCGGGGGTGACTTCGTTTCGCTACTGGGCCAAGGCCGGGCAGCCGCTCCCGATCACGACGTTCTTCGTGCACGACCTCGCCACCGGCACGTCGACCGCGATGGACCACGGCGGCGGGCCGGACCATTACGCGGCGTTCCTCGACTGGAGCCCGGACGGGCGCGAGGTCTGGTTCTACCGCGCGAGCCGCGACTTCCGGCGGATGGAACTGGTCGCGGCCGACGCGGCCACGGGCCGCGCCCGGGTCGTGCTCGAGGAGGAGCGGACCGACGGCTTCGTGGAGTTCCCCTGGAACGCGGTGAAGAACCTCCGGTTCGTCGGCGATGGCGCGGAGTTCCTCTGGCATTCCGATCGCGACGGCTGGCCGCACTGGCGCCGCTACACGCGCGCAGGCGCGCCGCTCGGGCAGGTCACGCGCGGCGCATGGTCGGCCGGTTCGATCGAACACGTCGATGTGCGGCAAGGGCTCGTCTACCTGCACGGCGCGAGCGATCCGGCCCGGCCCTACGACGTGCATTTCCTGCGCGTGCCGCTCGACGGTTCCTCACCGGCGCAGCCGCTCACCCGCGCTCCCGGGCGGCACCGGGCCGCGCTCGCACCCTCGGGGGCGTTCTTCGTCACGACTCATGCGCACCTCGACCGTCCGCCCCGCACCGACCTGCACCGGAGCGACGGGGAACTCCTCGCCACGCTCGCGAGCGCGACGGTGGACGCGGCCTTCCGCGGCGACTGGCCGGCCCCGGAGGAGTTCGTCGTCAAGGCCGCCGACGGCGTCACCGACGTCCACGGGATCATCCTGAAACCGTGGGGCTTCGATCCGGCGCGGCGGTATCCGGTGATCGAGCGGATCTACGGAGCGATGCAGTCCACCGCCGTGCCGCGAGGGTGGTTCGGTGCGGGCGCGGGGTCACCAGGATCCGAATACACGACCATGCTCGCGTGGTTCGCCCGGCTCGGCTTCGCCGTCGTCGTCATGGACACGCCGGGCACCCCGGGCCGCGGGCGCGAGTATCAGATGCGCACCTCCGGCCGCTGGCCCGACGGCGTGGTCGCCGACCACGTGGCCGGCCTGCGCCGGCTCGCGGCCTCCCGGCCCTGGCTCGATCTCGAGCGCCTCGGACTCGACGGCAACTCCTACGGCGGCTACGTCGCCGTGCGGGCGGCGATCGAGGCGCCGGGCTTCTACCGCGCCATCGCCGCCAGCGTGCCGGAGGCGGAGTTCCGCGACCATCTCGCATGGATCGAGTTCCAGCTCGGCTCGCCGGCCGACAATCCCGAGGCCTACGACCGCGGCTCCAACCTCGACAAGGTCGGGCGCATCCGCGATCCGCTCCTCATCGTCGCCGGCACGAGCGACGGCAACGTCGGCTTCTCCGCCAACATGAAACTGCTCGACGCCCTCGCCGAGGCCGGCCGGCCCTACGAATACGTGCTCTTCCCCGGCACCAACCACAGCCACCAGGGCCGCGGCGACCGCTACGCCTACGCCGTGACCGCGATCGGCGAATTCTTCCGCCGACGGCTCCAGCCGTGAGGCCGCCGCTGCGGGCGCTCCTCGCCGCGCTCGTCGCCGTCGCGCCGGCGGCCGCGTCGTCGCTGGAAACCCGCCGCATCGAGCGGGCGCCGGTGATCGACGGCGTGCTCGACGACGAGGCCTGGAGCCTCGCCGCGTCGACGGACGCCTTCGTGATGGTCGATCCGGTCGAGGGCGGCGCGCCGTCGGTCCGCACCCGACTGTGGGTCGCGCACGACGAGCACCACCTCTACCTCGCTTTCCGCTGCGAGGATCCCGAGCCCGGCCGGATCGTCGCCCGGCAGTGGCGGCGCGACTCCACCCTCGACGGCGACGACCTCCTGCGCATCGCCCTCGCGCCCTTCGTCGGCGGCCGCGACGGCTACGTCTTCGAGGTCAACCCCGCGGGGACGCAGCGCGACGGGTTGATCGAGAACAACCGCGACGTCCGTTACGAATGGGACGGCCTCTGGCGCTCGGCCGCGCGGATCGACGCCTCCGGCTGGACGGCCGAGGTCGCCCTCCCGGCCAAGAGCCTCGCCTTCCCGTCCGGGGACGCCGCTCCGGCCTGGGGCCTGGACGTCGAGCGCGTCGTCCGCCGCCGCCAGGAGGTCGTGCGCTGGGCCAACCACACCCGTACCCAGCCGGTCACTACGATCGGCGGACTCGGGACGCTCGACGGCGTCGCCGGTCTGCGGCAGGGCCGCGGGATCGACCTGAAGCCGTACCTCCTCGCGCGTCATCGCGACCGCCGTCGGCCGGTGCGCGACCGCACCACCACCTTCACCGGCGGCTTCGATCTGCCGTGGCGGATCACGCCCCAGCTCTCCGCCACGCTCACCGTCAACACCGACTTCGCCGACGCCGAGGTGGACGAACGCGAGATCAACCTCACCCGCTTCCCGCTCTTCTTCCCGGAGAAGCGCGCGTTCTTCCTCCAGGACGCGGCGCTCTTCGCCTTCGGCGGGATCGGCGACGGCGGTTTCGACCAGACCCCGTATCCGATCTTCACCCGCCGCATCGGCCTCACCGCCGCCGGCCAGCCGGTCGACCTCCTCGCCGGGGTGAAGCTCACCGGCGCCGTCGGCCCGGCGAGCGTCGGCGCGCTCGTGGTCCGGCAGGACGCCTCGGCCGCGGCCCCGGAAACGACGCTCGCCGTCGCCCGCGTGCTCGCGCCGCTGGGCGGGGGTTTCAGCGCGGGCCTGCTCTACACCGGCGGCGATCCCCGTGGGGATTTCTCCAACCACCAGGTCGGCGCGGACCTCAACTTCTTCGATCCCGACTTTCGCGGCGGGAAATCACTCCAGGCCAACGCGTGGCTCCTCACGACCTTCTCCGAGCGGGCCGGGGCCGACGACGCGGCCGGCGGCGTCAAGGTCGCATATCCGCACGAGCCGTGGGAGCTCTTCGCCTCTTTCGCCCACTACGGGAGCGACTTCGATCCCGCGCTCGGCTTCGTCTCCCGCACCGGGGTGCGCCGCGCCTACGCCTACGCCACCCGCGCGTGGCGTCCACAGGCCCCGTGGCTGCGCAAGGCGGCCCTCGGGCTCACCCTCGACCTCACTACCGATCTCGACGGCGACATCGTCGCCGCCGCGCACGACGCGCCCTACTTCGAACTCGTCAACCCCGCCGGCGACCGGATCTCGGGCACGTTCAGCCCGCAGCGCGAGCGGCTGGAGGCGCCCTTCGCGATCGTCCCCGGAATCGTGATACCGCCGGGCAACTACTCCTTCGACCGCACGCGCGTGCAGTTCCGCGCATCCGCCGCCCGGGCGCTCAGCGGGGAGGTCCGCGTGATCTTCGGCGATTCCTTCGGCGGCACGCGCACCGACTACCGCCTGCGCCTCGTCTTCAAACCTTCGCCGCGGCTGGAGTTCCGGCCGGGCTGGGAACTGCGCCGGGTGCGGTTGCCGCAGGGCGGCTTCGACGTGCGGATCGTCCGCACCGAGGCGATCGTGGCCTTCTCCCCGACGCTCGTCTGGAGCGTGCTCGGCCAGCACGACAACCTCTCGCGCACGGCCGGCTTCAACAGCCGCCTGCGCTGGACGGTGCAGCCCGGGGCCGACGTCTTTCTCGTGGTCGATCAGGGCTACGTAGAGGACGACGACTTTCTGCGGCTCGTCTCCAGCGACGTCTCGCTGAAGGCCGGCTGGACGTTCCGCTTCTGAACGCCGATGCGACCGACGATCATCTTCGCTCGTGGGATGAAACGCGGCGATCCGACCGTAGCTCCCAGGCGTCGGATGGGAAGGTGGACGCGGGCCTCCGGACCGCGTCGTGCGTTCGCGCCTTTCGGTGAAAGGCGCGCTACCTGGCGGCCGCTTTTCGAGTGGCCGAGGTGGCACGCCTCTCGCCGAGAGGCGTGGGGCGGAGGGCACGCGAAGCAACGCCGTCCTGAGAAAGCCGGAGTCCACCTCGCCCTGCCGAAAACCGGACTGCGCCTGCTCGTGGCGCTCGCCTGTCTCCGCCCGGTGACCGGCGCCTCGGAGCCGGATTGGAAATCGCCCGTCGCCCTGGAACGGCTCGCGACCGAGCTCGAGCGGCTGCGCGTCGAGGGCGGAGTCGTGGGGCTGAGCGCGGCGTTGATCGACGAGACCGGCGTCTGTTGGGCGGCGGGCTTCGGCCTCGCCGATCGCGAGCGGGGCGTCGCGGCAAGCGCCGACACGCCGTTCCGCCTCGGTTCGATCTCGAAGACCTTCACCGCCGTCCTCGCCCTGCGGCTCGCGGAGGCGGGCCGGCTCGATCTCGACGCGCCGCTGCGGCGGCTCGCTCCCGGCGCGGTGTTCGACAATCCGTGGGAGGAGACGGATCCCGTCCGCTTCGTCCACCTCCTCGAACACACCTCGGGGCTCGACGACTTCCCGTACTTCGATGCCGCGGTCGATACGCCGAACGCCTCCGCGGCCGACTACGCCCGCCGCCCCTCGCCGCCGCGCCGGGTCCATTGGCCGCCGGGCCGCTGGTTCCGCTACTCGAGCATCGGCACCGGCCTCGCCGGCCATGCCCTGGAAGTGGCGGGAGGCGCGGACTTCGACGCCTTGATGGCTCGGGAGGTGTTCGGCCCGCTCGGGCTCGTGGGGATGAGTTTCCGCTCCGACGCGGCCTCTGCCGTCACGCTCGCCCGCAGCTACCGCGGCGACGGGGTGACGCCGGCCGCCTACTGGCACCTGCCGATGCGGCCGGCCGGCGCGCTCCATGGCACGGCGCGCGAGCTGGGCCGGTTCGTCGCGATGCTGATCGCGGAGGGTCGGACGGACGATGGCGGCGTGTTCCTCGCGCCCGCGAGCGTGCGACGGCTCGGGACGATGACCGCGAGCGAGGCCGCGCGCCACGGAGCCGTCCACGGGAACGGCTTCGGCATGTTCCACTTCCTCCACCACGGTCATCTGTTCCACGGCCACTGGGGGAGCGTGGACGGCTTCCGCCTCGCCTACGGCTTCCTGCCCGGGGCGAGTCGGGGTTTCGTGCTGCTGTTGAACACCAACGCCTCGGGCGCCCGTCACCGACTCCTGGATACGATCACGGGCGCGCTCACCGGCGACCTCGCGCCGACGCGGCCGGAGCCCGATCCCGACGGGCTGGCGGACTTCGCCTCGGCCGGCGGCTGGTACCTCGACCGGACCCCCGACCGGCAGATGCTGCTCTGGCTGCTGCACCTCGCCCGGCCGCGGCGTCTGGTCGTCGAGCCGGGCGGGGTGCGCGTCGGCGACGTCCGCTACGTCGCGATCGGTCCCGGACTGCTCGCGCTGGAGAACGCGCCGGTTGCGACCGCGGTGCTCGTGCGCGAGGACGACGGCGGCTACGCGCTGCTCGAGGGCGGCGCCCGCTTTCAGCGGGTGGGGGCCTGGCGCGTCCAGAGCGGGCGCGCCCTCGCGGCCGGGGCGGCCCTCGGGCTGGTGCTGGCCCTGGGCCACGCGCTCGTCCTGGCCCTGCGCGCGCTGTTCGTCGTGGGGGCGCGCCGCGGCTGGCTGGTGCGGTCGGGGCCGCTGCTCGCCGGGTCGATGCTGGTCGCCCTGCTGGTGATGACGGTGCGCTTCGGATTCTTCGCCGGCGGCCCGACGCTCGCCCGGGCCGGAACGCCGGGCCCTTGGACGTGGACGATCTGGCTGCTTTCGGTCACGTATCCGCTCACCGCGCTCGCGAGTGTGGTCGGCGGCTGGCGCGCGAAGTCGCCGGGCCGCCTCGAGCGCGGCCTCGTCCTGGTGAGCGCCGGCCTCCTGCTCGCCTTCGCGATCCACCTCGCCACCCACGGCTGGTTCGCCCTGCGCTTCTGGGCGTAGGCGGTTCCGCGCAAGCCCACCTCGTCGTGGTGCTGTCGGTCCCGGGCACGGATCCCCGCCCCCGAGTCGCAAGGATCCCCGATGAAACAATCCGGGTGAACGCCCGACGAATCGGCTTCCTGCGGAGCCGTGTGATCGAGTAGATGATCGCGGGTCGCGGGTTGCCGCCGTGGCCGTTTCCCCGACATGTGTGGCATTGCAGGTTTTTTCGGCTCCGGAACCTTTCCGGTGGAGCGGGTGCTTCACGCCCTCGACCACCGGGGTCCCGACGCATCCGGATCGTGGAGCACCGCACTCCCTTCCGGCGCGACGCTCCACCTCGCCCACACCCGCCTGCGCATCCTCGACCTCGGCGAGGCGGCGGCGCAGCCGATGATCCTCCGCCGCCCGCCGGGAGACGATCGCTGGTTCCGTTTCCAGGGGCCTGGCGACGACCGCCGCGGCGGGGAGCGTCTCGTCGGCGTCTTCAACGGGGAGATCTACAACTTCCGCGAGCTCCGGGCCGAGCTCGTCGCCCGCGGGCACGAGTTCCTCAGCACGGGAGACACGGAGGTCCTGCTCCGCGGCTACGCCGAGTGGGGCGACGAGGTCTTCGGTCGTTGCGACGGGATCTTCGCGGTCGCGATCCACGACTCGCGCGACGAGTCGCTCGTGGTCGCGCGCGACCACGCCGGGATCAAGCCGCTCTACTGGGCCGCGACGGCCGACGGCGGGCTGGCCTTCGCCTCGGAGGTCCGCGCCCTCGCCTGTACCGGGCTTGTCGATACGGCGGTCGACGCCGGGGCGGTGGCCGACTACCTGCGCTTCGGGAGCTTCCAGGAGCCGGCCACGGTCCACCGGGGGATCCGCGCGTTCCCGGCCGGGGCCTGCGCGCGGGTCGACCTGCGGGAGCACCGCGGCGCGCTCCCGGTCCCGGTCGCCAACCCCGGGTGCGAAACCCTCGCCGACCTCGAGGCGCCGCGCGACGCGGCCGCGGCGCAGCGCCTGCACGACGAGGCGCTGGCCGACGCGGTGCGGGCGCAACTCGTCGCCGACGTGCGGGTGGGGTTGTTCCTTTCGGGCGGGATCGATTCATCCCTTCTCCTCCAGCACGTACCTGAGGAGGAGCGGGAGCGGCTCACCACCTTCACGCTCGCCGGCGCCGCCACCGCCTCCGACGAGGCCGGGGCGGCCGCGCGCATCTCGCGGCTCGCGGGCGTACGCCACGAGGTGGTCGGGCTCTCCGACGCGCGCCTCGAGGCCTGGGTGGCCGACGCCCTCGATGCGATGGACCAGCCCACCTGCGACGGGGTGAACGTCTACCTCGTCTCACGCGCCTCGCGCGAGGCGGGCCTCGTGGTCGTCCTCTCGGGTTGCGGGGCCGATGAATTGCACGGGGCCTACGGTCACGCCAAGTACCTCGGGGCGATCGCGCGCCGCGTCCGCCGCTACGGTCCGCTCGCCCATCGCTGGGAGCGCCTGCGGGCGGGCGTCGCCCGGCTGCGCGGGGCGAACATCCCCCGCGAATCGCTGGAGGCGGTCCTGCGCGCGGCCCCGCACGCCGGAGCGATGGTGCGGGCGAAGCGCCGGTTCCTCTGCGAGACGGAGTTCGCCCGGTTGTGGCCCTGCGCCCCGGGAGTCGACCCGGCGTCACACGGCCTCCGTCTCGCGCGCGAGGGCGGGAGGGTCCGGAGCGCGGAGATCCAGGTCATGCAGGCGGAGTACGCCGACTACCTGCGCAACACCCTCCTGCGCGACGCCGACTGGGCGAGCATGGCCAACCGGCAGGAACTGCGCGTGCCGTTCCTCGGCCGCCGCTACGTGGAGACCATCTGGAGGATCCCGTGGGCGCTTCGCGTTTCGTGCACCGACGAGCCGAAGCCGCTCCTCACCCGTTCGCTCCGGCCGGAGCTGGCGCACCTCGCGCGGATGCCGAAGCGCGGCTTCGATCTCGACTACGCGGCCCTCCTCCAGGGGCCTTTCCGCGAACGGTTCCACGCGGCCTGCGAAACGCTTCGCGGGCGCCTCGGGATCGAGGCCCGCCCCGACGAGCTGCTCGCCGGAGCGCGGACGGCCGGGGCTGATCGACGCCGCGTGATGCGGGTCTGGGCGCTGCTTGCGCTTGGTCGCCACCTCGGGCGCACCGCGTGGCTGTGGGTCACGAAGCTCGCCCACGACGCCGAGCTCTGGCTGCTCGCCGACGCCGCCTTCGTGGGCTGACGCCGCGCACCGCGGGCGGGATCAACGGGCGAGGACTTCCTTGAGCACGCGGGCCACGTCGCCGGAGCGGTAGGGTTTGGCGAGCACGCCTGCGAAACCCATCGCGAGGTAGTGGCCCGTCTCCTCGCCGCCGGCGTGGCCGCTGGAGACGATCGCCCGCACCCCGGGCGTGATGGCGCGGAGCTCCTCCAGCACCTCCCGGCCGCCCGGGCCGCCGGGAAGGGTGAGGTCGAGGATCACGGCGGCGTAGGGCCGGCCGATCCCGATCTGTTTGCGGAAAAGCGCGATCGCCTCGGCCGCGCTCTGCACCGCGTCGGCCTCGTAGCCGACGAGCTCGAGCATGCCGCGGGCGATCATGCAGAGGTCGGGATCGTCATCGAGCACGAGCACGCGCCCCGAACCCGTCGCGAACGCCGCCGGGGCCGGCGTTTCCCGCTCCGGTTCCTTGAAGGCGCGGGGCAGGTAGACGGTGAACGTCGCCCCGCTGCCCGGGGTCGAGGCCGCCTCGATCGCCCCGTCGTGCTGTTGGAGGATCGAGCGGGCCATCGAGAGCCCGAGCCCGCTGCCCTCGCGCCGGGTGGAGAAGAACGGTTCGAAGATCCGCGCCAGGTCCTCCGGCGCGACGCCCGGGCCGTTGTCCTGCACGTCGACCCGCGCGTAGTCGCCGGGGGGGAGCCCGACGGAGTTCACCCGGGCGAGGGGGGCGTTGAAGGCACGCACCGCGACGCGCCCGCCTTCGGGCATCGCCTGGATGGCGTTGACGAGGAGGTTGGTGAAGAGCTGCACGAGCTGCGTCGTGTCACCATGGATCGGATACAGGTCGTCGGCGATTTCGAGCTCGATCGCCGTGGGCGAGCCGGCCCCGGCCATCCGGGCGGTGTCGCGGAGGAGGGGGCCGAGCGCGCAGGGCCGGCGCCGGGGGGCGCGGCCGCCGGCGAAGGAGAGCATCTGCCCGGTCAGGTGCTTCGCCGCGAGCGTGGCCTTGTTCACCGCCTCCAGCGGTTCCCAAGCGCGCTGTTCGAGCGCGAGCGCCACCCCGCCTCCGATCGTGGTGAGGAGGTTGTTGAAGTCGTGGGCGACGCCGCCGGCGAGCCGGCCGAGCAGCTCCATCCGGTTGGAGGAGAGGAGCTCGGCGGGCGAGAGCGGCATCGCTCCGGGATCGCGCAGGACGACGATCGCCCCGACCCGCCGCCCGCGCGCGTCGAGGAAGGCCCCGCAACCCAGCACGACCTCGACCGGCGGCTCGCCGGCGAGCCCGTACCCGTGGTCGAGGGCGAGGGCGTCGCCGCGCTCCACGACCCGGGCGACGAAGTCCGGCGCGGGCGCGCCCGAGGCGAGGTCGACGAGCGGGAAACATTCCTCCAGCAAGCGCCCGGGCGCGGCCCCGCCTCCGGCGAGGGCGAGCGCCTTGTCGTTGAGGTGCAGGATGCGCCGCGCCGCGTCGACGACCACGACCGCCTCCGCCACCGCGTCGAGCGCCGCGAAGGCGACGGCGGTGGGAAGGTCTCCGCCGTTCTCCGTCGCCGCGCCGCCCGCCGCGGCGAGGCCGCACACCGACTGGATGCGGCCGTCGCGGCCCCGGCGGGCGACCAGGTAGGCCTCGACCTCGAGCAGGCGCCCGTCCCGATGACGGAGGGAGAAGCGCGAGGTCATCCCCGCGGCCTCGGCGAGCGCGCTCTCGAAGAACGCCTCCGCTCCGGCCTCGGCGTCCTCGGGTGCGAGGAGCCGGAGGAAACCGTCGGCGGTCGCGCCAAGCGCGCCCGCGGGGTGGCCGACGAGGTGGTGGAACTCGGGCGAGTACCACGCCGCGTCGGCATCCGGATCGATCTCGAAATACGCCGCCCGCCCGCGCGCGGTGAGCGCGAGGAAGCGGTCCTCGGAGACCGCCATCGCCTCCTCGGCCTCGCGGCGTTCCTGCGCGTCGACCATCACCCCGACGACCCGCTCGAGCCGCCCGAGTTCGCCGAAGACCTCGACGCCGACCAGCTCGATCCAACGCCAGCCCTCCGCTCCGTGGCGCAGGCGCACCTCGGCCCGGAACGGCCCGCGCGACCCCGGCCGGCCGCGGGCGCCCGCGGCCGGCACGGCGCGTGTATCCTCGGGATGGATGCGTTCGAGAAGGTGTTCCGGAGTCTCGACCGGTCCGGCCTCGGCGAAGCCGGCCGACCAGCCGGGCCCGGCCCGGAGTCGGGCGACGCCGGCGGCGTGATCGATCTCGAAGAACGCCAGCTCCGCCTCCGCGAGCTCCGGGAGCGGTTCGCCCGGGCGGCCGGGCGCGGTCGTCGCGACCGGCGCCGGGGCCGGTGCGATCGCGGGGGCGGCGTCGCGGGAAACCCGTGCGAGGTGGCGCGCGGCCCCGATCCCGCCGTCGAGCGGGCTGAGTCGCACCTGCGCGGCGAATCCCCCTCCGCCGCGCACCCGGGCGCGCAACCGCAGGCCGTCGGGCCCGGCCTCGCGCATCCGCGCCCACGTCGCGTCCTTGGGCGCCCCCTCCACCGGGGCGGGCTCGTAGAAGAGCCCGTCGAAGGGCCGGCCCTTGAGCGCGAGGATCGATTCCGCGTGCCACCAGGCCCGCGCCTCGGCGGAGAAACCGCTCACGATCCCGTCGCCGGAGAGGACGAAGAAAACCTCGCCGTCGTCCGCCGTGGCTGCGGATTCGGGCGGGTCGGGAACTGTCGTTTCGTCGGACGGCACGGGAAGCGGGTGCGGCCGCGGCGAAGATGGCCGGCCGACGGCGGCGCTGTAAAGCCAAACGCCGGTCGCAGCCCGCGCTCAGAGCCGCAGCCGGCGCAGGCGCAGCGCGTTCGCGACCACGGAGAGCGAGCTCAGGCTCATCGCCACGCCGGCGAGCATCGGGTCGAGGAGCCGGCCGGTGAACGGAAAGAGCAGGCCGGCGGCGACCGGGATCAGTAGTCCGTTGTAGAAGAAGGCGAAGAAGAGGTTCTGCCGGATGTTGCGCAGCACGCCGCGGGCGAGACGGACCCCGCGCACGAGGGCGCGCAGGTCGCCGGCGGCGAGCACGATCCCGGCGCTCTCGATCGCCACGTCCGTCCCCGTGCCCATGGCGATCCCGACGTCCGCGGCGGCGAGCGAGGGCGCGTCGTTGATCCCGTCGCCGGCGAAGGCCACGCGGCGCCCGGATGCGCGCAGGGCGCGGGTGATCTCCTGCTTCCGCCCGGGCGTCATCCCGGCATGGACCTCGTCGATCCCGAGCGGACCGGCCGCGAGGCGGGCCGCGCCCTCGTTGTCACCCGTGACCATGACGAGGCGCAACCCGAGCCGGTGAAGCTCGCGCACCGCCTCGGCGGCGCCGTCCTTCACGGCGTCGCCGAGGGCGATCGCCCCCGCGAACTCCCCGTCGATCGCAACGAGGATCTCCGTGCGGCCGTCGGACCTCCACCGCGCGAGGCGCTCCCGCCAGGGCCCGGGCGGTGCGATCCCTTCGCCGGCGAGGAAGGATTCACGCCCGAGCACGAGGTCGCGGCCGTCGACCGAGGCGCGGATCCCGCCGCCTGGGGCGGCCGTGAAGCCCGTCGCCGAAGGGGGCTCGAGCCCCCGCTCGCGGGCGGCCTTCACCACGGCGCGCGCGAGGGGGTGCTCCGAGAGGGATTCGGCGGCGGCGCACAGGCGCAGGAGCCCCTCCGGGCCGGGGTCTCCCACGGCGGCGATCTCCACCACCCGCGGCCGGCCCTCGGTGAGGGTGCCGGTCTTGTCGAAGAGGATCGTATCCACATCGCGGAGACGCTCCAGCGCGGCGGCGTGCCGCACGAGCACCCCGGCCCCGGCTCCGCGCCCGATCCCGGTCGTGATCGAGACCGGGGTGGCCAGCCCGAGCGCGCAGGGGCAGGCGATGACGAGCACGGCGACGGCGTTGCCGAGCGCGGTGGCGAGGCCGCCGACGCCCGGGACGAGCAGCCAGACGAGCGCGGTGAGCGCGGCGACGACGAGTACGCCCGGGACGAACCAGCCCGAGACCCGGTCGGCGAGCCGCTGGATCGGCGGCTCGCTCTCCTGCGCCTCGCGCACGAGCGCGACGATCCGGGCGAGCACCGTCTCGCGGCCCACCCTGCGCGCCTCCATCGTGAACGAGCCGGCGTGGTTGAGCGTGCCGGCGGTGACGGGATCCCCGGGGCCCTTCTCCACCGGCAGGGATTCGCCGGTGAGCATCGCCTCGTCGACCGTGCTCGCGCCGTCGAGGACGACGCCGTCGATCGGGATGCGGCCGCCGGGGCGCACGCGAAGCCGGTCCCCGGGCCGGACGCGGTCGACGGGCGTCTCCTCCTCCCGCCCGTCGACGAGCCGCGAGGCGACGGGCGGCGTGAGGTCGAGCAGCGCCCGGATCGCGTCGCCGGTGCGCGCGTGGGCGCGCTGTTCGAGCACCTGGCCGAGGAGGACGATCGTGGTGACGACGGCCGTCGCCTCCAGGTAGAGGGCGGGCGCGTCGCCGTGCCGTCCGGTCGCGGGGATCCAGTCGGGCGCCAGCACCGCGACGACGCCGTGGACGAAGGCCGATCCGGTGCCGAGGACGGTGAGCGTGAACATGTTGAAGTCCAGGGTGCGCCACGAATGGAGGAAGCGCCGGATGAAGAACCAGCCGCACCAGAGGAACACGGGCGTCGTGAGCAGAAGTTGGATACGGCCCGAGGAGGCGGGGTCGATCCAGCGATCGACGGGCAGGCCGGCCATCGGCCCCATCGCGAGCACGAGCACGGGGAGCGTGAGGGCGATCGCGAGGCGGAGGCGCGGGAGGAGGATCCGCGCCGAGGGCAGGCCCATGTAGACGGGCTCGGGCGGGGACGGCATGCGAAGGGGGCCGGGCTCAGGCGGGCCGGCGGGCGTGGATCAGGCCGGATGTCTTGGCCACGCGGATCGCGCCCGAGCCGGCGATGCGCGCCTCGAGGGCCCGCGCGAGCTCCTCGCGGTCGTCGACGGCGAAGCGGAAGTCGGAGGCGAGGTAGGCGACGAGCGGCGCGGCCTCGGTGATCGCGAGGGCGTCCTCGTGGTGGAGGGTGCGCACGTCGTCGAAGAGCGCGCCGATCTCGGGCGGGGCCCGCTCGAGGTCGAGGCCTTCGAGGTCGCCGGGGTCGGCGACGATCCGCACGCCGGGGAGTCCGCGGACGAGGTCGACGAGTTCGCGCAGGTGGGCGCGGCCGTTGAGGGCGATGCTGAGGAGGCCGCCGGGCGCGAGCACGCGGTGGAACTCGCGCAGCGCCGCGGCGCGGTCGGGCACGTGGTAGAGCATGTGGTGGGCGACGACCGCGTCGTGCGAACCGGCGGGCGCGGGAAGGGCGGCGGCATCGGCGGTCTCGCAGGCGAAGCGCGGATCGCCGGCGAGGGCGCGGGTGGCGGAGGCGACCATGCCGCGGGAGAAGTCGGTGAGGCGGACACGCCAGCCCGCAGGCAGGCGGGCGCGATTCTTCACCCAGAGCGTGGCGGGCCCGGCGCCGGTCTCGAGGATGGTGGCGCGCGCGGGGAGCTCGCGCAGGAGCTGGTCGAAGACCCACTCGGACCAGCCCTGGAGGTTCGTGCTGAAACGCACGTGGAGGTTGATGCGGGCGATCAGGTTGGCGGGGTCGCGGTAGTGCGATGTGCGAAGGAACTCCGGGTCGGGCGCGCGGGCTTGGGGCGGGGCCGTCGGTTGCATGGCGGCAGTTTCGCGCGGCTCCGGGGAAAGGCGAGTCCGCGCGTGGGCGGGCGAGCACCTTGACAGGGTGGCGGGCGCTTGGCACTCGCGGCGGTGTGGATCTCTCGTCGCTGGGTTGGGATGCGCTCCGGGCGGAGGCCTTCGCGGAACACGCGGCGGCCGGGCTCGTGCCCGCGCGGGTGGCGCTCGAGCACAAGCACGCCTACGTGTTGCTGGGGGAGGCGGGCGAGCTGGCGGGCGAGGTGCGGGGCCGGCTGCTCAAGGGCGGTGCGCACGCGGGCCTGCCCGCGGTGGGGGACTGGCTGGCGGTCGAGACCACGGCGGCGGGCCGGGCGCGGATCCATGCGGTGCTGCCGCGGCGCACGTGCTTCTCGCGGCGGGCGGCGGGCGATCGGGAGGCGGAGCAGGTCGTGGCGACCAACGTCGACACCGTGTTCCTCATGAGCGGCCTCGACGTGGATTTCAACCCGCGGCGGATCGAGCGCTACCTCGCCCTCGCGCGCGCCAGCGGGGCGCGGCCGGTGGTGGTGTTGAACAAGGCCGACCTCTGCCCGGCGACGGAGGAACGGCTCGCGGAGATCCGCGGGCTCGCGCACGACGCGGAGGTCCGTGCGGTCAGCGCGGCGAGCGGCGAAGGCGTCGAGCGGCTCGCGCCGCACCTCGGGCGCGGGCGGACGGTGGCGCTGCTCGGCTCCTCCGGCGTGGGCAAATCCACCCTCGTCAACCACCTGCTCGGGACGCGGCGGCAGCTTGTCGGCGCGGTGAAGGCGGACGACGGCCGCGGCCGGCACACGACCACGCGGCGCGAGCTCATCGCGCTGCCGGGGGGCGCGCTCCTGATCGACACGCCGGGGATGCGCGAGCTCCAACTCTGGGGGTCGGTGCGCGAGGGCGTGGAGGCGTCGTTTCCGGAGGTCGTGCGCCTCGCGGAGGGGTGCCGCTTCCGCGACTGCCGGCACGAGGGCGAGCCGGGCTGCGCGGTGGAGGCGGCGGGGCGGTCCGGCGCGCTCGCGCCCGAGCGCCATGCGAGCTTCCTGAAGCTGCGGGCCGAGCTGGAGGCGTTGGAGCGGGGCCGGGTGGAGGACGCGCGCCGCGGCGGCCCCCGGGTGACGGGCCGGCGGATCATGCGGGGCTGATCCGCGGGCGGCGGCTCAAGACATCCCTCAGGGCTCGACGATCTTGTTGCGGATCGCGAAGCGCACGAGCTCGGTGACCGAGTGGATGTCGAGCTTGCGCATGATGTTCGTGCGGTGGGTCTCGGCGGTCTTGGGGCTGATGCCGAGCCGGGCCGCCACCTCCTTCGTGCTCAAGCCCTCGGCGATGTGCTGGACCACCTCGCGCTCGCGCGGGCTCAGCCGGCCGACGGTGACGCCGGAGTCGTCGTCGGCGCGTTCGCCGGGGTTGAGGTATCCCTGGAGGATCAGTTGCGAGACCTTGCCGGTGAAGAACGGCTTCTTTTCGAGCAGGGCGGCGATCGCCTCGGCGAGGAGGCGGCCGGCGTCGGACTTGAGCACGAAGCTGCGCACGCCGACGGCGAGGGCTTCGCGCACGAGGCTCTCCGTCTCGTGCATCGTGAGCATCATCACCTCGATCTCGGGCATCTCGGCGCGGATCTGGCGGATCGCCTCGAGGCCGTTCATGTCGGGCATCGCGAAATCGATCACGGCGACATCGGGCTTGGTGGCGCGGCAGGCCTCGATCGCGGCGCGCCCGTTCTGCGCCTCGCCGACCACCGACCATCCCTCGTTTTCCTCGATGGCGGACCTGAGGCCGCGACGCACGAGCTCGTGGTCGTCGGCGATGACAATGCGGGCGGGTTTCATCAGAATCATATTCCGGGGGGGTGCGGAGAAGCATTCCCAACGACGCCGAATTGGCAACGCCGCAATGCTGCTCGCGGCGCGGTGCGGGCGGAGATTCCAAGAAAACCCTACAACTCGAGGGCGACCGTGGCGCGGACCGTGGTGGCGCCGGGGCGGGACTCGAGCTCGAGCCGGCCGCCGATCTGGTCGAGGCGTTCGCTCATCCCGGTGACGCCGACCCCGAGCGGGGCGCCCGAGCGGAGGCGAGCGAGCACCTCGGGGGGGATGCCCCGGCCGTTGTCGACGATCTCCAGCTCGATCGTGCCGCCGGTGCGGACGAGCCGGACCGAGGCGGCGGTGCAGGCGGCGTGGCGGGCGACGTTGGCGAGGCCCTCCTGGATGATGCGGAAGAGGGAGAGCTCGATCTCGTCGGGCAGGCGGCCGATCGGCCCCGGCATGTCGAGCTCGACGGGGATGCCGCTGCGCTCGGAGAACCCGCGCACGTAGTCGACGACCGCGCGATCGAGGCCGAGGTCGTCGAGCAGGGGCGGGTGGAGGAGGTAGGCGAGGGTGCGGATCTCCTGCACGCAGAGGTCGGTGAGCGCGACGCTGTCCTCGAGGAGCGCGGTGGTGCGGGTGTCGGCCGGACCGATCGTGCGGGCGAGGCGGGCGAGGTTCATGTTGAGCGCGGCGAGGTTCTGCGCGGTGGTGTCGTGGAGCTCGCGGGCGATGCGCCGGCGCTCGGTGTCCTGGAGGCGGAGGATGCGGGCGGAGAGCCGCCGGACCATCCGCTCGGAGTCGCGCATGGGCGTGAGGTCGACGGTGGTGCCGATCACGCGGGTGGGCACGCCGTCGTGGTCGCGGAGCACGGTGCAGCGCACGAGCACCTCGCGGTAGTCGCCGTCCTTGTGGCGGAAGCGCAGCTCCGTGCCGGCGGAGCCGGAGGGGGTGGCGAGGAGGTGTTCCTCGAAGCGGCGGAGGGCGGGTGCGTCGTCGGGGTGGACGTGGCGGAGGAGTTCGTCGATCCCCGAGCCGACGGCGTCGCCCGAGTAGCCGAGGAGGCGTTTCCACTCCTCGGAGAAGTCGACGCGACGGGCCATGAGGTCGAGGTCCCAGAACCCGAGGTGCGCGGCCTCGATCGCGACCTGGAGGCGGTGCCGGCTCTCGCGGATCGCCTCCGCGGCGCGGCGCCGCTCGGTCGCGTCGTGGACGATGAGGGTGACGTAGCGTCCGCCGCCGGTCGTGGTCTGCGAGATGGAGAGGTCGGCGGGGAACTCCGTGCCGTCGGAGCGGAGGACGTGGGTCTCTTCGGGGCCGCCGATGCGGCGGCTCGTCTCGTCGCCGGCGAGGAAGCGCGTGACGGACTCGTGGAGGGCGGCGCGACCGCGCTCGGGGAACAGCTCGGCGAGGCGGCGCCCGATCATCTCGCCGCGGTGGGCGAGGAACATCGTCTCGGCGGCGTGGTTGAAGGCGACGATGCGCAGGTCGGCGTCGGCGGTGATGATGCCGTCGAAGGCCGAGGCGATGATCCCGGCGAGGCGGGCGCGCCCGGCCTCCAGCTCGGCCTCGCCGCGGCGGCGCGAGGTGACGTCGTGGACGAGCACGAGCTCGCAGCGCCGGCCCTCGAAGTCGACGACGTGGGAGGCGATCTCGACCTCCATGAGCGAGCCGTCGTCGCGCAGGTGGCGCCAGACGCCGGTCTCCTTCAACGGGGTCGTGGGGCGGGCCCCGGAGCGGACGACCTCGACGTTGAGCATGAGCCGGGGGCGGTCCTCGACGGGGTGGAGGTCGGGGATCGTGAGGCCGAGGAAACGCGCCCTGGTGTGGCCGTAGTGGCTGACGGCGGTGTCGTTGACGGCGACGATCCTCAGGTCGGCGAGATCGTAGACGAACATCGGGAGCGGATTCGCGGCGAAGAGGAGCTTGTATTGATCGGCGTAGGATTCGAGCGAGGCTTCGGCCGCCTTGCGCCGGGTGATGTCGGAGGCGACCGAGACGAAGCAGGCCGGGGCCCCCGAGGCGTCGCGCACGAGGGCGACGAAGAGCAGCACCCAGACGGGCGACCCGTCGGGGCGCACGTAGCGTTTCTCGATCGAGTAGTGGTCGAGCTCGCCGGCGAGGCAGCGGGCGACGAGCGCGAGGTCGGCCTGGAGGTCGTCGGGATGGGTGAAATCCGCGAACCGCAGCCGCCGCAGCTCGAGGGCGGAGCGGCCGACGAGGGCGCAGAACCACGCGTTGATGCGGAGCATCCGCCCGTCGGGCGCGACCTGGGCGATGCCGACCGCGGCCTGTTCGAAGATGACGCGGAAGAGCCGTTCGTTTTCCGCCGACGATCCCTCGGCCCGCTCGTCGGCGAGCTTGCGCTCGAGCGCCTCGCGGCCGCGCAGCAGGCGCCGCCCGAGCAGGAAGACGAAGGTCGTGGCGAGGGCGACGAACGCCCACCGCGCCACGACGGGCCCCGCGCCCGGGAGGCGGGCAAGGCCCGGCTCGGCGAAAAGGGTCCAGCCAGCGGCGACGACGGCGAAGGCCCCCGCGAGACGGAGGGCGGCGGTGGAGGCGCGATTCATGGCGGCGGGGCCGCGGGGCTTCACTCCACCTTCAGCAACTCGACGGTGAAGACGAGGACGGCGCGGTTGGGGATGTCGGGCGGGCGGCCGCGCAGGCCGTAGGCGAGCGCGTGGGGCAGGACGATGAGCCTCCGCTCGCCCGCGCGCATGTCGAGGAAGGTCTCCTCCCAGCCTTCGATCACCTGCCGGGTGCCGAGGACGAAGATGAACGGGTCCGCCGGATCGGTCTTCTTGTCGAAGGGCGTGCCGTCGAGCAGCGAGCCTTCGTAGAGCGCGTGGCACCGCTGGCGCGTTCGTGGTCGCGGTCCGTCGCCCTCGCGCAGGACGACATAGCGGATGCCCGAGGGCGTCTCCAGGGCCTCGGGCCATTTCTCGCGGATGACGGCCTCCTCCTCGAGGGTGAAGTTCCCGCGCGGCGCGGCGTCGGTCGGGAGGGCGAGGGGACCGGCCGCGACGAGCCAGAGGGCGGCGACGAGGGGCGCGCGGGGGAGGGCGCGGAGCGGGAGGTTCATCGCCCCGAGCCCAACGATTCCGCGGGGCCAGTGCAACCCGAGTCGCGCGGGGCGGCACGACGAGGGAGTCGGAAGGGAGGTCCTAAATTCTCCGACGGGGTCTGCGTTGAGGGCCGTGCCGGCAGGC
>DAIPIQ010000047.1:0-22714 GCA_036770745.1 Opitutaceae bacterium | reverse complement strand
TTCGACGCCGCGTCGAGCGCTCCGACCTCGCGGTGGAGAAGGCCCAGGCGGAGCACGATCGAGGCGGTCTCACCGTCGTTGGGGAAGAGGTCGCGGAACTTCTCCAGCACGGCGATGGCCCGCAGCGGATCACCGGAAACCCGGTAGAGTTCGCTCATCTCCAGCAACAGGTCGCGCTTGAGCGCCGTCGCGACGTTGCTGTTGAGCGCGGAGGCGAAGGCCCGCTCCGCCGCCACCCGATCGCCCGCCGCCCAGTGTTCGCGACCGATGGCCGAAAAGTAGGCGATGCGCTCCTCCGCGGGCGCCCCCGCCGCCAGCACCGGCTCGGCCGGGGTTCCGACCTCGACGGCGGCACCTCCCTCGGCCCGCGCGACCGCGGCGGCCGAGATCAGGGCGAGCACGCCGAGGGCGAAGATCCGCAACGCGAAGCGGACCGGAGCGGCTTCGATGGCGGCGAGAAGAACCGAGTGTGCGCTTCGCAGGAGGATCATGGGAGATGGGTCGCGATTCCGCGGAGGAGGTCCGCGTCGGCGGGTAGCGCGGGCTTGAAACGCACGGACGTGTCGCCCGTCCGTCCGGTGAAGTCGCCGAGGTGGTCGAGGACCTGGTCCGCGGTGAGGAGGAATCGTCCGAGACCCGGACCTCCGATCGGCCGCGGCGGCGTGCGCGCCTCGACCGGCTCGGGGGGCGGGACGACCGGCGGAGGCTCGATCGCCGCGACCCTCGCCGGTCCGGTCGGAACCACGGGCGCGGGAGACGGTGTCTCCGCCACCTCGGCGACCGGTTCCGGCGCCGGAAGCACAAGCGGGGGCGGCCAGCGCCGCGGGGCATCGAATCGCAACGGCACCGCACCCGAGACGGCGAGGTAGGCGCCATCGGAAAGCATCCGAGCCGGCGGAGCCTCGACGGCCGGAAACGCGGACGCCTCGACCGCCGCCGGTGCGGCAACCACCGCGGGCGCGGGCCGCGTCTCCTCTTGGTCGACGCGCTCCACCGGCGACGGCGCGGAGGCGGAGTTGCCGAAGATCAGCCGATGGGCCTTGGAAGGTTGCCCGCCGACGTGGGTCGCCGAAAGCGATGGCGAAAGCAGGGCGTAGAGGATCAGCGCGACGAGCGGGCCCGACGCGCAGGTGGTGCGCTTCGGATCCCTCCGGCGGGTGCGATCATGCAGCTTCTCCATCCGTGGAAACGGCCTCACGCAGTGATTTTCGACACCCGGCCGACCCGGGTAAAACTCCCCGGGCTCCGCCCGGGTAAAACGCGTGTGAAATCCGCCCTTCGCTCACTCCCAACCCGCGATCGGGCCCTGCCGTTCGCGATGGACCTCGAGCAGGTCCTCGAGGGTGTGCACATCGGTCGACCCGGCGCGGGGGTCGTCGAAAAGAAAAGCCTTCGATTCCGGCGCCCACGGATCGCCGTAGTTCCGAAGCCGCTCCGCCGTCTGGGCCCAGGCGGCGTAGGGCACGGAAAGCGCCTCGCCCTCGCGGAGCGCCAGCTCGACCGCCCGGTCGATCACGGCCGGATCGCACGCCGGGAAGTTGATGTTGAAGTTCACGTGCACGTCGCACGGGAACGCCTCGACGAGGTGCTGGAACACCGGCACCGAGGGCACGCGGTCGCCCGCCAGCGCCCCGGGCCGGCGCAGGACGGTCGCTCCGAAATCCCGCGCCACCCGCGCGATCAGCTCGCTCTCCGTCGAGACGACGATCGTGTCGACGCGCGTCGCCCGCCGCAGGATCTCGATCCCGAGGCCGACGAGCGGCCTGCCGCCGAACGGAAGCAGGTTCTTGTACGGGAGCCGCTTGCTCCCGAGTCTCGCGATGACGGAACCGACGACCCTCATGTCTCCAAACTCTCAATACTCCGACCGGCTCGCCGCGCGCCGGAGGGGATGCGTGGTGATCCGCGCGGGCGCGGGTGTCTCGAGGTTCATCCGGGCGTCGAGATAGCCGGGGAACGACCGCAGCGCGAGCTCCCAACAGGCGCGGGCCTCCCCGTCCCGTCCGAGACGGACGAGCGCGACCCCGAGGTTGTTCGCGGCCTCCGGCGCGGCGCCCGGCCCATGCGCGCGCCGCAACTCCCGTTCGGCCTCGCCGGCGTCGCCCTCCGCGAGAAGCAGCGCCGTGCCCCGATGGAAGGCCCTCCGCCAGCCCTCCGTCACCGGCCACGGTCCCGCCGGCTCGAGGACCTCCCCCGGAGCCGCGTCCGGCGGGCAGGCCTCGTCGAGGAGGCGCAACGCCGCCCCGGGTTCCCCCCGGAACAGCGCCATCGAGACGAGGATCCACCCGACGACCCTCGGCCCGAGACCGGTCGCGAGGGCCCGACGGCGGACGTCGTCGTAGTCGTGCTTGCGCAGGGCCGTCGCCAGCGCCGCACGCTGACGCGCAAGGTCGCGCGAGACGCTCCCCGGGTAGGCGTACATGCGGTAGCCGATCTCGGTCCCGAAGGTGAAACGCGCACCCGCCGCCACGGCGCGGAGGAGCACGTCGAAGCTCTCCGCGCCGTGGACGGCCGGATCGTAGCCACCGACGTCCCGGAAGCACGCGACGCGAAAACCCACCTGCGTGTCGCCGGGCAGGTGGTTGCGTTCGAACAGGCGCATGGCGCCACCCCGCGCGCACAGGAAATCCGGCACGTCCAGCCGCCGCAGCGGCCGGCCGGTCGCGCCGTCGTACAACTCGATCGCTTCGCAGAAGACATCCGCCCCCGCGCCGAGTGCGCGCACGATCCTCGCGGCCCGTCCGGGGATCCATTCGTCATCGGCGTCGAGCCACGCCGCGTGCGCGGTCTCGCACGCGTCCAGGCCGGCCTGACGCGCGCACGGGATGCCGCCGGGAGGAGCCGTCGCCACGACCCGCAGTCGCTCACCTGCGATGCGGCGGGCCCGTTCGACGGTCGCGTCGCGGGAACCGTCGTCCACCAACAACAGGCGGCACTCCCGCTCGGGCAGGACCGATGCGACCGCGCGCTCGATCGTCGCGGCCGCGTCGCGCGCGCACAGGATCACGGTGAGGCTCATGCTTCGGCCGCGACCATCTCCGGAGGAGGGACACCGCGCGTGAGGAAACACTCCCGCACGGCGCACGCCATCTCGTCGGCGAACTGAAGCGAACCGATCGCGACGACACATCTTGGAAACCCGGGAAGCTCCTCCGGCCTCCCGCAACAAAGCCCGCGGTGGACCAAACCTCGGCGGCCTGGATCGGAGTCGACGAGCGCGACCACCTCCAGGCCCGCGGCGAAACAGGCTTCGACGACCTTGCGACCGAACATGCCCGCGCCAAAGACCGCGACGGGCCGTCTGCGGGCGCACAGGCGCGCGACGATCGACGCGACCGCCGCGCCCGTCGGATCCGGCGCGACCCGCGACGGATCGGGCGGCGGCAGCGTCCACAAGCTGCGAAGCCCCGCGGCGAGGCGGGCGAAGTGCCGCTCGGGCGCGAAGCGCACGCGCACGGTCTCCCGTGCGGCGGCCCCGAGCCGCACGATCGACCCGGGGTCGCGCGCGAGCCGCCCGAGCACGGCGACCATCCCGTCGACGTCACCCTGCGCCACGACCCGCGCGTTGCGCCCGTCCTCCAGCAGCTCCGGCAAACCCGACTCCACGGCCATGACGACGGGGCACGCACCGGCGGACATCGCCTCGAGGAGCGCGAGCGGCAGTCCCTCGTAGGCCGAGACGAGCAGGCACACCTCGTGCGACCGCCACAGGGCCGCGACTCCCGCCCGGTCGAGCGGGCCGACGAGGGACACGCGCCGCACCACCGCGTCTCCCGCCCGCCACAACGCATCGCCGAACGCCTCGCGCGCCGGGCCGTCGCCCGCCACGGTCGCGAGGAAATCGACCCCCGCCGCCTGCAGTCCCGAAAAAACGCCGACCAGCCGGGACACGCGCTTCTGTGGTTCCTCCAGGCGACCGACGTAGGCGAGCCGCAGCGGGCCGTTCGCGGTCCGGCGCTTCGTCGGGTCGAGCTCCACCGGATACTCCAGCTCCTCGACACGGGCCCCACGCGCCCCGACGCGTCGGCGCAATTCCTCCGCGCACCGCCGGCTCACCCCGATCCAGAGCGGCGCGATCGGCAGGAAACGCTCGGCGAGCGCGTACTGGGTCTCGCTGTCGCTGTGGACGATCCCGAGGACGCGGACGTCGCGGCGCTCCGCCTCGCTCGATCCGGCGAGCAGCAGACGCACGGCCTCCCACGGAGTGTCGCCGGTGTTCGGCAGGATCACGGTCGGCCGGGAGGGAACCAGCGCCGCGCGCATCGCCTCCGCCACCCGCGCAGGGTCGTGGCTCCGTGCCGTCTCCACCACGACCTCCGCCGCGTCCGCGGATGGAGCGGAATCCGTGTTGAGCAGAAGCAACCGCGCGTTCGCGAGGTGTCGCGCGACGAGCCGGCCGTAGGTCGCCACGCCGCTCGGCGACCGGCCGTCCTGCGCCACGTAAAGGACGTTCATCCCGGGCGGTCCGTCCCGCCGCCGTGGTAGATCAGCACGTGCTCGACGTCGTGGTGCGCGAGGTTCGCGTGCATCCGCAGCTCGTTCGGCCTCGACGAATAGAGGATGAGGTCCGCCATCGACGCGTTGAACTCGATCGGGGTCACGCACGGGCGACCGAGAAAGGCGCCGCGCGGATTCTGATCGATGAAGCCGACGAGCCACTCCGCCAACTCCGGGTTGGTCGCGAGCAGCACCCTGGTGTGCAGCCCCGCGCCGTAGATCATGATGCGCGGCCGACGCATCCTCCATCGCGCGAGCCGGGCCTCGACGCACCGTCGCATCGCCCGGATGTCCTGCAGGCCGCGGTCGGCCGCGGGCGGGGCGCGCTCGAGGGCGAGGTAGCGCTCGAGGTGTTCGTCGCGGATGCCGGTGAAGAAGTCGTAGACCGAGGCGGCGTCGGTCCGCCCGGCGGTCTCCGCCGCGAGCAGCGCGCAGAGCGAGGCGACGTCGACCCGCCCCGCCGCCTCGGAGCGGTTGTAGTTGCGCAGGATCAGCCGCCGGCTCGCGAAATCGAGCGGCTGCGTGTTGTAGCTGCCGTCCTGCACCCGGTAGCGGTAGAGCGGCTCGGGGACGACGCCGAGACGGTACCCGTGCAAGACGAGCCGGGTGAAGAGCTCCCAATCCTCGAACTTCACCCGTTCTTCCGAGAATCCGCCGAGGCGCTCAAAGACCGTCCGGCGCCAGATGGCGCAGGTGTCGCCGTAGAGGTTGTGGCGGAAGCCGCCCTCCAGGCAGGCCCCGAGCGGGGCGAAGATCTGCGCGACCGCCGCTCCATCGAGCGGCCGCGGCGCCGCCCGGTCGGCCTGCGGGATGACGCGCGAGAAGCAGCTCGCACAGTCGTAGCCGCCGTGGTCGATCGCCCGGAGCAGCACGGCCAGCAGCGCCGGCTCGGCCTCGTTGTCGGCGTCGAAGAAGACGAGGAGGGGGGCCCGCGCCCGGCGCGCCCCGAGGTTGCGCGCGGCGCCGGGCCCGCGGTTCCGGCGGCCCTCGACGAAGATGAAGACCTCCGGATCCAGCGACCGCCCCAGCGCCCGGAAGCGCGCGCGCTCCCCGGGATCCGTGGAGCCGTCGTCGACGACGACGACTTCGAACGGCGCATCCACTTCCTGGAGACGCAGCGTCTCCAGCGCGAGGCCGAGGTAGGCCGCGCAATTGAAGTGCGTCACCACGACCGAGACCGAGGGCGTCCGTCTCCGCGACGCGGCGCGGCGCGGCGGAGCCGGGGCGGGCCGCCGCGCCAGCTCGCGCCGCAGGTGGGCGACGTTCGCGCGGTTGGCCCGCTCCGGATCGTAGCCCGAACGCGGATCGATCGACAGCCGGCCCGCGGCGAGATGGCGCTCGAGGCAGGCGGCGAGTCCGTCCGCGGTCGCGGCGGCCATCAGCCCGCGATTGGCCGGGCCGACGATCTCGGGGATCCCTCCGACGTCCGTCGTGACGAAGGGGATCCCGCGGCTGAAGAGCTCGATGATGGAGAACGGCAGGTTGTCGAGCGTGCTGGGCGCGACGACGAGCACGTCGCGCTGTTCGCGCAGCCATTCCCAGGCCTCGACCGCATTCTTGTCGTCGACGATCTCCCAGGCGTAGGGCGTGCCGCGCAGCGCAGTCGCGACGGCCTCGCCGCTCGGAATCCCCCGCACGGTCGCGCGCTTGCCGAGAAACGTCACCCGCCGCACCCGGTCGCGGAGCACGCGGCCGCGGGCGAGCGCCTCCAGAAGCAGGTGCAGCCCCTTGCGGGTCTCGAGCCGCCCGAAGAAGACGAGATGGGAGAAACCCGCGTGCACGATCCGCCTGCGCGGCTTGGGCCCGGGAGGCGCCTCGAAACAGTAGGGCACGACCTCGATCCGCGCGGGCGGGATCCCCCAGTTCTCCGCGACCCACGCGGCCATGTGCCGCGAGGGCGCGACGAGCGAGTCGGCGAGGACGGCGCACTCCCGCTCCTGGAAATCCAGCTCCAGGTCGGCGAGGCCCGCCGGGGACTGCTCCATGCCCTCGCGGATCCAGCGCTGGCTGGAGTGCAGCACCACGATGCACCGCGTATCCGCAAAGTCGAGACCGGCGCGCTTGGACTGGAGCGTGCGCAGCCCGTGCCCGAGGTAGTCCTGGAAATAGATCGCGCCGAACCCGCGGCGCCGGAGGTAGGAGAGCGCGAGGTCGGAGACCCGGCGGTGGGCGGATTCCGGATAACAGCGCAGGTCGGCCTCGGCCGGGGCGTGCGCCGCCATCCACGCGTGCAGGTCGACGAACCTGAACCCGTGGGCGTCACGGAACTCCCGCTCCCAGTGTTCCGGCGTCCCCGCGTCGAGGACTCCGGTGAAGACCACCTCCACCCCGAAGCCGGCCCCGGCGAGCGTCCGGGCCAGCCAGTACATCGCCGTCCCAACCCCGCCGTTGCGCACGGGGCCGACGAAGTCCGGGGTGACGATCGCGACGGTGCGGGAGCGCGGCTTCATCGAGGACCGGTTCGCGCCCTCACGACCCGACCTTCCCGAGCCAGACGCTGCTGCCCCAGACGGGGCGCCGCCGACCGTAGAGCTCCTCCAGCTCGCGGGCGCGGTGGAGGTAGAGGTGGCGGTTGGCGATGAGGATCCGGTAGGCCGTGTTGTGCATGAGGAACGCATGCAGCACGTACTGTTCGTTCCAGGTCTGCCCGCGTTCGAAGATCCACGGCGGCGGGTACTCGTGCGGGAGCGAGATGTCGTGCAGGTGGATGATCACGCCCGGCTTCAACCGCGGCAGGATGCGGAAGAAGAACCAGTTCACGTCGCTGCCGACCTTCGCGCAGTGCGAGCCGTCGTAGAAGAGGACGTCTCCGGCCTCGAGCCGGTCGAAGAGCGCGAGGTCGACCCGCTGCACGATCGACCGATGGTGTCGCCACGCGGCGGGAAGGTGGGCGAAGATCCGGGGATTGGGATACGGCTCGACGAGGTCGACCTCGCAGCCGCGGCCCTCCTGCGCGTTGCGCCCGAGGGCGCGGGCGAGCAGCAGGCTCGACCAGCCGCAGCCGATCTCGACGTAGCGGGCCGGCTTGCACGAACGCACGATCCCGTAGTGGACGACGGCGTCGGCGTTCTCCCAGAAATTGTTCTTCCACCCGAAACACGAACCGTCGGCCGGACCCTCGGCGGGCACGTCGGCGAGCTCTCCGGCGAAAGACCCGACGACCCGTGCCGTCTCCATCTGCGCCTCCGGCCGCCAGTCGATGCCCGGCGGATCGAGAGGCGGATCGTTCCAGAGGTCGGGGTTGGCCTCGAGGAAGTCGCAGTCGTTCAGGGGCGAATAGAAATCGTTGCGCTGAAGATGAAATCCGACCCGCTGGAGCCGCCGGAAGCCGACCTGGGCGAGCAGCAGCTCGAGGGATGCGCGGAGTTCGCCGTCGCTCAACGCGGTCCAGGAACCGGCGGCGGGAGGGACGGCTTCGGGAGGGAGGGGTTCTTTCATCAGGGCGACGGCGAGGAGCTGCGTGCGGACGCTACCGATCCGGTTTCCTTCGAGACAAGTTCGTTGGAGGGACGGCGGGCCGGCTTCCGGAGCACGACCACGTCCTGATAGGAATGCCCGCCGCGAATGATCTCGCACACCGGCATCAGGCGGCCCCACGCGGAACGGATGTAGTCGGCGGTGTGAAAGACGTTCGTGTTGTAGTTCTTCGCCGAGCTCCAGCGAAAGACCGTCTTCTCCGCCGGAAGCGGTCCGCGCAGCAACTCCGGGGAGATCGCGTAGTCCGCGATCTTGTCCCTCATTTGCACGAGCGCGTCGTGGATGGGCCAACCCGGCCGCATCTCGCGCCACGTGTGGTCGCTGTGGATGGTGAGGAACGCGATGCCGCCCGGCCTCAGGATGCGGCGGATCTCCGCGATCCACGCGAGCTCGAGCTCGTCGATGTGCGTGAAGACCGAGAAGGCGCACACGACGGCGCAGGAATCGTCCTCGATCGGGAGGTGCGGCAGGGTGGTGTTCTGGAAGATCCCGATCGCCGGAGGGAGGTGCAGGCGCATCCATTCGACGTGGCGCAGCGAGATGTCGGCGCCCCAGAGGTCCAGCCCCGGCCGATGGGCCGCGAAATGCCGCAGCACCCTTCCCGAGGCGCAACCGAGCTCGAGCAAACGCGCCCCGTCGACGAGACCCGCCTCCCAGCGCTCCGCCACGTCGACGACCTCGAGGAAGTCCCGCAACCCGCTGCACCACCAGTCGAAGTGCCGGTCGCCATGATAACCCTCGCGGTCGGCCGTGACCGGCAGGGGCGCCGGGTCGCGCGCGACGTAGTCCTCGAGCGGCTCCCGCAGGAGCCCCTCGCGGAAGACGGTGTGCACCGGGCCGCGCGGCTGCGCGGCTGCCGGAGGAAGGACGGTGAAGGGCGCGCGCGAGCCGGCGATGGTGAGGTCCGGAATCACGCCGCCGTGCTCCGCGCTGATCATGGGTCGAACTTCGGTGGGGCTCATGGATTCGTGACGGTGGTCCGCGGGGTCGCGGCGCGCTCCAGGGCTTCGACGGCCTGGAAGTCGACCGCGAGGAAATCGCGATCCTCCTCGAAGCCGGAGCCCCTCAACCGGCTCGCGATCGCCTCCGCGTGCACGGAGGCGACGAGCACGAAGTCCCCGCGCTCGATCGCTTCCGGGCCGACGACCGGGATGCCGTCGATGCGCGTCCCCGCCTTGCGCGGATCGCTGTCGACGAAGGCGCCGACCCGGCCGCTGCGCACCGCGACGAGGCGCTCGACGCGCCGGCCGCCGCTTCCCGCGCCCCAGACGAGCAGTCGCGTCGATCCGTTCCCGCCGCGGGCGAGGACGAGCCGGAGGATCGTCTCCAGCTCGACCGACTTGCACCGGGCCGTCTCGGCCCGCGATTGCTCCTCGGCGGTTTCGCGCATGGCGATCTGGTGGTCGAGCGAACCGCGCAGGTGGAGCGCGGCCTTCTCCAGGTCGACCAGCCGGTGCTGCATCCTTCGCAAGGCCCGCGCACACTCCTCCGGGGCGCGACGGAGCACCGAGGCGAAGGCCAGCCGCGCCGACCGCTCCATCGAGGCCTCGTCGCGGCTCATATTCGATTCGTGGATACGGTAACCGCAGAGGGGCTCGTCCACGATCGCATATCCGGGGGCCGTGAGGGCGACCCCGAGCCAGAATCCCGTGTCGGCCCACCCGGCCGCTTCGCGGGCCTCGTCCATTCCGCCGGTGGCGAGGGCGAGCCCGCGGCGCAGGAGCGGCACGAGCGGCGGGAACTGCCCTCCCGAGAAAAGGACGTCGAAGAGCCGCTCCGGACCGTGGAACCGCCGGGTCTGCACGATCGGACCGCCGGCTTCGGCCCCTGCGGCGTCGATGAAGACCCCGTTGCAAAGCACCAACCCGATCGCCGGATCGTCGTCGAGCACCCGGCCCTGCCGTTCCAACTTGGTGGGTCCGAGGACGTCGTCCGCATCGAGGAAGTTGAGGTAGTCGCCGCGGGCCGCGCGCAGACCGGCGTTGCGGGCGGCGCCCACGCCGGCGTTGGCCTGCCGGATGACGACGACGCGGGGATCGGCCCGCGAAGCCTCGATGACCTCCGCCGAACCGTCGGTCGATCCATCGTCGACCACGATCACCTCGAGATCCGTCGCCGACTGCGCGAGGCAGGAGCGGATCGCGGCCCCGACGTGGCGTTCCGCATCGTGGCAGGGGATGATGATGCTGAACTTCGGCATGGGCGGGATCAGTGGAACTGCGCGAGCCAGGCCGCGGCCACCGAGCGCGCACCGGCGAACCCCGGACCGCGGAGCCAGTGCGTCGCAAGGGTCTGCGACCGGTCGGCGTCCGCGAAGGCGGTCGTGCCCGCTTCGCTGGCGAGGGCGATCTCCACGCAGGCCTTGTAGAGCGCGGCCGAGGCCCCGGCGATATCCGAACGGCCGTGCTCGTTCGGGACCAATCCGAGGGCGGCGACACGATCGATCCACCCGGCCGGGACCGCCGCCCGCGAACGGATGACGTCGTCGAGCCGCTCGCCCAAACGCGCGCCGGGGTCCGCCCACCCGAACGCGCGGCCGAGGGCGGCGAGAGCGAGCCCCACCGGCCGCCGGACCGGCCCGGGGGCGACGCCCTCCAGCTTGTAGGCGAAGGCCGCCTCGATCCCCGCGAGGACCTCCGCCTCGAAACCCGCGGCGGGCGCGAGCCCGAAGAAACGCGTCCGGCGGACGGCGTAGGAAGCGTGGTAGTCGCCGAGCTCGAGCAGCCAGGCGTCGACCACCGCCAGAAGCAGTTTCGCGACCTGATGGGCGGCGAAACCCGGCTCGGCGAAGCGCTCGCCGGGGCCCGCGCCCGCGACGAGCGCGAGGCCTCCGAAACGATTGCCAAGCAGGTAGACGCCCTCGTCGGCGGGGATTGAGGCCGGCGCGAGACTCGGCAGCGCGGCCGGCAGGCCCGCGTCACCCCAGAGCACGGTCGAGCCGTGACGGAGGTCGAAGTGCAACTGCGAGGGCCGTTCGACGGGCTCGAGCCCGGCCTGTGCGCCGACGTCGACGAACTCCATTCCGAACTCCCGGGCCAGCTCTTCGCCGAGCCCCGTCAACGCCGCCGCGTCGCCGCCCAACGCGAGCAGGTCGTAGTCGTTGTGCACGCGCACGGTCCCGCCTTCGGCGGTGACCGTCCCCTCCCCGCGTCCGAAGCCGCCCGTCAGAAGGATCGCCTCGGTATCCGGCGATCGGGTACGAATCGCCTCGACCGCGCGCGCGAGGTGCCGCTCGACGAGCGCGTCGGCCCCGACCGCGCGCGAGCGCGTCCACCGCGACGGCCCCGGTGCGGCGACGGCCTCGTCGATCGGGGCCTCGGTGGTGAACCGCGACGGATCGAGGCCGAGCCAGCGCAGCACGGTCGGGAAAAGCCGGCGGGCGTTGACGACGCCGACCTCCCCGGCCCGCGGGGCGCGCGGGCGGTGGACGAGCAGCACGGCCTGGTTGTCCACCACCTCGGGCGCGTAGCCGTGCATCCCCAGCGGAGGTTTCTGTCCGCGGCCGACGAAACAGCTCGGCGCGAAGGCCACGCCCGGGTGCGCGAGAAAGAACGCCTCGCCGTTGCGCCCGGGCAGTCCCGCGAGGCCCCAGCGCTCGCGGTCGCACGGGTCGATCCATCGCCCGGCGCCGGTCGCTTCGAGGGCCGCATGGGTGGCGCGGCGGGCGGAGGCGGAGAAGAACCAGCACCGCACCATGGTCGAGTCGACGAAGTGCGCGAAGTCGTGGCCGAAACGGAGGCCGAGCCCGTCGAGCACGGCCATCACGTCGACGTTCCGGACGACGGGCAGCATGCCGTGGTCGCCGGCGAAAAGCAGGATCGGATCCTCGTGCAGCTCGAGCGCGCGGGCGACGATCCGCTCACAAAGCCGATCGTTCTCCTCGATCGCGGCCTGCACGCGGATCGACCCCGGCCCGTGCTCGTGGCCGAGCGCGTCCAGCGACGGGAGATGGAGGTAGGCGAAGTCCTGCCCCCGGGCCATGCGACGCAGGGCCTCCCCGGCCACGGTGGCGCTGTCGGCCCCCGGTCCAAGCCCGCGGAAGGGCCACGAAACCTCCATCCACGGACGGCGCTCGTCGTCGAGGAGATGGAACAACGAGCGGTACCCGACCTCGCGGTCCCACGGGGCGTGCCGCTCGCTCACGTCGAAACAGGAGAGTCGATCGAGCGGGATCGCCAGCGGATCGACGCACGCCGCCGCGAACTCGGGCAGACGTTTCCGCGCCTCCTCCACGATCACCGCGCGCAGGTCGCCGAGCAGCACGTCGTCGCGACCCGTCCCCGCGATCTCGCGCGTCCATCGGAAGACGCTCCCGGCGGGATCGTAGTGCATGAGGTTGGTGAATCCCTGCCGCGCCGGAGTGAGGCCGCCGAAGTAGGCCGCTCGCGGACAAAACCCGAACGGCTCCTCCAGCCTGCCCACGAGACTCCGCCGCGCCAGGTCCGCGAGAAACCTCGTCCGCCCCAGATAGTCGTGCCGGAAGGCGTCGAGAAGCACGAAGACGACCGTCCCGCGAGCCACGGTTCTCCCCTCAGCCACCGGCCGGCCCTCCCGTCGATCGCCCGAGCCGCCGGTCGCGAGCCGCCGCCGCGGGATCGTTCGCCAACGCCAGACGCCGCCAGTGCGCCGCGCCGTCCGCGTCACCGAGGGCCGCGTGTGCGACGCCGCGGAAAAAGGCCCGGGTGTTGGCCGGCGTCACCGGGGTGAAATACGACGGATCGTCGGCCCCGACCTTCGCGAACAACGCGAGGGCCGAGCGATCGCGATCCCACAACGCCCGTCCCACGCCGAAGGGGAACAGCCCGCCCGGCCCTTCCGGAACCGGCCCGCCGCGGACGCGCCGCCACTGGCGGGCGGCGGCCTCGTCGTCGCCGAGCAACCACGCGGAGAGCGCGAAGGCCGAGGCCTCCCCGGTCGGCAGCGAATCGCGAAGCGCGTGCGCGGCCTCCGCACCGGCCGGCGCTCCGGCGTGTTGGAAATACAACCCCGCCAGCGCCTCGACGAGCCGGGCCGACGCGCCCGCGGTCGCCCGCACCTCGGCGAACCAGCTTCGCCACACGTCGAGCGCCTCCGCAGTCGGGACGCCCGACCCGCGCTCTTCGATCGCAGGCGCCCACGCGCGGAGCACCTCCCAAAGCACGACGAGCCGATGGTCGTCGAAACCGCCCGCGGCCCAGGCGCGTCGCGCCGATTCGACCCGCCCGAGCGCAAGCGCGACGGCCGCGGCGCCCGCCCGCCCCCGGGCGTCGAGTGCGGCGCCCGCCCGGGTGAAGACGGCGTCCGCGATCCCGGCGACCTCGCGCCGCCAGCCGAGGAGCGTGCCGTCGCAGGCCCCGAGAAAAAGCCCGCGCCCCACCGCCGCCGCGACCTCGGTCCGGTGCGCCGCGAGCGTCGCGAGGGTTTGTGCGACTTCGACGCGGCCATCGATGAACGCCTTCACGGCGCCCGGCTCGAACGCCCCCGCCGCCTCGCCGCAACGGGCGAGCGTCTCCCAGTGCTGCGGACGCAGCCGACCGTCCTGCGCGCGACACAACGCGATCCCCGCGCCCCAACCCGCGCCCCCTTCGAACATCCGCGCGGCGAGCGCCCGCTGCACCGCGCCGACCGCGCACGCCTCACGCCCCGGCTCGGGCGCCGACGCGCACGCCGCCACCCAGGCGGCGGGTTCGACATCCCCGGGACCGCGTCGCCGCAGATGGGCGAGGACCTCCGCGAGGCCGGTGCGGAGACCGGTCCACTCCGCGGGCACGGCGCCCGCGACGAGCCCGAACGATTCCTGGAGAAAGACCAGGCACGGGCCGAGCACCCCCGCCGCGGCGATCGGCGTCGCCCCGACGCGCCATGCGAAACGCGCCACGCGGCCCGCGACCGCCGCGTTGCGACTCGCGACGAGCACGACCCCGTGCCCCTCGACCGCATCGGCGAGCGCCTCGTCCCCGAGCGCGGCCGGCGCCACGCGGACCGGGAGGCCCGTCGCCGCCGCCAGCACGGGGGCGAGCCCCGCCCAATCGACCGCCTCGATTCCGCGCGGTCCCCGTTCGTACAGCGGCTCCCCCGCATCCTCGACCACGAGCAGGCCTCCACCCGGAGGCGCGGACCGCCGCGGGAGCACCGGCGGAAAGACGAACCGACCCGCGGGGCGCGGCCACGCCCGGCGGGCCCACGCCTCCGGCACCTCGTCGGGCAGCGCGTCGCAGAGGATCACGACCCGCGGATGTCGTACCCACAAAGCGGTGACATGGTCCGGCTCGAGCGACGAGGTCGGTCCGGGATGGACCCAGAGCTCCTCCCCCACCCCGTCAAGGTCGGCCGCGAGCGCGGCCGCGGCATCGGCGGCGAAAAGGAACGACCGCCGGTCGCCACCGCTCCGCTCCGGCGCGGCCTCCAGTCCCTCGAGCCATCCCCGCGCGATCCACGGCAGCGCCCGCCGCTCGCCCACCACCTGGATCATCGGGTCGTTCACCGCTCGGCCTCCGCTCGCCACGCGCGCATTCCGGGTGAGCCGTCCGCCTCCGTCAACGACCGACCCGGGGCGCCCGGTCGCGAAAAACCTGCGAAGCAACGGGGTCGGAACCCCCGGGGAGGACACCTCCCCCCGCCCGCCGCCGAAGAAAGGAGGGACGTCGAAGACGACGCGCTCCATCCATGGCCTCCACTCCCGGCACACCCGTCCTGCGCACCCGCTCGCTGCTCTCCGTGGCGAGGAAACAACTCATCGTCACCGGAGGAGCCGGCCAGCCCGGGCACGCCCTCGTCCGCGCCCTCAACGAGTGCGGCGAGGAGAACATCCTGATCGTCGACCGGCTCGGGACCGGCGACCGCTGGCGCAACCTGCAGGGCCTGCGCTTCGCCGACCTGATCGATCCGGCGACGTTCATGGCCCGGGTGCGGGAGGATCGGGCGCCGACCCCGTCGACCCTCTTCAACCTCTTCTCGACCACCTCGGCCGACGGGGCCGACGAGCTCGTGGCCCGCAACCTCGGCGACGCCCGCACCCTCTGCGAGTGGTGCCTCAAGAGCGGCGGCCGCTTCATCCACGCCTCCTGCGCCTCGACCTACGGAGACGGTTCCGGCGGCTGGTTCGACACGCACGAGAACCTGCCGGCGCTCCGGCCGCCCACTGCGTATTCGTTTTCCAAACACCTCTTCGACCTCTGGGCGCTGCGCGGCGGCGCCCTCGACAAGGTCGCGGTGGTGAAGCTCTTCGACGTCTACGGCCCCGGCGACGACGAGTCCCCCGTGGCCCGGATGCTGCGCGAGATCCGCGCCGGGGGCGTGCCCACGCTGCGCGAAGGCGCGACGGGCGAGGCCGCGCGGCGCGACTTCGTGCACGCGAAGGACGTCGCCGAGTTCCTCCTCTTCCTCCACGAGCACCCGGAGGCCTGCGGGATGTTCAACGCCGGCTCGGGCCGGGCCCGCGGACTGGACGAGCTCGGCGCCCTGCTCTTCGCCGCCCTCGGTCTCGAGCCGAGGACCGCCCGGATGCGCTCGTCGGACGACGAGACCGACGGCTTCCAGACCTTCACCCAGGCCGAGCTGTCCAAGGTGCGCGCGGCGGGCTTCGCCGCCGAGTTCACCCCGTTGGAGGAGGGCGTTTCCGACTTCGTGAAATCTCAACCTCCCGGCGCCTCGGCTCCCGTGCGGATGTAGAAGTTCGTCATCCGTCCGGTCGAGAGCACGCGGCCGGATTCGACGTGGGTGACCTCGATCGTGTGGACGATGAACGTGCGCGAGCGGCGCACCACCGTGGCCACGGCGCGGATCGTCCCGTCGGTGGCGGAGCGCACGTGGGATCCGTTGATCTCGATGCCGACGGGCGCGCGCTTCGCAAGATCGACGCCCCAGCACGCGTGCATGCTCGCGGCGGATTCCATCAGGAACATCGTCATGCCGCCGTGGAGCAGGCCCATCGGTTGCCGCACGCGATCGGTCACCGGCATCGTGACGGCGAGGCTCTCGGCGTCGACCCGCTCCAGCCGCACGCCCATGGCTTCGAAGGCCGTGCCCGGGGCCATCCGCTCGAGGTCGGCGAGGCTCTCGATCCTGCCCGGCGGGCGCGGCGCGCTCACGCGATCTCCTCCAGGATCAGTCGCGCCGGCGCCGGTCGCTCCGGGCCGAGGGTGAACGCGCCCGCGGCGAGTGCGCGGGCCTCGTCGAGGCGGCCCTCGTCGTTGACGTGCAGGCGGCAGAGCGGACGCCCGCGTTCGACGGATTCGCCGGGCTGGAGGATCTCCGCGACCCCGACCGCGGGATCGATCGCGGCGTCGGCCCGCGCCCGGCCGGCGCCGAGGAATTGCGCGGCCCGGGCGATCGCCATGGCGTCGACGTCCCGGACGAATCCCGCCTCCGGCGCGGGCACGTCGACGATCCGGCGCGCCGCGGGCAGGCGACGCGAGTCGTCGATCACCGCGGCGTCTCCGCCCTGGGCGAGGATGATCTCGCGAAACTTCTCCAGCGCCCGGCCCGAGGCGAGGACTTCGGCGAGCCGGGTGCGCGCGGCGGCGACATCGGGCGCGAGGCCGCCGACGAGCAGCATGCGCGCGGTCAGCTCGAGCGTGAGTTCCGCAAGGTCGGCGGGGCCGCGGCCGCGGAGGCACTCGATCGCCTCGACGACTTCGAGCGCGTGGCCGACGGCGCGACCGAGCGGCCGGTCCATCGAGGTGAGCAGCGCGACCGTCGGCCGCCCCATCGCGACGCCGATCGCCACCATCGCGCGGGCGAGGGCGCGGGCCTCCTCGGGACGCTTCATGAAGGCCCCGCGACCGCACTTCACGTCGAGCACGAGCGCGTCGACGCCCTCGGCCATCTTCTTGCTCATGATGCTCGCGCAGATCAGCGGGAGGCACTCGACCGTCGCCGTCACGTCGCGCAACGCGTAGAGCCGCCGGTCGGCGGGGACGAGCGCGGCGGTCTGCCCGGCGAGGGCGACGCCGATGGCGGCGAGCTGGCGCCGCATTTCGTCGGGGCCGAGGCCGACGCGGAAGCCGGGGATCGACTCGAGCTTGTCGAGCGTGCCGCCGGTGTGGCCGAGACCGCGGCCGCTGATCATGGGAACGGCGAGCCCGGCGGCGGCGGCGAGCGGCGCGAGGACGAGCGAGACCTTGTCGCCGACGCCGCCGGTGGAGTGCTTGTCGACCTTGGGCCGGTCGATGCCGGGGAACGCGAGCACCTCACCCGAACGCATCATCGCCTCGGTGAGCGCGACCGTCTCCGCGGGCGACATGCCGCGCTGGAAGATCGCCATGAGCAGGGCCGCGCTCTGGTAGTCGGCGAACGTCCCGTCGAGGATGCCGGCGATCCACGCCCCGAGGTGTTCGCGGGAGAGGGCGCCGCCGTCGCGCTTGATCCGGATGATGTCCTGCGGGAACAAGGCGGCGGGCATGGGATCGACGGGCGGCGCGGCGCGGGCCGCGCCGCGCCCCTCAGTCGCGACCGCCGACGGGCGTGCCCTGCTGGCGGTAGAGCGCGAGTTTGTTGCGCAGGGTGCGGATGCTGATCGCGAGCACTTCCGCGGCCTGGGTGCGGTTGCCGTCGTTCTGCGCGAGCACGTGCAGGATGTGGCGCTTCTCGATCTCCTCGAGCGACAGGCAGGGCGCGGCGGATCCGGCCGGCGCGGCGGCGACGGGGACGGGGACGGGCGGCGGGGCCGCGGCATCGCGCGCCGCGGCGGGCGGCGGAGGGAGGGGCGAGGCGGCGAGCCCGAGGACGGCGGCGCGGAGCGGGGCGCCGTTTCCGGTGAGGATCACGCCGCGCTCGATCGTGTTCTGCAGCTCGCGCACGTTGCCGGGCCAGTCGTGGGCCGCGAGGGCGGCGACGGCGTCGTCGGCGAGCCCGCGCACGCGGATGCCGTGCCGGCGCGCGCAGCGCTCGAGGAAGTGCGCGGCGAGCCCGGGGATGTCCTCCTTGCGATCGCGCAGCGGCGGCACCTGGATCGGAAAGACGTTGAGCCGGTAGTAGAGGTCCTGCCGGAAATCGCCGCGCTCGACCGCGCGCTGGAGGTCGCGGTTCGTCGTGGCGAGCACGCGGACGTTGACCTTGATCGTCTTGTTGCCGCCGACGCGCTCGAACTCCCGCTCCTGGAGCACGCGCAGCAGCTTGGCCTGCACGCGCGGGGAGATCTCGCTGATCTCGTCGAGCAGGATCGTGCCGTTGTTCGCGAGCTCGAAGCGCCCCTCCCGCCGGAGCGTCGCGCCGGTGAACGACCCCTTCTCGTGGCCGAAGAACTCGCTCTCGATCAGCGTCTCGGAGACGGCGGCGCAATTGACGCGGATGAACGGCTGGCTCGCGCGGTTGCCGCAGCGGAAGAGCTCGTTGGCGACGAGTTCCTTGCCGGTGCCGTTCTCGCCGCTGATCAGGACCGTGGCCTCGGTGGGCGCGACCTTGCCGATGAGCTGGCGCAGCCGCTGGATCGTGCCGCCGTCGCCCACGAGCCGGCCGTCGCCGCCGCCCGCGGCCTCGCGCGAGAAGAACTGGTTGACCTTGACGAGCTGGTTGAACGACTCGGCCTTGCGCAGCAGCACGTCGATCTGCCCGAGCGAGAACGGCTTGATCACGTAGTCGAACGCGCCCGCCCGCATGCAGCCCACGGCGGACTCGATCGTGGCGTTGCCGGTGATGACGACGAAGAGCGGGCCGTCGGGCTTGTGGCCGAGCCGCTCGAGGATCCGCACGCCCGAGCCGTCGGGCAGGTTCATGTCGAGGAACACGAGGTCGAAATCGTCCCGGGCGAGGAACTCCTCCGCGCGCGCCACCGACTCGGCCCCGGCCACCGTGTAGCGCTTGCGCCGGAGGTGTTCCTCGAGCGTCCGGCGGAGCACGGGCTCGTCATCGAGCACGAGGATTTTGTCCAAGGCCATGAAGGGGGCAGAACAAAGGGCCGGGGCGCGCCCGCGCAAGCGAAGAACCCGGCGCGCCCGCGCGCGGTCGGAGAAATTGGGTCGCCTCGCCCCGGCGCGCGCGTAGGAACGAGCCCGCGTCCGCGGCCCCTGCGGGCGCCACGCCCATGTTCAACGGCAAATCGATCCTCGTCACCGGCGGCACCGGCTCCTTTGGCCGCCAGTGCATCGGCCACCTGCTCCGCCACCACCGGCCGTCGCGCGTGATCGTCTTCTCGCGCGACGAGCTCAAGCAGTCCGAGATGCAGCAGGATCCGCGCTTCGACTCCCCCTGCATGCGCTACTTCCTCGGCGACGTGCGCGACGCGGACCGGCTGATGCGCGCCTTCCGCGGGGTCGATCTGATCATCCACGCCGCCGCCCTCAAGCAGGTGCCCGCGGCCGAGTACAACCCCCACGAATTCATCAAGACCAACATCGGCGGCGCGACCAACATCGTCGACGCCGCGGTCAACTGCGGCGTCGAGCGCGTGATCGCGGTGAGCACCGACAAGGCCGTCAACCCCATCAACCTCTACGGCGCCACCAAGCTGTGCAGCGACAAGGTCTTCGTCGCGAGCAACAGCTACGCCGGGCGCACCGCCACCCGCTTCGCCGTCGTCCGCTACGGCAACGTGATCGGCAGCCGCGGCAGCGTGATCCCCGTGCTCCTGCGCCAGCGCGCGGGCGGCCGGATCACGGTGACCGACCCGCGCATGACGCGCTTCCTCATCTCCCTCGACAACGGGGTGGAGTTCGTCCTCGGCTGCCTCGAGCGGATGGTCGGCGGCGAGATCTTCGTGCCCAAGATCCCGAGCTGCCGGATCGCCGACCTCGTCGAGGCGATGAGCGACGGCTGCACCGTCGAGACGATCGGCCGGCGGCCCGGCGAGAAGCTCCACGAGGTGCTCGTCTCCGAGGACGACGCGCTCAACACCCGCGAGCTGCCGGACCGCTTCGTGATCACGCCCTCGCACTCCTTCTGGGGCGACCGGCTCGCCAGCCTCGGCGGCGCGCCCTGCCCCGAGGGCTTCGCCTACGCGAGCCACACCAACCCCTACCAGCTGCCCGCCGTGCGGGTGAAGGAGATCTGCCGGAGCGTCGCGCGCACGATGGGGATCGGCGACGACTTCTGAAGGTGGCGTGAGCGCGACGACCTCCGCGACGACCGCGTGGCCGGCGACCTTCCGGGTCGGCGGCCGCATCCTCGGCGAGGGCCGCGCGCCCTTCCTCATCGCCGAGCTCTCCGGCAACCACCGCCAGAGGATCGGCGAGGCCGTGCGCCTGATCGACGCCGCCGCCGAGGCCGGCGCGCACGCGATCAAGCTCCAGACCTACACGCCCGACACCATCACCCTGCCGGTCCGCACCGCCCGCTTCCGCGTCGGGCGCGGGTTGTGGGACGGGCGCCACCTCCACGACCTCTACGCCGAGGCGATGACGCCCTGGGAGTGGCACGGCGAACTCGCGCGACACGCCCGCTCGCGCGGGCTCGTCGCCTTCAGCACGCCCTTCGACGAGACCGCGGTCGATTTCCTGGAGCGCGAGATGCGGCCCCCGCTCTACAAGGTCGCCTCCTTCGAGGTGAACCACCTGCCGCTCCTGCGCCGCGTCGCGGCGACGCGCAAGCCCGTGATCCTGAGCACCGGCATGGCCACGGAGCCGGAGATCGACGCGGCGGTGCGCACCCTCCGCGCCGGCGGCTGCCCGGCCCTCGTCCTGCTCAAGTGCGTCAGCGCGTATCCATCGCGGCCCGACGGCTTCAACCTCCGCGCCCTCGCCACCCTGCGCGCGCGCTTCGGCGCGCCGGCCGGCCTCTCCGACCACACCCTCGGCGACGAGGTGGCCCTCGGGGCCGTCGCCCTCGGCGGGTGCGTGATCGAGAAGCACCTCGTCCGCTCGCGCGCCGCGGGCGGGGTCGACGCCGGTTTCTCGCTCGAGCCCGCGGAATTCGCACGGATGGCCGCGGCGGTGCGCACCCTCCACGCCGCGCTCGGCGACGGCGCCCTCGGGCCCGGCGCGCAGGACCGCGGGCAGCGGCGCTTCCGCCGCTCGATCTTCGTCGCCCGCGACCTCCGCGCCGGCGAGGTCTTCACGTCGGAGAATCTCCGGATCGTCCGCCCGGCCGACGGGCTCGACCCCGCGCACTGGGAGCGCGTGCTCGGGGCCGTCGCGCGGCGCCCCCTGCGCGCGGGCGCTCCGCTGCGGGCCGGCGACGTGGCGGAATTCCCGCCCTGATCCCCTCGGGTCGAAACCCGCCCGGCGCGCGGGCCTTCGCAGTTGCCAAGCCCCGCGCGGGGGATTCTCAGTTTCCGAACCGCGTGCACGACTCCGCCCAACCGCAGGCGAAACCGCTCAACATCATCGTCGCCGAGGACGAGCTCATCAACCGACGGCTGATCGAGCGCTTTCTTCTCGAGAACGGCCACGAGGTGCGCGCCTTCGCCAACGGGCACGACGCGTGGGAGGCCTGGCGGGCGGCACCGGCCCAACTCGTCGTAAGCGACTGGATGATGCCCGACTCCGACGGCCTCGACCTCTGCCGGCGCATCCGCGGAGGCAGGCGCGAGGAGTACACCTACTTCATCCTCCTCACCAGCGTCTCGCGCACCCGCGAGACGATCCATTCGGCGGCGGAGGCGGGGGTGGACGACTTCCTCAACAAGCCGATCAATCCCGACGACATGTGGATGCGCCTGCGCGTCGCCGGCCGCATCCTCAACTACGCGGGGCAGGTGCGGCAGCTCGAGAGCCTCATCCCGATCTGCGCCTACTGCAAAAAGGTCCGCGACGACTCGAACCTCTGGCAGGCCGTGGATTCCTACCTCTCGCAACAGACCGGCAAGGACCTCTCGCATTCGATCTGTCCGGATTGCCTGGCTCGCGTGCTCAAGGAAGAGGTCGATCCGCATCGGCGCGGGGAGTGAGCGGCCGGTCGGCGGGCGCGAGCTCGACCACCGTGGCGCCCCAGCCGCCGCCCGACTCGTCGGCGAGGGAGAAGCCCCGCACCTCGGGCCGCCGCCGCAGAAGAGCATGGACGAGCTCCCGCAGCGCGCCGGTTCCCTTCCCGTGGATGACGCGCACCTGGAGGATCCCGCGGGCGCGACATTCCGCGAGGTAGTCGGGCAGCAGATCCTTCACCTCGCCCGGCCGGAAGGTGTGGAGGTCCAGCACGCCGTTGATCGGGATCTCGAGCGGAGCCTCGTCGTCGGGACCGGATGCCGACATGCGCGGGCGGGCGGAGGCCGGGCGGCGCGGGTCAGAACCGCGGCGCGACCTCCGCCTTCTCGCCGCTGGCGACGACGAGATCGGGGTCGAGCATGGGCGTGTCGTCGTTGCGGTAGATCCGGCAGGTGATCGGTGCGCCGGCCTCGGTGGTGGTCCAACCCCACTTGCCGATCGCGAGGAACTGCATGGGCACGCCGCGCTCCCAGCTCAGCCCGGGGCCCTCGCCGCGCAGGTAGAGTTTGTTGCCGATCCCGATGTAGGCGGTGGCGACGAGCGAGGTGGCCCCCGCCGCGTCCTTGCGCGGCATCCGCATCGGCGGGCGCGCGGGCGGCAGACCCTCGAGCGGGAGCTCCCCCTCGGCCGGGGCCTGCGGCGCGGCCGGTTGTGCGGGCGGCGGCGGCGCGACGGGCTCGACGACGCGACGGACGCGCGGCCGCGGAGCGGGCTCGACGACGGGCGCGGGAGGTTCCTCGACCACGACCGACGCGGGCTCCTCGAGCGGAGGCGCGGGCGGTGGTGGAGCGGGGTTTTTCGAAGACGTTGCGGGCTCCTGAGGCCGGGCGAGGGCGTCGAGCTTGTCGGCGAGCCCGCGGAACTGCGCGCGCAGCCCTTCGAGCGCCTTCGCATGGGCGGCCCCG
>DAIPIQ010000215.1:0-5405 GCA_036770745.1 Opitutaceae bacterium | reverse complement strand
CAGCGGACGCGGCCCTGGTTGTCGGCCACGCCCGCGCCCTGATGCCACGTGCCGCCCCGGAAGTGGTGGGGATTCTCCACGAGCAGCTCGCTGCGGGCGTTGTAGGCGTAGTGGACGCCGGTGTGGGCGTCGGAGGAGAAGCCGGTGAAGAGGGGGTTCTTGTCCGGGGCCTGCCAGGTGTTGCCGCGGATGTGCCATTCGATCCGGCCGAGGGCGTCGCGGACGAAGGAGCTGGAGAGCTTGTCGACGGTGACGCCAGCGTCGGGGAGGTGTTTGTAGTTCTGGATCGAGGTGGTGAGGTCACGGTGGGGCTCGAGGGCGCGGAGGATGTCGTGGCCGGCCCAGGAGTTGCGGGTCCACTGGGTGAGGTTGGAGTTGGCGTGGTATTCGTAGGCGGTGGCGCGCCAGTGGGGGTAGCCGGTGCCGCCCGACCAGGAGTGGAGGCTCTGGAGCCGGCCGTTGGCGGGGTCGTAGGTGTAGGTCTGGAGGAAGGCGGGGTGGTTGGTCCAGTCGGGCTGGTCGTAGATGCCGAAGTGGTTGCGGCGACCGAAGGGATCGATGCTCCAGTGGAGGACGCGGGCGTTGTGGAAGGCCGGGAGCTGCTCGGCCCAGAGGTTGCCGTGCCCGTCGTAGTGGAGTTCGCGCGAGCCGATGGCGTCGGTGATGGTGCGGGGCTGGCCGCGGCGGTTGTAGAGCGGGATCGTCACGGCGGGGGTGCCGTCGTTGTAGGTGCGCGAGGCGAGGCGGCGGGCGGTGTCGTAGCCGTAGGTGGTGGTGACGCGCTGGCCGGCGTCGGGATGGCCGGCGGGGACGAGGCGGGCCCACTGGCGGGTGGCGACGAGGCCGTCGATGGTGTAGGTGTAGGAGACCTTGCGGGTGTTGTCGGCGGCGTGGCCGGCGTCGCGCTTCTCGACGAGCATCCCGGTGAGGTCGGAGTGGACCCACTCGGTGGTGTCGGCGGGGCCGGGCGAGGCGGGCCAGTCGACGGAGTCCCAGCCGGCGCCGCCGCGGTGGGTGTGGAGTTTCCAGCGGCGGCCGAGCGTGTCGTACTCGTAGCGGAGCGGGTTGACGGCGCTTCCCCACTGGTGGGTGAGCTGGCCGCGCAGGTTGTAGGCGAAGCGCCGGGCGCCGCCGAGCGCGTCGGTGATCGTGCGGACGCGGCCGGCGGCGTCGTAGGTGTAGGTGGCGGTGACGCGGCCGGCGGCGAGGTCGGCCTCGTTCCATTCCTTCCAGAGGTCGTTGGAGCCGGAGAGGAAGGTGCGGGCGGTCCAGAGGCCGGTGCGGGGATGCCGGCGGCCGATCTCGCGGCCGAGGGCGTCGTAGCGCACCTCGGTCACGAGGCCCTGGGCGCTGAGCTGGGAGGAGAGGCGGCCGTTGTGGAAGGTGCGCGTCTCGTGGTTGGTCGTCACGGGGTGGTCGATCGTGGTGACGAGGCGCTTCTGCGCCCAGTCGAAGGTGGTGGTGGCGAGGGTGACGTGGTCGTAGCGGTCGCGGGAGCGGGTCTGGGCGAGCTCGGCCCCGGCGAAACCGCTCAGGCGCGTCTCCTCGACGGCGAGGCGCTGCCAGGCGGCGGAGTTCTCGCCCTCGTGGGCGCCGGCCTCGCGCACGCGCCACCAGCTCGAGCCGTCCTTGAAGAAGTAGCCGGCCTCGGTGGAGATCGGGTCCATGCCGGCGGTGGTGAGCCCGGCGGCGCCGTCGAGGTCGAAGCCGGAAGCGCGCCAGTCGATCAGCGGGTCGTGGTCGAAGAGTTGCGGGGGAACGCCCGCGCGGTCGACCCGGGCGAGGCGGCCCAGCGGGTCGTAGTGGAGGTCGGAGGCGCGCTCCTGCGTCTCGGCGTCGGGGCGGCGGTCGAGGACCTTGCGGGTCCGGCCGAGCCAGTCGGTGTCGGTTTTTTCCGGATACGGATTGCGCTCGAGGCGCTCGAAGCCGTCGCCCGGGAGGACCGAGCGGGTGAAGGTGGTCGCGACCTCCGCGGAGCCGGAGAGCTCGACGAGGCGGCCGTCGCGCGCGAAGCGCTCGATCCGCTTGCCGCCGTCGGGATGGATCGTGGTGACGATCCAGTGGCCCGAACCGTCGGTCCGGTGGGTGAAACGGGTGGTGCGCCCGCCGGGGCTCTCGCGCTCGAGGACGAGGCCGCCGAGGTCGTATCTGGTGCGCGAGACCAGGGGGGCCTCGGTCCCGCCCTGCACGCTCGCCTGCACGACCCGGTCGGCGGCGTCGTAGGCGTAGGTGGTGGTCGACGCGTGCTGGAGGCCGTCGGTGCGACCGGCGACCCCCTCGGTCGTGACCGAGGTGACCCGGCCCCGGGCGTCGTAGGCGAAGGTGCGGTGCACGCCCCGGGCGTCGCGCTCCCAGAGGAGCCGGCCGTCGGCCCACCCGCTGTCGTAGAGGACGACCTGCTGGCCGGTGACGGGGTCGACCCGGGTCTCGCGCTCGAGCGCGCCCGATGCGACGTAGGAACGCCGCGTCTCGGTGGCCTTCTCGAAGGTCGCACCCGAGACGCAGACCCAGAGTTCTTCCTGGACCGTGTCGCCGTCGTCGAGGATGCGGACCGTGGCGGTGGAGTTGCCCGCCACCACGTAGGTGGGTGCGATCTCCCGGCCGAAGAAGCTCGTGAGCAGGGCGGCCGCGGGGTGCGGATCGGCTCCGCCGCGGACCTCCACCTCGCGCAGGTCGGGGCCGGCGTTGTACTGCCCCGGGGTGAAGACGCCCGAGGCGGGGTTCCAGGTCCCGTACTGGTAGACGCGGGCGCGCATCGTGCGATCGGGCTCGATCCGGCTGTCGAGGCGCCAGTGCCAGTGCCGATCCGAGTGGGGCGAGGGCGCGTAGACGCGATCGATCGAGACCAGGGCTTCCGAGGCCGCGGCGTATCGGGTGTAGGTGCTCGTCAGAAGCTGGAGGTTGTTGCGCCATTCATTGGCCGCGTGGGCGCCGGTTTCGCGACCGACCACGGTGGAACCGACGCGATCGATCCGCTCCGCGAGCAGGCTGGCGACCCCGTTCATGTCCTCGGCCCAGAAGTATTCCGACCAGCGGCCGGTCTGGAGGACCGCCTCGTCGTGGTTCCAGCCGTCGGGGGCGTGGTCGTAGGGCCGGTAGACGCGGGCGATCCGCCCGACCGAGGAGCCGACCTGGTTGTGGTAGGTGTAGATCGAATACCCGCCGTCGGGGTCGCGGCGCATGTTGAGCTTGCCCTTGCTCCCCGGGAAGCCGGTGTCGGGGAGGTACCACCAGATCGTCTCGCGGGGTTGCGGGGCGGGCTCGCCCGGAGGCGCCGTGTGGTTCGGGGTCACCAGCTCGGCCACGAGCTCGCGCTGACCGGGGATCGTGGTGGCATAGGTGCGCCGGACCTCCCGGGCCTTGGAGTTGTCGGCGTTCCACCAGGTGGTGCGCTCCGTGTTCTCGTCCAGCTTCACCGTCTCCTCCAGGCCGAGGGTGGCGTCGACCTCGGTCCAGCGGCCGGTCGAGGCGTTGCGCTGGAGCGTGCGGGTCTCGGAGATCGCGCCGGCGACGCGGGTGAAGGAGGCGAGCGTCGTGGCGTCGTTGCCCGGATCGGCGTTGACGAAGCGGTAGACGACGTAGGGCGCGTGACCGGGGTTGATCTGGTACTCGCCGCCCACCAGCGCGCCCTTGGCCGCGAGTTCGTAGAAGCGCAGTTCGAAGCCGCCGGTGACGTCCTCCACGTCCATCAACGCCGCCGGAAGCAGGAGCTGGCCGAGCGGGCCGGCCGCGGGCAGGCGCTCGACCGAACCGTTGCGGGCGGTGAAGTTGAGCTCGTTGCGCGAGAACGTCGCCGCCACCACCGCATCGCTCGTGAGCTTGACCGGGTCGACCGGGCCGCCCGTCACCTCGCGGCCGAGCTTCACCTCCCAGGCCAGCCGGGTCTCGTCGGTGGTCAACGCATACTCGCTGCCCGGCCCGCAGAGGGTGCAACCGCCTTCCGGGGCCAGCACGGCGGTCAACTGGGCGAATCCCCACGCGCTTCCCGCGTAACCCCGCGAGGTTCCGTCGAAATGGACGATCTCGGAAGAGGTCGTGGTGCTGATGACCGAGAACGTGAAGTCAACCGGACCGTAGACCGGGCCCTCCCACGGATCCTCGATCGTGCCGTAGGCCTCGATCGCCAGCAGCTCCGGCCGGCCCGGCTCGAGGCGCACGTCGCGCGGGGTGGTCTGGATCGACCCGCCGTAGTAGTAGTGGCCCTGGCCCGCGAAGGTGACGTGGAACTCCACCCCCGTCGCCGAGGGGTCGGCCTCGAGCACGAGCGAATAGTTCACGGAGGTGGTGGCGATGTTCGAGCTCTGCGCCCCTCCGGAAAGGGTCGCCGCCAGGCAGCCCGCGATCGCGGCGAGCGAACGGATCGATGTCCTCGTGTTCATGGTGCGATGCTCCGGGAGGTTCAGGATCCGGGTGTGGCGACCGGGAGCGCGCGCGCCTCGCGGGCGAGCAGCGAGTCCAGCGCGAAGGTGGCCCGGGCGTTGCCCGCATCGGCCTCCAGAGCGTCGAGGTAGGCCTCGCGTGCGCCCGTCGCATCGCCGAGGAAACGCTCCAACAGTCTGCCGCGCTCGAGCGCCCACGCGGCGCGCCGCCGGCCCCGGGCCTCTTCCCGCTCCAGCACCTCGAGTCGGGTGACGGCCTCCCGGGTGAGACCCCGGCCCTTCTCGAGCTCACCGGCATCGAACGCCGCCCAGGCGTCCACCGTCAGCCGCGCGACCTCGCGCACCGCCCGGGCGGAGGCGCTCGCGGGCCGGCCCTCCGCGGGCTTGACCGCGCCGTCGGTGAAGCGCGTCGGCCGCTCCCGCGGCACGGCCGGGGTCGTGGCGGGCGGTGCACCCGGTTCGGGGCGCGGCTGCGCCAAGGCGAAGGCGGCGGGCAACAGGAGCAGGAGCGCGACGGCGATCGCCCGGGGGCGCGCCGGAGGGGACGGACGGGAGCGGGATTCTTCGGGAGACATGGGGAGCAACCTCGGCCCCCAGCCTGCCCCGGCGACACGTGGTGCGGACAGCGCGGCGTTTGTGTAAATTTACACAAACCGCAGGCTTGACAGCATCGGCCCGCCGTCACCGCGCCTCCCCCGCTCCCCCGCTCCCCCGCTCCCCCGCTCCCCTCCGACGCGACGTTGCGCAGGACCGCGGTGGGTCCGATGACAAGCGTGCCATCCGCTCGGGCCGCCGTGTATCCATGTTCCAACGCCGCACGGAGCAACCCGGTGCGACCGATCGTGCCAAACTTCGCCGTCAGTGCGCTGCGGTAGCGTTCGATCGTGCGGCGCTCGAGACCGAGGCACCGCGCCGCCTCCCCATCCTCGAGATCGAGACCGAGCGCGACGAGCGCCCGCTCTTCGGCGGGGTTGAGCACGAGCTCGGGGTGGACCGCGGGCCGCTCGCGCAGGATCGAGGCGAACA
>DAIPIQ010000046.1:12402-22836 GCA_036770745.1 Opitutaceae bacterium | reverse complement strand
CGCAGTTGCAGGGGGACGAGACGGCGGCGGAGAAGTATTTCGCGGCGCTGCGCGACTGGCCGTCCACCGAGTTCCTCGGCGTCCGCGGCCTGTTGACGCAGGCGATGAAGCGCGGCGCCTGGGACGAGGCGCTGACGCTGGCGAAACGGGCCTATCGCATCAACCGCAAGAGCGAGTGGGTGGTCCGCACCCTGTTCGAGTTGCAGAAGCGCACGGGCCGCTGGGCCGACGCCCGCGAGACCCTGAAGGACATGAAGTCCCTGGGGCTGATGTCCCGCGCCGACATGGAGGCGGAGGACGCCAACCTGCTCTACCAGCTGAGCCTGGAGAGCCAGGGACCCGAGGCGATCTCGCTGGCCAAGAAGGCCTATGCCGAACAGCCGTCGCTGGCCGGGGCCGGCACGCGGGTGGCGCAACTGCTGCTGGACCAGGGCGATCCGCACGCCGCGATTGAGCAGCAACGCCAGTCCCGCCGCGACGAAGGCGAGCGAGAGCACGGGATGGCCCGCGCCGCCCGGCCCCGCCCACCGGGCCTGGGAGAGCAGGGGCGCGGCCTGCGTCGCGGTCTGGAAGAAGACGCCGCCGGTGGCGAGGAGCACGACCGAGAACTTCGCGATGAGCAGCGTCGGCGGGGCCATCGCGGTGCGCGAGAAGGCCAGGGGGTTGAGCTCGGCGAGGCGCGCGGTGTTCATCGCTCGGGCCAGAGCCAGACCTCCTCGACTCCGCCGTCGGCCCGGGTGTGCAGCCGCACGTAGGCGCCGTCGCCGTCCGCCGGAGCGGCGCCCTCCCGGGCGCGGATGAGGTCGCGGAGCCCGGTGGTGGTGAGCGGGGAGCTCCCGCGGAGCTCGATCCCGTAGCGCCGCCGCACCTCGTCCCGGGTCAGGCTCCGGCCGCCGACCAAGGCGTTGATCCGGTGAACGGTGTGCCCGTCCAAAGGAAGTGGATACACCGGCCGGTGCGCGTCGCGGCCCGGACCGAGGAGCATCCCGGCGAGCGCGGCGAGGACGAGGGCGCCGAGGAGGATCCCGGGGCGCACGCGCCGGGCGGTCGCGGCGGAGGGGCTGGCGGAGGGGCTGGCGGAGCGGGACGACACTTTCGGGAAGGGGCGGGGCGCGGACAAGGGTTCGCCGCGGGAGCGCAGCGCTTCAAGTCCGGACGTCGCGGGTGCGCGCGGGCGCGTGGTGGCGGTGCGGCCCCTTCGTCCACGTCGGCCGGGCCTTCGGGACGGGAGCGGGCGCGACGCGGCGCTCGATGGCGCGGCGGACGGTTTCGGCGACCTGATCGGGCTTCACCGGTTTGGAGAGGTAGTCGTCCATCCCGGCCTCGAGACAGCGCTCGGCGTCGCCGGCGAGGGCGTTGGCGGTGAGGGCGACGATCATCGGCTGGCGGCGGAGCTCCGCGAGGCCGCGGATCTCGCGGGTCGCGCCGAGGCCGTCGAGCTCGGGCATCTGCATGTCCATGAGGACGAGGTCGTAGTCGCCGGCGGCGACGCGGGCGACGGCTTCGCGGCCGTCGCCGGCGAGGTCGGCCTCGATCCCGAGCCGGCGCAGGAGGAGGCGGATGACGCGCTGGTTGACGGGGTTGTCCTCGGCGACGAGCACCCGGACGGCGGCCGCCGCGAGGTCCTGACCCGACGGCTCGGCGGGGGACGGGGCCGGGGCGGCGCCGGGGCGGGCGGCGAGCTCCGCGGCGAGACGCGAGGTGTCGACCGGTTTGACGATCGAGCCTTCGAAGAGGGAGGAGAAGCCCTCCGGTCTGGGCTGGGCGCGGAAGGCGAGGTGGAGGCGGCGCAGCGGGGCGAACGAGGGATCGGCCGCAAGGCCCGCGGCGAGGTCGGCGAGCGGCATGTCGGCCGGTTCGTGGTCGAGGATCGCGAAGTCGAAGGGCGGCAGGGAGGGGAGGAGCGCAAGGGCCTTGGCCCCGGTGTCGGTGGCGTGGACGCGCAGGCCGGCGGCGGTGAGCGCGGTGCAGAGCTGGGCGCGGACCGCACGGTTCGGGACCACGAGGAGGGCGGAGCGATCGGCGAGGCCGGTCGTCACCGGAGTACGGATACCATGCCGGACGGAGACCTCGACGCGGATCGTGAACGAGAACGTCGAGCCTTCTCCCGGCGTGCTCTCGACGCCGATCGAGCCGCCCATGAGCTCGACGAGGCGCTTGGAGATCGCGAGGCCGAGGCCGGTGCCGCCGAAGCGGCGGGTGGTGGAGGCGTCGGCCTGGGTGAAGGGCGTGAAGAGGCGGGCGGCCGCGGCGGGTTCGATCCCGATGCCGGTGTCGCGCACCGCGATGCGGAGGCGCGCGCCGTCGGCGGAGTCCGCGGGCAGGACGCCCACGCCGACGTGGATCTCGCCGTCGCGGGTGAACTTGACGGCGTTGCTCATGAGGTTGAGCAGCACCTGCCGGATGCGGGCCGGGTCGCCCACGGTCTCGAGGGGCACGGCCGGATCGATGTCGAAGAGGATCTCGAGCCGGCGCTCGAGGGCGCGCGGCAGCACCGTCTCGATCGAGCTGGTGACGAGGTCGCGCAGCGAGAAGGGCGCCTTTTCGAGGTCGAGCCGTCCGCTCTCGATCTTGGAGAAGTCGAGGACGTCGTTGATCAGGTCGAGGAGGGCGTCGCCACAGTTCTGGATCTGGTCGACGTAGTCGCGCTGCTCTCCGGAGAGCGCGGTGCCCTTGAGGAGGTTGATGAAGCCGATCACGCCGTTCATCGGCGTGCGGATCTCGTGGCTCATGCTCGCGAGGAAGAGGCTCTTGGCCTCGGTGGCGACGCGGGCCTCCTTGGCGAGCCGCTCGGCCTCGGCGATGGAGGACCCGAGGCGTCGGTTGGTGTCTTCGAGGGCGAGGGAGAGGTGCTTGCGCTCGTCGATGTCCTGGATCGTGCCGACGAGCTTGGTGACGCGACCTTCGGCGACGACGGGGGCGCCCTGGATGCGGGCCCAGAAGCGGCGGCCGCCCGCCGAGCGGATCTCGACCTCGGTGTCCCAGGATTCGCAGCGGCGGATGGCGAGCAGGAGGAGGCGACCGAGGCGTTCGCGGTGTCCGTCGGCGACGAAACGCGTGCAGTCGTGCCATTCGAGCGGCGCACCCGCGGGGACGTCGTGGAGGGCGTAGGTCATCTCGGACCAGACGAGGCGGCGGCGGCCGAGGTCGAACTCCCAGCCTCCGATGCGGCCGAGCTTCTGGGTCTGGACGAGAAGGTCGTGGGCGGCGGTGACGCGCGTGCGCAGTTCGCGCGCCTCGGTGACGTCGTCGACGATGCCGACGAAGTGGGTCGTGCCGCCGGAGTCGTCGGCCACGGGGTCGAGCCCGAGCCGGACCCAGCGGGTGCGGCCATCGGTCCGGTGCAGGAGGAGTTCCCCGCGGTGACCACCACCGGCCCGGATGGCCTGTTCGATGACGGCGGCGTCGGGACCTCCAACGAGCTCCGGGAGGGTGCGACCGATCGCGGCATCGTCCGTGAGTCCGGCGAGACGGCGGGAGGCGTCGTTGATCCATTCGATGCGGCCGAGCGGATCGGTGATGACGACGCCGGTGGTGGTGTGCCGGGCGACGACGGAGAGGCGCTTGAGTTCGGCCTCGGTCTGTTTGCGGAGCGTGATGTCGCGGGCGATCGAGAGGAAGCGGGCGGAAACCCCGTCGGGGCCGAGGAAGGGGACGATTGTCTCGTCGGTCCAGAAGGCCGATCCGTCCTTGCGGCGGTTTTCGATCTGGCCCTTCCAGATGCCGCCGGCGCGCACCGTCTCGCGAAGTTCGCGAAGTGTTTCGGCCGACTGGCGGTCCGAGTCGACGAGGGGGTGGGTCTGCCCGAGCAGTTCCTCGCGGGGATAGCCGCTTGCGGCGCAGAACTTGTCGTTGACGGCGGTGAAGAGACCGGCGGCATCGGTCTCCGAGACGAGGGCGTGCTGGTCGAGGGCGGTGCGCAACCGGTCGAGGTAGGCGGCGGCGGCCTCGGAGGCGTGGCGCGAGAGGGAGGCCTCGGCGGCCATCCGGCGGAGGAGGAAGACCGCTCCACAGAGGGCGACGATCCCCACGAGGATGCCGAAGGAGGCGAGGCCCGCGGTGAGCGTGCGGTCGTGGGTGCGCGTCTCGAGCTCCTCGCCGCGTGCGACGAGCTCGGCGTTCCGCTCGACGCCGTTGCGGCGGACCTCCTCGAGATGGGTGTCGATCCACTCGCGGGCGCCCGCGAGGGCGGCGGTCGGGGCGGGTCCATCGAGCGCGGGGAGCCAGGTGCGCAGGGCGGCGAAGTCGCGCGACGGCGGGGGCGCGCCGCGATGGTGACCTTGGCGAAGCAGGTTGAGGGTCGTCGCGATGCGGTCTTCGAGCTCCGCGATCTCGTTCGCCTCGAGCATCGAGGCGTCGCGCTCGAGCAGGACGAGCAGGTCGCGCAGGCGACTTACGTTTTCCCGGATGGTGATCGCGCGCATCCGGGAGGAGATGCCGATGCCGACCTCGGCGGGGACCCGGCGACTCGCGGCGACCCAACCGATCGCGTCGGTGAACTCGACCAGGCGGTTGATCCGGGCGACGGTGTCGAGGAGGCGTTCCTCATCCGGCCTCGCGCGAGCGACCGCTTCGGCGCGCTCGAAGCCGGCGAACGCGGTGGAGAAGCGCGTGACTTCGCCCGCGGTGATGCGGGGGTGGGCGAGGAGGGCGTCTTGAAAATCGGCGCGGGCGCGGGCAAAGCCCTTCGGTCGCTCGGGCGCCGGCGCCCCGGGTGGGGCGGTGCGCCGGAGGTGCAAGGCGAGGCGGTGGTCCTGCAGCGCCTGAACGAAGGCGTCGGTCGTGCGGATCAGGTGGACGCTGGCGCGGGCGAGCTCGGAGGCGGACCGTTCCTCCCGGGCGCCGGAGATCTGTTGGCACACCAGGGAGACGCCGGCGACCGAAGCCGCCAGCAGGGCGAGCGACAACACGAGGCGGGCGCGGATTGAAGTGGAAGGTCTGGCGGGGCTCGGAGAGCGCGGCGACATGGGAGGTGAGTCTTCCCCGGGCGGGGAATGACGGAACCTCTCCATCGACCACCGGAGGGATGGATTTACGGCGGCGCCCCTACGCTTCGGGGGCTTTCCGCGATCCGTCCGGGAGGGCGACCCGCCTTTACGTGCTTTTGATGCGGGCGAGGGCGGCGATCAGAAACCGCAGGAGCCGGGGGTGCGGGCGAAGGGGATCACGTCGCGGATGTTGGCGACGCCGGTCACGAACATGAGCAGGCGCTCGAAGCCGAGCCCGAAGCCGGCGTGCGGCACGGTGCCGAAGCGGCGCAGGTCGAGGTACCACTCGTAGTCGGCCTCCCGGAGGCCGTGGCGCGCGAGGCCGGCCCGCAACACCTCGAGCCGCTCCTCGCGCTGGCTGCCGCCGACGATCTCGCCGATCCCGGGGACGAGGACGTCCATCGCCGCGACCGTGCGGTCGTCGTCGTTGAGGCGCATGTAGAAGGGTTTGATCGTCTTCGGGTAGTCGTGGACCGTGACCGGGCTCTTGAAATGGACCTCGCTGAGGTGGCGCTCGTGCTCGCTCTGGAGGTTGGCGCCCCACGCGACGGGATGCTCGAAGCGCGCGCCGCTCGCCTCGAGGATCGCGATCGCCTCGGAGTAGCTGCAGCGCTGAAACGGGCGCTCCAGGACGAAGTCGAGCCGCTGGAGCAGGCCCTTGTCGACGAAGCGGGCGAAGAATTCCAGGTCCTCGCCGCAGTGTTCGCGGGCCTCGCGGATGAGGGCCTTCACGAAGACTTCCGCGAGATCCATGTCGCCCCGCAGATCGCAGAACGCCATCTCGGGCTCGACCATCCAGAACTCGCTCGCGTGGCGCGAGGTGTGGGAGTTCTCCGCGCGAAACGTCGGACCGAAGGTGTAGACGTTGGAGAACGCGCAGGCGAAGACCTCCGCCTCGAGCTGGCCGCTCACCGTGAGGTGGGTTGGTTTTCCGAAGAAATCCCGGGCGAAGTCCACCGCGCCCTCCGTCGTGAGGGGCGGCCGCTGCGGATCGAGCGTGGTGACGCGGAAGAGCTCGCCCGCGCCCTCGCAATCGCTCGCGGTGAGGATCGGGGTGTGGACGTGGACGAAGCCGCGCTCCTGGAAGAAACGGTGGATCGCGAAGGCCAGCCGGCTGCGCACGCGGAAGACCGCGCCGAAGAGGTTCGAGCGCGGGCGCAGGTGCGCGATCTCGCGGAGGAACTCGAGCGTGTGCCCCTTCTTCTGGAGCGGGTAGGACGGGCCGGCCTCGCCGAGCACCTCGAGCGTCGCGGCCACGACCTCCCACGCCTGACCGGAGCCCTGCGAGGCGACGAGCCGACCGGTGATCGAGACCGAGGCCCCGGTGGTCACCCGCGCGATCCGCGCGTAGTCCGGGAGGGTCGCGTCCACGACCACCTGGAGGCCCTTGAGGCAGGAGCCGTCGTTGACCTCGACGAAGGAGAAATCCTTCGCGTCGCGCCGGGTGCGGACCCAGCCCTGGATGAGGATCGTCTCGAGCGGGCCCGCGCTGGAGAGTGCGTCCTTGACGGTGGAGCGGCGCGGGGGCGGGGCGGGGTTCACTGTGGTTCGAGGGCGACGGGGTTGGTGAGTGTTCCGATGCCGTCGATCTCGATCGTGATCGTGTCGCCGGGGCGGAGGTGGACCGGCGGCGTGCGGGCGTGGCCGACGCCGTGGGGCGTGCCGGTGAGGATGAGCGTGCCCGCGGGGAGCGTGCGGCTCGCGCTGAGGAATTCGATCAACGCCGGCACGTCGAAGACCATGTCGGCGGTCGTCCAGTCCTGCATCACCCGGCCGTTGAGCGTGGAGCGGATGGGAAGCGCGTGCGGCTCGGGCAGTTCGTCGGGGGTCACGAGCACGGGCCCGAGCGGGAGGAACGTGTCGAAGCTCTTCGCCTGGCAGAACTGGCCGCCGCCCCACTTGTGCTGCCAGTCGCGGGCGGTGACGTCGTTGGCGACCGTGTAGCCGGCGACGTGCCCGAGGGCGTCCTCGCGCCGGACGTTGCGGCAGGTGCGGCCGATCACGACGGCGAGCTCGGCCTCGAAGTCGACCTCGCTGCTCGCACACGTCGTGGGGATGAGGATCGGGTCGCCGGGATTCTGGAGCGCGCCCGGGGTCTTCATGAACCACATCGGCCGGGCCGGGACGCCGCGCCCGCCCTCCTCGGCGTGGCGCTTGTAGTTGAGGCCGATCCCGATGATGCACGCCGGCACGATCGGGGCGAGGAGCTTGAAGTCGGAGACGACCTCGCCGGTCACGACCGGCCGGGCGAGGACGTCGCCGGCGAGGAGCATGGCCGTGCCGTCGGGCCGCAGGGCGGCGTGCGCGATGGCGCCCGAAGGCAGGCGGAGGCGGGCGATCTTCACCGTTCGGTCGCCACCGCGTGGGCCTCCATGCCGACGCAGGAGCAGACGAGGTTGCGGTCGCCGTGGACGTTGTCGACGCGGCCGACGGCCGGCCAGAACTTGCCCTCGCGGCACCAGGGCGCGGGGAAGGCCGCGCTCTCGCGCGAGTAGGGATGGTCCCATGCGTCGGCACAGACCGCCTTCGCGGTGTGGGGGGCGTGCTTGAGGGGGTTGTTGGTGCGGTCGGACTCGCCGTTCACCACCGCCTGCATCTCGCCGTGGATCGCGACGAGGGCGTCGCAGAAGCGGTCGAGCTCCGCCTTCGATTCGCTCTCGGTCGGCTCGATCATGAACGTGCCTGCGACGGGGAACGACATCGTGGGGGCGTGGTAGCCGTAGTCCATGAGCCGCTTGGCCGCGTCCTCCACCTCGATCCCGGCGCGTTTCCAGCCGCGCAGGTCGATGATGCACTCGTGGGCGACGAGGCCGGAGGGTCCGCGGTAGAGCACGGGAAAGAACGGGTCGAGCCGGCGGGCCACGTAGTTGGCCGCGAGGATCGCGACGCGTGTCGCCGCGGTCAGCCCGTCCGGGCCGGTCAGGCGGATGTACATCCACGGGATGACGAGGATCGAGGCGGAGCCGAAGGGCGCGGCGGAGACGGATCCGACCGACGTGTGCCCGGACTCTGAATACACGTGGCCGGGCAGGTGCGGGGCGAGGTGGGCGGCGACCGCGATCGGCCCCATCCCGGGCCCGCCGCCGCCGTGGGGGATGCAGAAGGTCTTGTGGAGGTTGAGGTGGCAGACGTCCGCCCCGATGCGGCCGGGCGAGGTGAGGCCGACCTGGGCGTTCATGTTGGCCCCGTCCATGTAGACCTGGCCGCCGCGGGCGTGGACGAGGGCGCAGACCTCGCGGATCGACGGCTCGAAGACGCCGTGGGTGGACGGGTAGGTGATCATCAGGGCCGCGAGGCGGTCGGCGTGGGCGGCGGCCTTGGCCTCGAGATCGGCGAGCTCGATGTCGCCCCGCGCGTCGCAGGCGACGGGCACGACCTTGTAGCCGCACATCACGGCGGAGGCGGGGTTGGTGCCGTGGGCGCTCGTCGGGATCAGGCAGACGTCGCGGCGGCCCTCCCCGCGGGCCTCGTGGTAGCCGCGGATCGCGAGCAGCCCCGCGTACTCGCCCTGTGAGCCGGCGTTGGGCTGGAGGGAGACGGCGGCGAAACCGGTGATCTCCGCGAGCCAGCGCTCGAGGTCGCGGAACATCCGCTGGTAGCCGCGCGTCTGGTCCGCGGGGGCGAAGGGATGGAGCTGTCCGAACTCCGGCCACGAGACGGGGAACATCTCGCTGGTCGCGTTGAGCTTCATCGTGCACGAGCCCAGCGCGATCATCGAGTGGCAGAGGGAAAGGTCCTTCGCCTCGAGCCGTTTGATGTAGCGCAGCATCTCGTGCTCGGTGTGACGCCGGTTGAAGACGGGGTGGCGGAGGAACGGCGTGGTGCGCGCGAGCGGGGCGGGCACGGCCGCATCGACCGTCCCGGCCGCGGGCAACCGCCCGGGGTCGCCGAAGAAGCCGAGGATCGTCCGCACCTCCTCCTCGGTGAACGTCTCGTCGAGCGAGATCCCGACGGTGTGCGGGTCGACGACACGGAGGTTGAAACGCCGCGCCTCGGCCGCGGCGTGGACCCGGCCGGCCGCGACGTTGCCCACGGTCAGGGTGTCGAAGACGGGCTCCCGGTTGACCGTCGCGCCGAGCGCGCGCAGGCCCTCGGCGAGCATCAGGGTGAGCCGGCGCACCCGGGTCGCGATCGTCGCGAGGCCCTCGGGGCCGTGGTAGACGGCATACATCGAGGCCATGACCGCGAGCAGGACCTGGGCGGTGCAGATGTTGGAGGTGGCCTTGTCACGGCGGATGTGCTGCTCGCGCGTGCCGAGGGCGAGGCGGAGCGCGGGGTCGCCCTGCGCGTCCCTCGAGACGCCGACGAGCCGGCCGGGAAGCTGGCGCTTGAAGGCGTCGCGCGTCGCGAGGAAGGCCGCGTGCGGCCCGCCGAAGCCCATGGGCACGCCGAAGCGCTGGGCCGAGCCGACCGCGACGTCCGCCCCGAACGTCCCGGGCGCGCGCAGGAGCGTGAGCGCGAGGAGATCGGTCGCGACGATCGCCAACGCCCCCCGCGCATGGACGGCCGCGAAGAACTCCTCGAAGTCGTGGATCGAGCCGGTCGTATCCGGGTACTGGACAAGCACGCCGAAACAGTCGGCCCCCGGCTCGAAATCCGCGTGGTCGCCCACCGCGACCGTGATCCCGAGCGGGCGGGCGCGGGTCTTGACGATGTCGATCGTCTGCGGATGGCACCGCTCGGAGACGAAGAACACGCCCGCCGGACCGTCCTTGAGCCGGTGGCACAGCATCATCGCCTCGGCCGCCGCCGTGCCCTCGTCGAGCATCGAGGCGTTGGCGATCTCGAGCCCGGTGAGGTCGCAGACCATCGTCTGGAAATTGAGCAGCGCCTCCAGCCGGCCCTGGGAGATCTCGGCCTGGTAGGGCGTGTAGGCGGTGTACCAGCCGGGGTTCTCGAGGATCGTGCGTTGGATCACGCCGGGCGTGTGCGTGCCGTGGTAGCCGAGGCCGATGGCGCTGCGGAACACGCGGTTCTGCGCCGCGAGCTCCCGCAGCTCGGCGAGGGCGGCCGACTCGCCGACCGCGGCCGGCAGGTCGAGGGGGTCGCGCCGGATCGAAGCCGGCACGGCCGCATCGATGAGCGCATCGAGCGAAGGCTGGCCGATCGCCGCGAGCATCGCGGCCATCTCCGCCGCATCCGGCCCGATGTGTCGGCGGGCGAAGGAATCCGTCGGCGCGACGGAAGCGTTGGCAAGGCGATCGGAAGGCGCGCCGCAGACCGGCGATTCGGAAGGCACGGACATGCGCGGGAAGCTAGGATCCGCCCCCGCACGCGCAAATCGGATCTGCGCGGGAAACGCCGCCGCTCAGCCCGCGACCCCGGCCCGCCGACGGCGGCGGTAGGCCGCGAACCCGAGCGCCCCGACCCCGAGGATCAGCCCATAGGTGGACGGCTCGGGGATCGCGGTGTAGGTGAGGGAGAAGTTGTCGATGCCGATGGTGTC
>DAIPIQ010000046.1:0-12302 GCA_036770745.1 Opitutaceae bacterium | reverse complement strand
GTCCATCCCGTCGGCAGAGCGGTCCCGAGGCCGTTGAAGTTCTCCGAATACGAGGAGCCTGTCAGCGTGACTTGGCCGACGGCGGTGGAGGCCGCGAGGACCGAGGAGGTGAGCGCGAGGAGCAGGTGTTTCATGGCAGTCGAGGGAACTTGGGGCTTGGAGGAAACTGCCTGGAGAGATCCGCTCAGGGAAGCCTCGGTTCGGGGCTCGCTGCAGAATCAGGGGAAACCCTACCCGACGAGAAAAGTCGCCCTGATGGGTCGTATTTCGACGACCCACACCGGCTCCGCCGGATGGTGGGCGATACTGGACTCGAACCAGTGACCCCCTGCGTGTGATGCAGGTGCTCTAACCAACTGAGCTAATCGCCCCGGTCGGGGAGGCGGAGGGTGTAGGTCCGCTCCGAGGCTTGGCAACCTCGATCTTGTCGGATCGCGGGGCCCATTCGCGGCCTTCGATTCGCCGGGAGGCTCCGTGGTTTACGCGGGTCGCGAGGGCGACTGCCGTCGCGGTTGGGCGGTCGCTCTTGGAGCGGCGGCATCCTTGCCGCCGGTTGGACGTCGCACCCGGCGGCGGGGACGCCGCCGCTCCAGCGAGTAAGGATTCGTCGGCCCTGGAGGCGGACGACCGGCTCAGGTGCGCTTGGCCGGCTTTCGGCTCGTCGACCACATCGAGCGGCCGGAGGCGACGTTGGCGGCGGAGGCGGCCTGGGCCATGCGCACGGTGAACTCGCGCTGGTGTTCTTCCAGGCGTTCGCGCTCGCGCTCCACCGCGGCCTGCTTCTCGCGGAGGCGCTCCTCGTAGCGGCGAAGGGCGGCTTCCTGTTCCTGGAATCCGCGCACGTCCTCGAGGAACGCCTTGCGTTCGCGCTCGAGCGCTTCGGTCGCGTGTTGGATCTTGTCCCAGGCGAGCTTGACCGCGGCGTCGTCCACGACGGCGGCGGGGCCCTTGCCGGACTTTGCCTTGACCCGTTCCTTCTCGAGGCGGGCGGCCTGCTGGCGGAGGCGGGTCTCGAAAGTCTTGAGCGACTTCTCCTGGCCTTCGAGGGCCTCGAGGTCGTCGAGGAGGTGCTTGCGGTCCTCTTCGATGCGGGCGGTCGTCTCCTTGTTGCGCGCGACCTCGAGCCGGAGGTTGAGACGTTCCTGCTGGAGGGCTTCGCGCTCGGTCTCGAGCTCGAGACGGAGGGCGTCGAGCGCGACGCGGTCGCCCTCGTCGGCGCGGAGGCGTTCGATCGCGGCCTGGTTGACGCGTTGCTCGAGCTCGGCCTCGCGGCCCGCGAGCGTCTCGCGCTGGGCGTCGAGCCGGGCGCGGACTTCCTCGCGCTGGCGGACGGCGCGGGCCTGCTCTTCGGCGAAACGGGCGGCGTCGAGCTGGAGGGCGCGGCGCTCGGCGACCATCTGCTCGCGTTCGCGGCGGAGTTCCTCCCGCGCAGCCGCGAGGGCGCGGCCGTCGTCGCGACCACCCTGGAGGGCGGCGAGGTCGCCCTCGATCCGCTGGCGGTCGGTGGCGAGCGCGCGACGTTCGTGCTCGAGGGTGGCGCGGAGCTCGTCGAGTTTCTCGCGCTCGGAGGCGAGGACGCGGCGCTCGGTGGTGAGCGCGTCCTTGAGCGCATCGAGGCGGGCGCGTTCGCCGGAGGTCGCGGCGCGCTCCTCCTCGCGCTGCTGGAGCTCGCGGGCGTTGCGCTCGGCGAGCGCGGCCTTTTCACCGGCGAGGACGGCCTCCTCGGCGGCGAGCTGCTGGAGACGGATCTCCAGGTGCATCGTCGCCTGGGTCGAGGCGTCGGCGGAGGCCTGGAGGCGGCGTTCCCAGGCGGCGAGCCGCTCGGTCTCGGCCTCCAGAGAGGCCGACTGGCCGGCGAGGCGGGCGAGGGCGGCTCGTTCGCGCTCGAGGCGCGCGTTTTCGACGGCGAGGGTCTCGCGGCCCGCCGCGATCTCCGCGAGGTCGGCTTCGAGGGTGGCGGCGCGTTTCTGGTGGGCCTGCGTCTCGGCGACGAGCCTGGCGGCGCGCTGCTCGAGTTCGGCGCGCTCGCGGGTGACGGTCCGGCGTTCCTCCTCGACCTGTTGGCGGGCGGCGGCGAGGGCTTCGGATTCGAGGGGCGCGGCGTCGCCGCCGGAGCGCAGGCGCGTGGCGAGGGCGTCGAGTTCCTCCTCGCGCAGGTCGAGCACGGCGGTGCGGCCGGTGAGCTCGGCGCGGGCGGCGGCGAGCGACTGGCGCTCGGCGGCGAGGGTGGCGGAGCGTTGCTCGTTTTCGTGACGGGCGGCCTCCATCGCGTCGCGGGAGGCGGCGAGGGATTGCTCCTCGCGGCGGAGCGTCTCGCGGGAGCGCCGGATCGACTCGCGCTCGTCGGCGACCGATTCGCGGAGGGCGAGGATGGCGTCGGCCTCGGCGCGGGCCTTGGAGAGGGCTTCGCGGTCGAGCGCGAGTTTTTCGCGCGACTCGGCGAGGGCCGACTCGGCGAGGGCGACCTCGGCCTGGAGGGCCTCGGCACGGGCGTGGGCGTGGCGGATGTTCTCGCGTTCCGTCTCGAGCGCCCGGCGCTCGGCGCCCAGGCGGGCTTCGGCGTCGCGCACGCGGGCGGTGGCGCCCTCCGCCTCGCGGGAGGCGGCGAGGGACTGCGCCTCGCGGGCCTCGATCTCGGCGCGGCGCGAGTCGAGCTCGGCGAGGGCGGCCTGGAGGCTCCGGGTCTCGGTCTCGACGGCGGCGGCGCGGCGACGCAGCGTCTCGGCCTCCGTCTTGATCGCGGCGCGTTCGGTTTCGAGGGCGTGTTCGCGGGCGGCCGATTCCTGGCGGTAGATCTCCTCGCGCTTGAAGAGGCCGGCGGCCTGGACGGCGATGCGTTCGCGCAGCGCCTCGACTTCGCGGCGGGCGCCCTCGAGGGCGAGTTCCTTTTCGGAGAGGGCGGACTCGGCCGCCTGGACGTTCTTCTGCCGCTCGAGGCGGGCGACGAGTTCGGCGCGCAGACGTTCGTTGTCGGCGGCCCCGGCCTCGGCGTCGCGGGCGGCGCGTTCGGCGGAGGCGGCCTTTTCCTCGGCCTCCTTCTGGGCGGCGGCGGCGCGGGCGGAGGCGGCGGCGAGGGCGACGAGCTCGGCCTCGAGCTGGGCGTCCTTGTCGATGGAGGCGCGGAGGGCGCGGAGTTCCGTCTCGCGCGCGTCGACCGCGGAGACGCGGGTGGCGAGGGCGGCGGCCTCCTCGTCGATCCTCCGGCCTTCGGCGTCGACGTGGGCGGCACGCTCTTCGAGGCCGGCGAGCTGGACGCGGGCCTCGTCGATCCGCCGCTGTTCCGATTTCTGTTGGTCGGAACGCGCACGGAGTTCCGCGGCGAGTTGGTCGAGGCGTTCCTGTTGGGCGGCGAGTTCGCGTTGGGACTGGTCGAGGGCGACGCTCCGGGCCTCGAGTTCGCGGTCGCGCTCGGCGGCGCGGAGGGCGTCGGCCTCGAGCAGTTCGCGCTCGGCGGCGAGTTCGGTGCGGGAGGATTCGATGCGCTCGACGGCGGCCTTGGTGCGCGCCTCGGCGGCGTCGAGCGTCGACGAACGCTCGTCGAGCCGGAGGGTGGCGTCGCGGTGGGAGGTCTCGGCCTCGCCGAGCTGGCGCTCGCGGGCGGCGAGGGAGGTGCGGAGCGCTTCGAGTCGCCCGCGTTCGGCCTCGAGTTCGCCGCGGGCGGCGTCGAGCTCGCGGGTCGCACGGGCGAGCGCGGAGGCCTCGTCTTCGAGGCGGGCGCGGCCGGCGATGGCGCGTTCCTCGGCCTCGCGGACGGCGGTCGTCGCGGCCTCGATCTCGAGGCCCCGCGTTTGAAGCGCCCGTTCGAGCGCGGACAGGCGGGAGGCCTCGGCGGCGAGGCGCGAGCCCTCGGTTTCGACGGCGGCGCGGAGCTCTTCGACGCCGGCGACGGCGGCCTCGCGGCGGGAGAGGTCCTGCTCGGCCGCGGCGAGATGGGCCTCGCGGGTCTCGATCCCGGTCCCGCGCTCCTGGAGGGCGGCTTCGAGTCTGGCGAGTTCGCCGCGCCGTCGCTCGAGGCGGGCGGCGTCGTTGGTGAGCTGTTGGCGTTCTCTTCCGGTCGATTCCGTCTCGGCGTGAAGGCGGGCGACGGACTCGCGGAGGCTGGCCTTTTCCTGTTCGAGCTGGAGGCGGCTCGCGGCGAGTTCGGTCTCGAGGGTGGCGAGTCGTTCCGAGTCGGCGCCGAGGGTCTCGGCGCGCGCGTCGATCTGGCGGACGCGTTCCTCGAGGGCGAGTTGCGCGGCGTCGAGCCCGGCGCTCCGGTCGAGTTGGCGGGCGACCTCCGACTTCGCCTGGTCGATCGATTCGGTCTCGCGGGCGAGTCTTTCGCGCAGCTCATCGATCCCGGCGCGGTCGGCTTGGAGCTGCCGGAGCAGCTCGATGGCGCGGGCGGCCTCGGCGGAGAGCCGGTCGGATTCGGCGGCGAGCGCGCCTTCGCGCTCGGCGAGCCGGGCGCGTTCCTCGGTGTTGCGGATGCGGGCGGCCTCGACCTCGGCCTGGGCGCGGGTGCGGGCCTCGGCCTCGCGGGCCGAGACCTTGCGCAGGCTCACGAGCTCGGCGGAGAGGCGGTCGTACTCCTGCTTCTGCGCGGCGAGGTCGGCGAGTTCGGTCTCGAGGCGGGACTTGTCCTTGCGAAGCTTCTCGGCGGCGGTCTCGAGGTCCCGACGCTCGAGCGAGAGTCGGTCGAGGTCCTGGCGAAGGCCGGCGGCGCGGCGGCGCGAGGCGGAGGTGTCGCCGACGGCCTCGGTCGGCTCGGCGGTTGCTCCGTCGGCCGGGGCGGCGGGCGAGCCGACGGCGTCGAGGGTCTCGCCGAGAGCCCGGAGCTCGTCGTCGGAGGCGAGCTCGGGCTGCGGGCCCTCGGCCTTGAGCAGGACCATGGCGCGGCGGACGACGTCGCGCACGTCGTCGGGATTGTTGAAGACGTCGGTGATCCCGAGTCGGATGCCCTTGATCACCGAGGGCAGGTCGAGGTTGGCCGCGATGAGGAAGACGGGGACCGTGGGCTGGATCTTCTTGAGGCCCTCGACGAAGGCGAAACCGGTGGTGTCGCCGAGGTCGTGGTCGGTGATGGCGAGGTCGAAGAGCTCCTGACGGGCGAATTTCAGGGCCTCCGCGGAGTCGGTGAAGCCGCGGATGTCGAAACCAAGGTCGGCGAGCAGGAGACCGAGGGTGCGGCGTGCCTTGGGCGTGCCGCGAAGGATGAGGATTTTGCGCGTCAAGGGAGGATGGGGAGATGCTCGTCGCACGAACGAGACGGGTTCATCCGGATCGGGTTGGCCCCGGGGGATTTACCTGGATTTGAAGCGGATCCGCGGCGGACCGGGTTCAACAGTGTGATGGAGTCCCCCGAGCTTTTGTTTTACACCCCCGGTCGATGGCGCGAGTTTTTCCCCGCATGCCTCGACGCGACCCCTCCAAACCGCTCACCAGCAACCGGCACCTGATCCGTTGGGTCGAGAAGATGGCCGCGCTCTGCCGTCCGGACCGGATCCACTGGTGCGATGGATCGAAGGAGGAGTACGACGCGCTTTGCGGAGCCCTCGTGAAGGCCGGCGCCTTCGTGAAGCTCGACGAGGCGCGGCGACCGGGCTCCTACCTCGCGCGGTCGGACCCGGGCGACGTCGCGCGGGTCGAGGACCGCACCTTCATCTGCAGCCACTCGAAGGATGCGGCCGGCCCGACCAACAACTGGATGAATCCCTTCGAGATGAAGCGGATCCTCAAGGGGCTCTTCACCGGCTGCATGGAGGGTCGCACGATGTACGTCGTACCCTTCAGCATGGGGCCGATCGGCTCCCCGCTGGCGCACATCGGCGTCGAGCTCACCGACTCGCCCTACGTCGTGGTCAACATGCGGATCATGACCCGGATGGGTCGCGCCGTGCTCGACGCGCTCGGCGACAAACGCGTCGTCCCCTGTATCCATTCGGTGGGGAAGCCGCTCGCGAAAGGCGAGCGGGACGTGCCGTGGCCGTGCAATCCGACCAAGTACATCGTGCATTTCCCGGAGGAGCGCGCGATCTGGTCGTTCGGATCCGGATACGGTGGCAACGCCCTGCTCGGGAAGAAGTGCTTCGCCCTGCGCATCGCCTCCTGCATGGCCCGCGACGAGGGCTGGATGGCCGAACACATGCTCATCCTCGGGGTCGAGAACCCCAAGGGGGAGAAGACCTACGTCGCTGCGGCCTTCCCGAGCGCCTGCGGCAAGACGAATTTCGCGATGCTGATCCCCCCCAAGGGCTTCAAGGGATGGAAGGTCTGGACGGTCGGCGACGACATCGCGTGGATCCGGCCCGGCCCCGACGGGCGGCTCCGCGCGATCAATCCGGAGGCCGGATTCTTCGGCGTCGCGCCGGGCACCTCCGCGGCGACCAACCCCAACGCCATGGCCTCGCTCACCCGCGACACGATCTTCACCAACGTCGCGATGACGCCCGAGGGCGACGTCTGGTGGGAGGGCATGACCGAGACCCCGCCGCCGCGCCTCATCGACTGGACCGGTCGGGAGTGGACCCCGGACTGCGGTCGCGTCGCGGCGCACCCGAACTCCCGCTTCACCGCGCCCGCGAGCCAGTGCCCGACCATCGACCCCGCGTGGGAGGATCCCGAGGGCGTCCCCATCAAGGCCTTCATCTTCGGCGGCCGCCGCATGAGCACGATGCCGCTCGTCTTCCAGTCCTTCAACTGGACCAGCGGCGTCTACGTGGGCGCGACCATGGGTTCGGAGATGACCGCGGCCGCGGCCGGGACGGTCGGCAAGGTGCGGCGGGATCCGATGGCGATGCTTCCCTTTTGTGGATACAACATGGGCGACTACTTCCGCCACTGGATCAAGATGCAGCGGCATCTTTCGGAGACGCCCCGGGTCTTCCACGTGAACTGGTTCCGGAAGGACGCCGCGGGCTCGTTCATCTGGCCCGGGTTCAGCGAGAACATGCGCATCCTCAAGTGGATCGTCGACCGCACGAACGGTCGCGCCGTCGGCAAGGAGAGCCCGATCGGCTGGGTGCCCCACTACGAGTCGATCGAGTGGCGCGGGCTGAAGTTCCCCCGGGAGAAGTGGGACGAGATCATGGCGGTCGACCGGGAGGCCTGGCGGCGCGAGATCCTCGACCACGAGACCCTCTTCCTCGATCTCCACGCCCACCTCCCCAAGGAGATGTTGTTCGAGCGCGAGCTCCTGATCTGCCGGCTCTGAGTCCGTGGCGTATTGTCCCGCCCCGGTCGCGCCCGCCGGGACGAACCGTCCGTCGGCCGCCCGTGTGCGGCAGACGGTGGCCGTTACCCGCGGATCGTAACCCGCTGGCCGCGAGCCTTGTCCGCGTCCATGTTCCCACCGTCGTCCGATCCCGGCGGATCGGAACGGAACGTGCGACACCGGTGGAAAACCTATCTCGATGGATCCGAACCGAATGACCGAAATGGCCCGCGCCGCCCTGCTGGAGGCGCAGAGCGAGGGCCGGCGTCGCAACCACAACGAAGTGGATACGCTGCACCTCCTCGCCGCATTGCTCGCGCAGGAGGGCGGCATCGTCGAGGGCGTGTTCCGCAAGCTCGAGATCACGCCCAACGCCGTGCGCCTCGCCCTCGAGCGCGAGCTCGACAGGCTGCCGCGCGTCTCGGGCAGCGTCGACACCTCGCGGATCTACGTCACCCAGGCCGTCAACGACGTGCTCACCCGCGCCGAGGCCGAGGCCCGGGCGCTCAAGGACGAGTATGTCAGCGTGGAGCACGTCTTCCTCGGTCTCATCGACGTGGCGAAGCCGGCCGCGCTCGCGAAACTTCTCTCGAGTTTCAACCTCGACCGGGCGCGCGTGCTCCAGGTGCTGCGCGAGGTGCGCGGCAACCAGCGGGTCACCTCGCAGAACCCCGAGGCGACCTACCAGGCCCTCGAGAAGTACGGTCTCGACCTCGTCGCCCAGGCGCGGCGCGGCAAGCTCGACCCGGTGATCGGTCGCGACGGCGAGATCCGCCGCGTCATCCGGATCCTCTCGCGCAAGACCAAGAACAACCCCGTGCTCATCGGCGAGCCGGGCGTGGGCAAGACCGCCATCGTCGAGGGTCTCGCCCAGCGGATCGTGCGCGGCGACGTGCCCGAGGGGCTCAAGGACAAGACCGTCTTCTCCCTCGACATGGGCGCGCTCGTCGCGGGCGCGAAGTACCGCGGCGAGTTCGAGGAGCGCCTCAAGGCCGTCCTCCAGGAGATCAAGGCCGCGGAGGGCCGCATCATCCTCTTCATCGACGAACTCCACACCATCGTCGGCGCGGGCAAGGTCGACGGCGCGATGGACGCCGGCAACATGCTCAAGCCCATGCTCGCCCGCGGGGAGCTCCACTGCATCGGCGCCACCACGCTCGACGAATACCGCAGGCACATCGAGAAGGACGCCGCGCTCGAGCGCCGCTTCCAGACCGTGCTCGTCGACCAGCCGACCGTCGAGGACGCGATCTCGATCCTGCGCGGCCTGCGCGAGCGCTTCGAGGTCCACCACGGCGTGCGCATCCAGGACAACGCCCTCGTCAGCGCGGCCGTGCTTTCCCACCGCTACATCTCCGACCGCTTCCTCCCCGACAAGGCGATCGACCTCGTCGACGAGGCCTGCGCGATGATCCGCACCGAGATGGACAGCATGCCGACCGAGCTCGACGAGCTCACCCGGCGCACCATGCAGCTCGAGATCGAGGAGACCGCGCTCGCCAAGGAGAAGGACGACGCCAGCCGCGAGCGCCTCGCCGTGCTGCGCAAGGAACTCGCCGACCTGCGCGAGCGCGCGAAGGGCCTGCGCACGCAATGGGAGCACGAGAAGGAGTCGATCGGCCGCGTGCAGAAACTCCGTGAGCAGATCGAGGGGACCAAGGTCGAGCTCGAGCGCGCCGAGCGCGCCTCCGACCTCAACCGTGCGGCGGAGCTCAAGTACGGCAGACTCACCCAGCTCGAGGCGGAGCTCGCACGGGCGGAGGGCCGCGCGCGCTCGGCGGCGTTGCTCAAGGAGGAGGTCTCGCAGGAGGAGATCTCCGAGATCGTCTCCAAGTGGACGGGCGTCCCCGTCATGCGGCTGCTCGAGGGCGAGAAGGAGAAGCTCCTCCGGCTGCCCGAGGTGTTGCACCGGCGCGTGGTCGGTCAGGACGAGGCGGTCGATCTCGTGGCCGATGCGATCCTGCGCGCGCGCGCCGGGATCAAGGATCCGCGCCGGCCCATCGGCAGTTTCGTCTTCCTCGGCCCGACGGGCGTGGGCAAGACCGAGCTCGCGAAGACGCTCGCCGAATCGCTCTTCGACTCGGAGCAGAACCTGGTGCGCATCGACATGTCGGAGTACATGGAGAAGCACGCCGTCGCGCGGCTCATCGGCGCGCCGCCCGGCTACATCGGCTACGACGAGGGCGGGCAGCTCACCGAGGCGATCCGGCGCAAGCCGTACTCCGTCGTCCTCTTCGACGAGATCGAGAAGGCGCACCCCGACGTCTTCAACGTCCTGCTCCAGGTGCTCGACGACGGCCGCATCACCGACGCGCAGGGCCGCACCGTCGATTTCAAAAACACCGTCGTGATCATGACCTCCAACATCGGGAGCCGGCACCTCGTCGAGCGCGTCGGCGGACCGACGATCCCGGAGAGCGTGCGCGAGTCGGTCTTCGCGGAGCTGCGGCAGGCGTTCCGCCCGGAATTCCTCAACCGCATCGACGACATCATCCTCTTCAAGCCCCTCACCCTCGAGGAGATCGGCGCGATCGTGGAGCTGCTCCTCGCCGACTTGAACCGCCGGCTCGCCGACCGTCGCGTGAGCGTCGCGTTCGACGCGGCGGCGAAGGCCTGGACGGCCGAGCGCGGCTACGATCCGGTCTACGGGGCGCGACCGCTCCGGCGCTTCCTCCAGCGGCATGTCGAGACCCGGCTCGCCCGCGCCCTGCTCGAGGGCGGAGTCGCCGAGGGCGCCGTCGTGCGCTTCACCCTCGAGGGCGACGCGCTGGCGATGCACGCCGATCCGAAAGACCCGTGACCGCCCCGGCGCCTAGCCGGCGGCGGGGCGCGGGCCCCGGGCGGCGGCGCTGCGCCACTTCGCGAGGGGCACCGCGGCGAGGAGCATCACGAGAAGCTGCGAGATGTTGAAGGCCATCAGCGCGAGGAAGGCCTCGTCCATGAAGCCGTAGGAGTGCAGGCCGATGCCGAGCATGTTCGTCCCGAACCAGGACCATGCGGTCACCACGTTGCCGAACACGGCCATCACGGCGAGGCCGCGCTCGCGGATGTAGCCGCCCCAGCGCGCGTGGAGGATGATCGCGTTCCAGATCACGATGAGCGCGGCCCCGTTCTCCTTGGGATCCCACCCCCAGAAGCGGCCCCACGACTGGTCGGCCCAGATGCCGCCGAGCACCGTGCCGACGAAGCTGAAGAACATCGCGAAGCAGATCGTCCCGTAGGTCATGCGGGTGATCGCGGCCGCGTTGGTCTCGCTGCGCGTCCGCGCCGCCTCGGAGCGCGGATCGAACGGGCGGTCGAGGAGTTTCGTCGCGAGGCCGAGCACGATGTAGACGAGGCCGAGGAAGCCCGCGAGGAACGTCGCCGAGTAGCCGATCGTGATCACGACCACGTGCGTCGCCAACCAGAAGTTGGAGTCGAGCACGGCGCGCATCATCTCCATGGTGTCGCCGCCGGAGACGAGCACGAGGTTGTGCGCGACCACGAGCGTGCCGAACCCGATCAATCCGGAGACGAAGCTCCCCACGCCGTTGCGGTAGAGCCGCTCCAGGATCATCCCGAGAAGCACCGCGCCCCAGCCCACGAACACCGCGGACGAGTAGAGGTTGGTGACCGGTGGCCGACCCTCCAGGTACATGCGGAAGAGGATCCCGCTGGTGTGGATGAGGAGGGCGAGGCCGGTGAGGAGGTGGGCGGTGTGGCGCAGCGTTCCCGGTCCCGTCAGCCACGAGGCGCAGGCGAGCACGAAGACCAGCACGTAGATGACGAGGGCGAGGTAGAAGGGCGCGTAGCGGTTGAAGAAGGTCTCGTGGCCGACGCGCCGCATCTCGGGCCCGTATCCTTCGGTCATCCAGTCCTTGAGCGCGGTGACGGCGGCGTTGAAGCCCGCGGTGTCGCCCTCGCGGTAGGCCTTGCCGATCGCGGCGTAGCCCTCGACCGCCGGGTGGATGCGGCCGTCGCGGACGGACCCGACGAGGCTCTCGCCCAGGTTCTGCCACGCGGTGCGATCGGTCTCCGGGGTCGGTTCGAGCGGCGGCACGACCCGGATGTGCGCGGTCTCCGAAAGCGAGCGGTAGCGGGCCGCGAAGGTGATGAAGGTGTCGAAGGCCGCCTGGTCGAACTCCCGCCCCGCCTCGCGGAGCGACATCGCGGCGACGCCGGGTCGGAGGGCCTCCCGGTAGAGCGCGACTTCGCGCGCGAAGTCGGGCGAGTCCTCGATCCGGAGGCTGTTCTTGAGCCGCTGGAACAGCACGAGCCGCTGGTAGAGCTCGACGATGTGGCGTTGGAAGAGCGAGCGCTTCTGCGCCTCGACGGGGCCGGCGAGCCGGGCCTGGCGGTCGATCTCGGCGAAGTGGGGACGGAGCGCGGCGAACGAGAAGTGCTTCCCCTCGTCCTGTTGCCAGCCGAAGAGGCTGAGCACCTGCGGATCGTGGATCGTGAAGACCTTGCGCTCGTCGGCCTTCGCCGGGTCGAAGGCGAGCTCGCCGAACCACTCGATGGCGGAGAGTTTCCCGCCCTCGGGCAGGCGCAGCGACTGCTTGTCGTGGATCACGAGCAGCGAGGTGCGCGCGACCGTGTCGACGGGTTTGATCCGGCCGTTGAGGAGCACGGGAAGCTGGGCGAAGTCGCGCCAGTGCCGAGCCTCCGCGGGCTCGGGCCGGAAGACCGCGGCCGCGGCGAGCGCGGCGACGACCAGGGTGAGGATCCAGGGAAGTTTCCGCTTCATGGCGTGGTGGCGGCGACCGCCGCCCGGCGGCGGAAGAAGGCGGAGAGGTGGATGGAGAACTGGACGATCAAGCCGAGGCCGACCAGCAGGCAGGAGACGTAGGGCAGGTGGCGGCTCGGGTTCTTGACGACCTGGAGGATCGTCGTCGTCTCACCCTCGTAACCGGACTGGTAGAAGGTGAGGCCGCGGTGGCGGAGGGGATTGTTCATGTAGATGAGCAGCTCGCGATCCTCGCCGAGCTCCGGGTCGACGAGGCGCACGCGGCTGGAGAAGTTCTTCGGGATCTCCGTGCCCGGGTAGCGGTCGTGGGTGAAGTCGAGCAGCGTGACCGCGAACGGCTTGTAGTGGCGGCGCATCCGCAGCTCGATCGTGTAGGAGCGGCCG
>DAIPIQ010000214.1:0-5442 GCA_036770745.1 Opitutaceae bacterium | reverse complement strand
AAGTAACCCGTGGCCATGAAGAACGGTTCGTCCCTCGGGGCCTGGCGCAATTGTTCGATCGACCAGTCGGTGATGAGGGAATCGTGCTGGTCCTTCTCGTCGTGCGGAAAGGCCCCCCAATCCATCAACGGATGATCGCCCATCGGGGTGGGCGGGATGAGTTTGGCCGGCGGGTTGACGCGGACTCCGGCCGACGGGCCCCAGACGTCGACCTCGGCGGCCCGCGCTTCCGGGCCGGACGGGAAGCGGCCGTGGTAGACCTTGCCGCTCGTGTAGGTCGTGTAGCCGTGCGCCCTGAAGTACTGCGGGAGGGCCACGCGGTCGGCGAGCGCCGGGACGTTGCGGAACCAGGTGTCGCCCCCGTAGATACCCGTGGTCCCGGGCCGCAGGCCGAGCAGCACGCTCGTGCGGGAGGGATTGCAGACGGTGGCCTGACAATGGGCGTTGGTGAACGTGACGCCCCGCGCGGCGAGCGTGTCGAGATGCGGCGTGCGGGCGAGCGGATGACCCCGGAGCGGGCCGACCCAGTCGTTGAGATCGTCGATCGCGATGAAGAGGACGTTGGGCGTCCTCGCGGCGGCATCGGGATGCGCCGCGAGGACGAGCAGGACGACGGTGAGGCCTGCGAGGGCGTGTAGGAAACGGGAACTCACCGGGTGGGGGTCTTGGGGATGGGCGGCGGGATCGCTCAGCGAAACCATCCCGCCGCGCGATCGGGCGTGAGGCCGCCGTCGTAGGCGATGTAGCGGGCGGCGGCGGTCCACGATTCGCCGGCGGCGAGCGCGATCGGTGCGTTCTTCGTGGCATTGAACATCGCCATGCCGTAATTGCGCACGAACCACGGACCGGCGCGATCGGGCGAGGCGGAGTTCTTCGTCACCGCCATCGCGATGCCGAAACGGCCGAGGCCCGGGGCGTCCGCCTCGTAGGCGACGAAGTCCGCCGGGGCGTCGCCGACGACATCCTCGTGCGTGCCGCGTTCGATCCCGCCGGCGCGCCCGGCGAGGATCGAGCCGCCGAGCAGCGGCAGGATCTGGGCCTGGAGGCGCACGCCGATCGAGCCGTGTTTCGACTTCTCGAAGGTCACCGGGCCGTGCGCCGCGGTCTTGGTCGAGGTCACCTCGCAGGCCGTGCCGTCGGCGAGCGCGCGCAGCTCGAAGGTGCGCACCTCGTCGCAGTAGGCGGCGCCCCTGGCGTCGCGCCACGTCGTGCGGTAGGTGAAGACGAAGCCGTTCTCGATCGGTGCGACCTCGGGCGTGCCCTCGTAGCGCAGGTCGTCGAGATCCTGCATCACCGGGTTCTTGGCCTGCCGACGGTCGAAATCCGTGCACCAGAAGTTCGCTCCCGCGGCCCCGCAGGTCACGCGGCCCTGGCCGACGAAGATGCCGTTGTGGAACGGGTGATCGTAGGCGAACTCTTGGAGCACGGTGAGCCCGCGCGGCGTGTTGAGCGGGAAGGCCCAGGCGCGGCGGTTGTTGTTGCCGACCCCGCCGAGCAGGCGGTGGGTGGCGGATTCGACGACGAAATTGCCGACGAACTGCGTCTCGAAGAACTTGCGGACCTCGAAGGCCCCGGAGGTGGCGATGGTGGGCATGATGGGCGGTGTTGGACTCAGGCGGGAAAAGCGTCGGTGAAACGGGCCTGGCCGGCGATCGCGACGGGGGCGCCGGTCTCGATCGATTCGGCGGCGGCGGCGATCATCGCCATCACCTTGAGGTTGTTGCGGCCGCCGAACGGCGCCTCGGCCACCCCGTTGACGTGGTCGAACCACGCGTCGAAGAACGCGACCCATCCGTCCTGCACCGCGATGCCCTCGTCGATCGCGGCGGGCTCGAACTTCTTCTCCGGAGCGGCGGCCCGGTAGCTCATCGTGTCGTTGCCCATGTGGACGCCGAGGCACTCCAGCGCGCCCTTCCGCCCCTCGAGGCGGAAGTCGTACATGCTGGCCTTGGAGGAGAATCCGCCGTGGTAGGAGAGATGAAGTCCGTCCTGGTAGCGGAGGAGGGCGTTGACCATGCACGGGCCGGCATAGGGCGACCACGAGGGGCGCCAGCCGTCGCAGAAGATCGACTCGGGCCGCGAGTCGGGGAAGACCGCGAGCAGCGCGTCGAAGTGGTGGCACGACATCTCGACGAGCGTCGGGTGGGCGAGCTTCGCGAGGTTGGCGGGCTTGGGGCGGGGCTTGGCGTTCTTGAACCAAGCCGCCTCGACCTTCCCCAGTGCGCCCGAGGCGACATGGCGCGCGACGGCGAGGAAGTGCCGCTGGTAGCGGATCTGTTGGCCGACCGCGAGCGAGACGCCCTTCGCCTCGGCCTGGCGCACGAGGTCGAGCGCCTCCTCGTAGGTGTTGGTCATCGGCTTCGCGACCAGGATGTGCAGGCCGCGCGCGATCACCTCGAGGCACTGCGCATGGTGGAGGTGCGAGGGCGTGTTGACCATGACCGCGTCGGCCTCGACCGCATCGAGCGCGGCCGCGAGGCTCGGGAACCGGCGATCCTCGGGCAGACCCAGTTCGGGCGCGGTCTTGGCGAGCGACTCCGGGGAGACGTCGACGAGCCCGACCGGCTCGTACCACGGTTTGTCCCGGAGGAACTTGTGCATGTGCCGGCAGATGTGCCCGGCGCCGAGATGGAGACAGCGGAGTTTCGAGTATTTCATGGAGGAGAAAGAGGGAGCGCGGCCTCGTAGACCTGGGCGACGCCGCTCACGTCGGAGGTGAACACGACGAAGCGGCCGTCCGGCGAGAACGACGGGTGCGGATGCGTGTGTTGGGGCGCGACCACCGCGACCGGTCCGTCGTCGTAGGGGCAGTGGTCGTTCTGCCAGTGCGCGCCGGCGTTCGAGGCCCGGCTCGCACAGAGGAGCTTCGGCGCGCCCACGCCGTCGTCGGGATCGAAGAGCATCAGCCCCCGATCGGGCCGGTTGGTGTCGCAGACCATGCGGCGTCCGTCGCGCGAAGGCGCCGCGTGCCACGCGGGAAAGTCGCACACCCGCCGCGTCGCGCCGCTCGCGACATCGACCGCGATCATCCCGTGCGGCCAGTCCACGGCGAGCAGCTCGAGCCGCCTGGGATGCCAGACTTCGTGCACGATCCACTGCTTGCGGACCGCGTCGCGCACGTAGGCGAGGCGGCCGCCCGACCCGTCGCGGCGCACGACCTGGAGGCGTTCGCGAAACGAGCCGCCGTAGTGCAGCCACGTGTCGTCCGCCGGATGAAACTGCGGGTGCATGATCGTCGGCGCCTCCGCCGCGCAGGCGACCGCGCCGTTCGTCGTGTCGATGACGTGCAGGCGCGCCACCGGGCCGTGTCGGACCGGTACGGCCCACCAGCGGTCGTCGCGGCTGAGGCTCGTCGTGCCCATCGCGTCGCCCACCATCCCGGGCGGAAGGAGCGGCGCGTCCGAGAGCGTGGCGAGGAGTTCTTCGCGGCCCGTCGGGATCTCGACCCGCCAGGCCCCCGCGCCCGCGGTGAAGTAGACGTGGCGCCCGTCGTGCGAGGGATGGATCGACCACTCGTTGAGATCCGGACGATCGGTCAACTGGAGCAACCGCCCCTCCGCACGCTCCTCGACGAACACCGCCGGCACTCCGGAGCGGTGCGAGACGAACACGAGCCACCGCATCGCGTCGTCGTAGGCCGGGAGGTAGAAGAACGGGTGGTGGTGGATCGAGGCGTGCGCCGTGATCTGCCGGACGGTCACGCCGGTCGCGGGATCCGTCCGGCGCAGACCTTCATCGGGGTAGCTCGCTCCTTTTGCCATCGAGGGGAAGGACCGTAGCGGGGCCCCGCCGTCGCAACTACCTTCGACGGGTAAGTGGACTGCGCGAACGGGCACGGCCCGGGCGTTTCCCGGTCGGTCAACGCCCGTGCCGGAACGCCCAATCCTCCGGACTTCCGCCGCTCGGGAAGTTGCCACAATCTCCCGGCCGTCGCTTCCCGACCCAGCCGTCTCCGACCCCGGGGAAGCGCGGGTCGTCGGGCGTTCCGCTCCGCCGCTCCGATGCCGCACCGGCCCAACCTGCTTTTCCTCCACTCCGATCAACACAGCGCACGCGTCCTCGGTTGCGCCGGTGATCCGCTCGGGGTCACGCCCCACCTCGACGCCCTCGCCGCGACCGGCGTCGTGTGCGACGCGGTCTACTGCCCGTCGCCGCTCTGCGTGCCGTCGCGCATGGCCGCCCTGACCGGGCGACACCCGCACGAGATCGAGGTGTGGGACAACGACCACATCCTCGACTCCTCGGTCCCCACGATCGCGCACGCCTGGGGTGCGGCGGGCTACCGCCCCGTCCTGATCGGGCGGATGCACGCCCGCGGGCCCGATCAACTCCACGGCTACGTCGAGCGCCTCGTCGGCGACCACGGCCCGAACCACCCGGGCGGCCCGCCCGTCGATCACGGGGAGTTCCACGGCACGATGGGCCCCCGGCGCATCAGCCTCCGGCGGTCGGGTTGCGGACAAAGCGCCTATCAGGTCCACGACGAGGACGTGGCGGGCGAGGCCGTCGCGTTCCTCCATCGGGTGGGTCGCGCCCGAAGAGCGGGGACGGATCGCGAACCGTTCTGTCTCACGGTCGGCTTCATGCTGCCGCACCAGCCCTTCCTCGCACGCGAGGAGGACTACGCCCGCTTCCGCGGCCGCGTGCCCCCGCCGCGCCAGCCCGCGCCTCCACCCGACGAACACCCCCACCTGCGCGCGTGGCGCGAACACACCGGGATCCTCGACGTCACCGAAGACGAGTCGCGCCGCGCCCGCACCGCCTATTGGGCGCTCGTGCATCGGCTCGACGCCCTGATAGGCGACATCCTCGCGGCACTCGATGCGAACGGCCTGCTCGACGACACGCTGATCGTCTACACCAGCGACCACGGCGAACAGGCCGGCGAGCGCGGCCTCTGGTGGAAACAGACCTTCTACGACGACTCCGTCCGCGTGCCCTGTCTCGTCTCCTGGCCCGGAGTCATCCCGGCGGGTCGCCGGCTCGCGCGCGTCGCGAGCACCCTCGATCTCACCGCGACCCTCGTCGCCGCCGCGGGCGGGCCGCCGCTTCCGGGCGGCCGCGGCCGCAGCCTGCTTCCCCTGCTTCGAGGCGACGCGGGCGCGGGCGAGGCATGGGAGGATCTCGCCCTCTCGGAGTTCTGCACCCCGGACGGCGCGCGCCGGCGGATGGTGCGTGCCGGTCCGTGGAAACTCATCCATCACGACGGCATGTCGCCCCAGCTCTTCCACCTCGCCGAAGACCCTGACGAAACCACCAATCTCGCCGGCGGCGCGAGATCGTCCGAGCGACTCGGTGAGATGCGGTCGCTTGCGGACCGGCTCGTGAAGGAGGCAAAAGGCAATGACGCCCCACCTGCCACGGTGAGGCTGGAGGGGAAGTAAGCTCTGCCGAAGTCCGAAGTTGGAGTGCAGGCTTCAGCCTGCTTAGCTTCTACCTCTC
>DAIPIQ010000045.1:17002-23183 GCA_036770745.1 Opitutaceae bacterium | reverse complement strand
AGACCTTCATCCATGGGCCCTGCGGCACGTCGGTGGGCGGGGCGACGGCGGCGCAGGGATTGGGCAGGATCGTCGGAGGGGCCGGCGGGGCGGCGGGCGTGGGCGTCGTGGGCACGTAGTGCGCGATGAGGCGCGCGCTCGCGCTCCCGGCGGTGTGGGTGATCGAGTTGGTCGCGCCGCCGGTCGTCCAGTGGGAGAAGCGGTGGCTGACGCCGCCGAGCGTGCGGGTCGCGGGCGCCGAAAGGGTGCGGGTCGTGCCGCGGTTCCAGTTGATGCTCGAGCCGGTGCCGCCGCTCTCGACGACGTTGAAGACCGTGCCGCTGGGTTGGCCGGTCCCGCCCACCGTGATCGTGCCGCCGGTGGGCCGCGTCTCCACGAGGACCGTCGCCACCGGCGCGACGCCGCGGCCGACGACCTCGATCTCGACCTCGCCGTTGTAGGCGTCGGACATCACGCGGAGCGTGGCGCGGAACTCGCCGAGGGCGGTGGGGCGGAAGTGGACGTTGATCAGGGGGACCGGGGATCCCGGCGGCAGGGTCTCCGGTCGGAACTCGGCGCTGAAGGGCGTGGGTGAGTCGAGGGCGTCGAGCGCGACGTCGGCCAGCTCGAGGTTGGCGAAGCCGAGGTTCTGCACCGGGACCGGCAGGAGCCGGGACTGGCCGATGCCGACACTGCCGAGGTCGATCCGGGAGGGCAGGTAGGCGTAGGCTTGCGGCGGCGGGGAGCCGGCCTCGAACCGCCAGAGCCCGCCGCCCGTGCCGTAGGCGACGGGGGTGAGGCGGGCACGGTTGGTGAAGCCGCGGACCATGGGCGCGCCGGGGCGCTTGGGCACGAGGAGCTGCGGGGTCCAGGCGGCGCCGCCGTTGGTCGACGCGAGGATGCGCGTGTCGGCGGCGGTCTCGGTGGCGAGGTAGCCGTTGCTCTCATCGATGAAGACCACGCGGTGGATGTCGCCCAGCGCGGGGGAAGTGCGGTTGGTCCACGCGCCGGAGGTCGCGCCGCCGGAGGTCGTCACGTAGAACGCTCCGTCGGTCCCCACGACCCAGCCGCGGTTGGCGTCGACGAAGAAGATGTCGCGCAGGGCGGGCTTGAGCCCACCGGAGGAGAAGAGCGTGGTGAAGGCGCCGGTGGGGGTGGGGGCGCGGAGCAGCTCGTTGACGGTGGTGGCGAAGCGGACGTCGCCGATGCGCCAGACGGCGGAGCCGTCGACGGCGCGGCTATTCGGGTCGGACCACAAGGTCGCATTATTGCCGCTCTCGATCACCTGGCCGCTGGTCGCGCCGGCCGAGCGGGTGATGCCGGTGGCGCGGCGGTCGGTCGCGCCGAGTTCGACGTAGTGCAGGTCGGCGACGCCCGTGGTGGTCGGGGCGGTCTGCGACGTCCACGAGACGCCGCCGTTGGTGGTGCTCAGGATCAGGCTGGGCACGGACCCCGAGCCGGTGCCGCCGCCGACGACGCCGTGGGTGGCGTTGGCGAAGGAGAGCGCGGCGAGCGGGGCGGCGAGGTTGCTCGCGACGGTGCTCCACGTGGCGCCCGAATCGGTCGTGCGCCGGATGGTGCGCTCCTCGGCGAGCACGAAGGTCTTGTCATCGAGCTGCGCGGCGCCGACGAAGGCTTCGCTCGAGGGGGCGTTCATCAAGACCCAGCGACCGGCGCCGCCGACGCCGTCGAGCGGGAGGGAGAAGACGTTGGTGGAATTCTCCGCAAACGTAAGCGTGGCCGGATGCCCGCCGCTGGTCGCGGGCCGGAACGTCACGACGAACGTGATCGTCTCGCCGGGCCCGACGGAGGCGTCGGCGGGGAAGACCTGGTAGGAGCCGGCGGCGGCGCCGGTGAGCGTGCCCTTCACGCTCACGGTGGCCGCGCCGCCGTTGGTCACGGTCACGGTGGTGAACTGGCCGTTGCCGAGGCCCGAGGCGGCGAACGTCATCGGATCGACCGAGTAGGACACGACCGCCGCATCCGCCGCGGGCGTCGGCCGGCGCAGGATCGTGCCCTGGTCGCCGACGATCCAGATGTCCGAGGTGTTCCCGCCGGTCTCGTTGTTCTGGCGATTGTGCAGGACCTTGCGGAGCGGGACGGCGGGTTGGAGGAACTGTTCGGAGAAACCGGCCCCGCTTCCCGTCATGCGGAAGATCTGCCCCTCGCTGGTCCCCAACTGGGCCACCGTGTTCCCGGTCCACTCGCCGGCGGTGAACTCTCCCCGTCGCGATGCGGGCGGAGCGAGCACCGTCCACGTCAGCCCGTCGGCGCTGGTCATGAGGATGTCGGGCTGGCCGACGACGAGGAAGCGGCGAGAGGCGAGCGTGGGCTGCTGTGAGGCCGAAACGGATACGAACCGCGTCCCCGCGGGCACGCCGGCCGGTCGCGCCACGGATTGCCAGGAGCCGCCTCCGTCGGTCGAGCGCAACAGCGTGCCGTTGTCACCGACCGCGACCCCCGTGCGGACCGGTTCAGGGTCGCCGAACACCTCCGACAAGAACGCGACCCCATTGATGCCGGCGGCGCCGGCGGGTTGGACGATGTTCCAAGCGCCCTTGAGTTCGGTCGCGATGATCCCCTGGTTGCCCAAGGCGCCGGCGAACACGAAATCGGTGCGATCGCGGCGACCGGCGAAACGCCATTCGGCCAGCGCAAGATCGGCGTCGCGGCTCAACTCGAAGGCCGACCAGGTGCCCCCGGCATCCTGGGTGACCTCGATCCGGCCCTCGGCCGAGACGATGAATCCGCGCAGCTCGTCGGGCGATGACGTGCTCGTGGTTGAAACCCAGGCAAAGGCGATGTCGCGCCACGGCTCGCGGCCCGCGCCGAGGTCGAACCAGGTGCGGCCCGAGTCGGTCGTGCGCAGGACCGTGCCCTCGTCGCCGACGACCCAGCCGACGTTGGCGAGGATCTGGTGGCCGCCGCGCAGGTCGGGCCCGCCGTGGCGCTGGCGCCGCCAGAGCACGCCGGGCTGGTCGCCCGCGCCGGAGAGCGGGACCGTCTGGTTGCCGAGGTTGGTCGCGAAGGTGAGCGTGCCGCTCGCGGCCCCGGCGGCGGTCGGGGTGAACGTCACGTCGAAGATGCGGGTCGCGCCGGCGGCGATCGTGGCGCTCGCGGGCGCGACGGTGAACGGACCCGTCGCCGAGGCCCCGGTGATCGAGAGCGGGGCCGTGCCGGAGTTCGTCACGACGATCGGCAACCGGGCTTGCGTGCCGAGGATCACCGAACCGAAGGCGAGGCTCGTGGGCGAGCGGTTGTAGACGGCCGCACCGGCGCCGGCGCCGGAGAGCGGGACGGCGGCGTCGCCGCCGTTGCTGGTGAGCGCGAGCGTGCCGGGGTGTGCGACGAGGGTTTGCGGCAGGTAGCGGACGACGACGCTGGAGTTCTGCCCCGGGCCGAGGATGAGCCGGTTCGGGCTCACCGTGTAGTGCGCGCCGCCGGCGGTGATGGTGGCGTCGACCACCATGCGGCCGAACCCGAGGTTGCGCACGAAGACGGTCTGCGTGGCGCCGCCTCCGAAGGCCGCGACCGAGCCGAAGGCGAGGCTGGAGGGCGAACTGTCGAGCACGGGCGCGAACGTGACCGGTTCGAAGCCGAGCTCGACGCGCCCCGTCGCCTCGAGCGCGCCGCCCGCGAGCGGGAAGGTGCGCGTGCCGCTGTCGAGGTAGATGCGACCGTTGCTCTGGATGAGCAGGCAGGTCGCGTTGGCGTCGCCCACCGTCCACTCGGTCTGCGTGACCTGACCCGGGAAGGCGCGCACCGTCACGCCGTTGGGGATCGTCACGCGGAGGGTGAACTCGTCGAGGCCCGTGCCGTTCATCGTGGCGAGGAACGGCACGCCGCCGGCGGTCTCGACCTCGAAGAGCACCGGGCCGGCGAGGTTGAAGGGGTCGCGCACCTGCAAGGCGCCGCTGATCCGCAGCGTGGCCTCCCACGCCTGCCCCGGGACGGAGGAGAACGTGAACGGCGTGAACTCCCCGCTCACCGGATCCTGGCCGCCGTAGATGTCGATCGCGAGCGAGTCGCCGAGCATCGGGATCGTGGCGCGGGCGGGATCGATCCCGAGCTGCACGGCCGGCACGGGGGAGGCGGTGGCGGTCACGCGGAACGACGCCCCGAGCCGGGTCGGCTCGCCGGGCGCGGGCGGGTCGAGCGGCCCGACCTGGAGGAACGGCCCGAGGTCGATCGGCGACGTGCGTCCGCGGACCTCGAGGAAGTCGCCGCCGATCGCGGGCTGGCTGTTGAACCGGAGCAGGCCGTCCTCGAACACGTAGCCGCCGGGCAGCGCGAACGTATCCACGCGGAGGAGACCGGCGAAGGCGGGCATGACGTTGTCGGCCGTGCCCAGGAGGAAGGCGAGCGAGGCCTCGGGCACGTCGATCTCGATGCCGGCTGGGAAGTAGCCGAACGTGAGCGCGCCCTCGAAGCCCGTGCCACCGCGGCGACGGGCGAGGGTGTAGGGATCGGGGTTGAGCGGATCGAAGAGCGGATCGGCCGGCACGAAGGCGGGGTCGAAGCCCGGCGAGAAGCCGAAGATCGTGAACGAAGCCGCCGCGTCGGTGGAAAGGATGTCGCCCAACTCCGGCGGGATCACGAACTCGACCGCGGCCTCGAGGCTCACCCGCGGCACGGTGTCGATCACCATCTGGAGCGATTCGGTCAGCGCGGCGTCGAGCGCGGGGCCCGTCTTGCCGACGAGGTTCTCGCCGGCGGCGAAGAAGATCCCGGCCGGCGTGGGCAGCAGCGCCTGCTCCGGCGGGAGGAACGCCTGCCCGGGCGCGCCGGCCTGTTCGACGTAGCGGGGATTGGTGATCTGGAACTCCAGCGAGGCGGTCGTGCCGAGCACGAGGTCGAGCCAGCTTCCGGGAGGCACGTTCGCCTCGAGGCGGAAGAGGCCGGCGGCGCCGTCGAGCTCGATCTCGCCGTCGGCGAGCGGCAGCCCGAGGATGCGGAGACCGGCCTCGCCGCTCATGAACAGCTCGTCGAAGGGATAGAGCTCGACGTTGCGCCCGCTCGCGAGGATCGCGCCGACATCGGTGGTCTTGAGGGCCTCGACGAAGCCGAGCGCGTCGGGCGGGTTCGCGGGATCGTCCCAGAGCAGCGTGGGCGGATTGGGCGCGGGGAAGTAGAGGGCGAGCTTCCCGACCTCGGTGGTCGCGACGAGGTAGTTCTCGAACGTGAAGGCGAGGTCGTTCCACCGCTCCTGGAGCGAGCGGGTGGCGTCGAAGACCCGCAGCAGCTCCGGCGGCGGCAGGTCGGTGACCGGCCTCGGGAAGAGCAGGCGCGAGGCCCCGAGGATGCCGCCGTGCGGGAAGTAGTCGCGCACGAGGTCCTTCGTGTTCATCCGCGTCGCGAGGCCGGGATCGGTGAACAATTCCCCGAGCTGCCCGGGCCGGCCGCGCCAGGTGGGATCCTGCAGCCGGTCGGCGTCGATCGCGGCGAAGAGCAGCTCGCGCCGCGTCGCGAAATCCGGAGCCGGCGGGAGCTGCCACGCGCCGCCGACGCGGGCGGGGTTGTTGGGATGGTGGTCGAGCTGCGGCAGGATGATGCGCGCCTGGCCGTTGGCCAGACGGAGGCCGAAGGGTTCGAGCTGGTAACCGAAGGTGAAGAGCGAGTTCTCGACCACCTCCTGCATCCGATCGAGCGTGCCGCCGATCGGATCGCCGAAGAAGGCGCGCAGGGATTCGGCGGTGAAACTCTCGACGCGGGTGGCGAAGCCCATGTTGGCCTGGTCGATGCCGGGGATGAACGGCGGGATGAGGCCGCTGGAGCCGATCACGAGGCCGTAGTTGAGCAGCACCCAGCTCGGCGAGAAACGGATCTGCGAGGCGAGCTCGTCGTAGCGCGTGCCGCCGTCGTCGACGCGCCCGTAGAAGAGGTTCGCCCCGAGCAGCTCGCCGCCGAGCGGGATGCCGAAGATCTTCGGCGCCACCTCGCCGCAGAAGCTCAAGGTGGGATTCACCGAGAGCGCGACCCCGACGATCAGATCCCAGACGCGATCCTCGAGCTGGGCGATCGCGGCCGGCCCCGCGCCCTGGAGCGCCTCGAGCAGCGCGGGCACGTTGTAGAGTTGGGCGAGCACGGCGATCTGCTGCTTGCGCGGCAGCAGCGGCGCGGCGGGCGGGATCTCGTCGCCGTTGGCCGCGGATTGCGTCGGGCCGAAATGGGCGGGCAGCGGCGCGGTGATTTCGGATGCCAC
>DAIPIQ010000045.1:15740-16992 GCA_036770745.1 Opitutaceae bacterium | reverse complement strand
TGTCCGCTCGCCTCGGCGATCCACTGGCGGAGGAGCGCGTCGATCTGCGCGCCGCCGTCCGTGGCGACGCCGCCGACGAAGCCGGCCAGCGCCTCGAGGATGCCGGTGATGCAGTCTTCGCACTCGAAGACGAAGTCCATCGCGCCGAGCTCGAGCGGGCCGATCCCGAGGAACACGCCGCCGCAGAGCGAGGGGTTGGGCTGCCCGCCGCGATCGGTGAACGAGTAGTAGAGGTCCACCGTGCCGACGGGGATGCCGAGCAGATTGAGGCCGCCGAAGATGCCGGAGGTGCCGGTCGTCGAGGTGGCGACGCCGCCGGAGATCGAGGCCACGCTGGAGACGACCGTGTGCGAGATCGTGCCCTCCAGCAGGATGGTGAAGTCGACGCACGGCACGCCGGCGTAGGCGACTTCGTAAAGCGCGTCGATCAGCGGCCGGTTGCCGTCGAGCGCGGCGGTCAGCCCGGCCTCGACGAGCGCCCGCAGGCCGCCCTCGAAATCCGCCAGCGCCTGGTCGAAGGCCTCGCGAAAGGCCGCATCGAGCGGACAGTCGGGGTCGTCCACCGGACTGCACGGCCGCACCGGCTCGAGCAGCGCGTCGATGATCGCGCGCACCTCGGCGGAAAACTGGAGGGCGAGGCTCTCGGGCGTGCCCTGGAGGTTCGCGGGGTTCAGGCCGATCGCGGCGAGGATGTCGTCGACCTCGGCCGGCTGGAGAGAACTGAACTTGAAGATCACCGCCCCGGCGTAGGCGCCGTCGTAGTTGGAGGTCGACGGGGACTCGAAGTTCGACGGATGCCGCTCGCAAAAGATGTTGATCGTGGGCGGCGGGCAATCGCCGGTCGGGCAGCGTTCGTCGAGCTCGGGCGGATCGTCGTCGGCCGTGGTCGCGGGGCCGCCGCCGGTGGTCGAAAGCGCGCCGATCTCCATCGTGGCGGAGCCGAGCGGAGCCGTGGTCGGCTCGGGCTCGGCGGCCGGGGCCTCACGCGACGCCGTGCGCAGGCGCTCGTGGAGGGACTGCTTGCGCGCGAGATCCTCCCACGAGAGCCCGACGAGCAGCGAAGCCGGCACGGCCGCGGTGGTCGACGTGGTCGTGGCGGAGGCCGCGGCGAGAGAGCTCGACGACTCGGCGGGCGGGATCGGCAGCGGCTGGCTGGCCGCGATCTCGTCGGGGGTGCGCGCGGGCGACTGCAGCAGCGGCATGGGGGCTCCTGGGCGGTGCGACGCCTAGTAGCCTGACCTCACCGCGGGTC
>DAIPIQ010000045.1:8174-15730 GCA_036770745.1 Opitutaceae bacterium | reverse complement strand
GCGGCGAGAGAGCTCGACGACTCGGCGGGCGGGATCGGCAGCTCGGGCGGCGAGCCGCCGGTGGGCTTGCCGTCGTCGCCGAGCTGGAGGAGGGCCCGGAAATCGCAGGGGTCGACGAAGGTGTTGCCGAAGCTCACGCCGCCCTTCGCCCCGGTGAGGAGCACGCCGCCGAGCGAACCGCCGTCGATCGGGATGCCCGCCGGGCCGGCGTTGACGTCGAGGCAGAGGCCGATCGGCCCCTTCAGGGTGGCGGCGAAGATCACCGTCACGCCCACGCCGTTGAAGCCGCCGCCGAGCTGGCCGGCGAAGAAGAGGTTCTCCAGGTCGTTGAGGTTGCCGAAGGCCACGCCCCCGGTGAGCCCGGCGAGGTCGCCGATCGAGAGGTTCTCCAGAGTGAGCGCGAAACCATCGAGCGAGAACGTCGGCACGCCCTCGAAGCCCTGCGGGAACGCGACGACGAGATCGTCGACCGCGCCGAAGAGCCGCGGCAGTCCCTCGCCCGGCGCAGCGGCGTCGGGCGAGGGCGGGAAGGCGATGTTCACCGAGCCGCTGAGGGTGAAGACCAGGTTCTGCAACTCGAGCAGACCGGGCTGCCCGGACGGAGGGAGGAGCGGCAGGGTGTCGTTGACGAAGTCGAGCCGCGCCGCGGTGAGCTGGACGGGCAGGAGGTCCTCGCCGAGGAGCTTGATCGACTCGCCGACTTCGAAACCGAAGCCCGCGACCGCGAAGCCGAAGGCGCCCGCGGCGTCGAAGGTGAAGCGGGCGTTGTCGAGGATGAAGAAGGCGAACTGCTCGCTCCCGAAACGCCCGCTCAGCGCGAGGGTCAACGGATCGCCTCCAAGATCGAGGAGGTTGCGCTCGGTACTGAGCGTGAGGCAGGCGAGGGAGGCCGGGCCGTCGACACCGGTGATCTCGAGGCCGTTGGCGCCGCCGAGGCGGAACCGGCCGCACACCGAGAACGAATCGATCGCGAGCTCGACCCCGATGGTGAAACTCGAGGAGGCGGGCGCGAAGGTCGAGGTCACCCCGAACTCCGCCGAGACGATCGCCGCGACCGCCCCGCCGGCCTGCGCGTTGGCGTCGAGGTCGAGGAGCACGTCGGCGTCGAGCGCGACGCGCACCGTGCCCGAGGCCCCGAGGAAGGTCGTGATCGTATCGGCGGTGTTTTCGAACCCGAAGGCGAGCGTGGTCGGCCCGATCAGGGTTACGGTGAGGGGCCCTTCGGGAAGGATTTCGAGGTCGTTGTCGAAAGTGACGCTCAGCTCGCTCGGGAAGCCGTCGAGGGTCCAGTCCTTCACGTTCAGGCGGGTGCGCGCGACGCGGATGTCGGGATCGGAGTCGACGGCCGGTCCGCCGCCGAGGGGGATCGTCGTCTCACCGCCCTCGAGCGGGATCGTCAGGCGCGCGTCGAGATCGGCGAGGACGGGGATGCCGCTCGCGGGGAAGCGCAGCCCGAGGTTGCACACGTCGACCTGCACGCCCGGCATGCCGGGGATCTCAAAGCCGAGGTTGCCGAAGGCGAGGTCGGTGCCGGAGGGGCCGCCCTGGAAGCTGAAGACCGGGGCCGCCGGATCGGCGAGGCTGACGTCGACGGTGAGCGGCGTGAGGAGCGCCGCGAACGGCGCCTGCCCGGTCCCCGGCGGCGCGGGATCGTCGGTGTCGTCGCAATTCACCGAGCCGAGCCCGAAGAACAACTCCGGATCGAGCACGACCCGCCCGCCCTCGAGGGTGGCGGCGAAGCCGTCCTCACGATAGGCGAAGCCCAGGCCGACCTCCTCGAAGAGCAGGCGGAAGTCGGCCCGCGTGACGTCGGCGCGGGTGAAGTCCTCGCGCTTGGCGAGCGTGCCGGCGGTCCCGCCGACGCGAAAGCGACCGGTGCGCGCCTCCCGCGTGAACTCGAGCGAGGCCTCCGCCTCGAAGAGCACGAACTGGGTGTCGAAGATGAAGATCCCCTCGGCGGTCGTCGCGAGCCGGAAGACCGGCGACGGCGCGACGGCCAGCGGGATGAAGGCGACGGCGACGGTGTATTCATCCGGTGGAGACTCCGGCGGCGCCCCGGCCTTGGTGACGGAGAGGGTACCCGTGCCGGCGGCGTTCTGGAGCACGCCGCCGGCCGAGCCTGTCACGACGAGGCCCATCGTGTACTCGAGCGAGTCGCCCCCGGCCTCGACCGGGCCGCGCGTCGCCACGTCGAGGGCGAAGCTCCCGTCGGTGGAGATGGTGGCGGCGTTGATCTCGAGGAACGTCTCGATCTCGGGGAACTCCAGTTCGCCGCCGAAGGTGGCGGTGAAGCGCGGGATGTTCCGCTCGAAGACGAAGTCGCCGAAGACGCGGTGGACGACGAGGTCGCCCGGCAGGCGCAGCTCGAAGGGTTCGACGCCGGCGGAGATGCGCGCGGCGACGTCGGCGGCGAGCGCGGCCCCGACGCGGCGGCCGAATTCGAGGGTGTGCATGATCGAGCCCTCGATCGCGACGCGCAGGGTCTGGTCGGCGAGCACGGCCTGCCGCTCAGTCGCCTCGCGGAGGAGGCGCGCGTAGTCCGAGAGAACCCACCACGCCCGCTGCGCCTCGGCGATGGCGGCGAGCTTCACGGTGAAGTTGGGGATGGCGATCTTCCCGATCCGGTCGAGTTCGGCGGTGAGGTTGAACTCCGCCGCGGCGTCGGCCGCCGCGATCAGGTCGCGGAAGATGCGCTGCGAGTCGGGGATTGCGTCGACCGGGAGCAGTCCGAGGATCTCGGGGAGGAGCCGGTCGAGGTTGGCCTGGACCTCGCGCCGGATGCTCGCGAGGACCGCCTCGGGGACGTCGCGGTCGGTGATGCGGCGCAGCACGGCGAGGAATTCGTAGAAGGGCTCGGAGCCGCGGCGCTTCAGGTCGGCGTCGCGCACGAGGGCGACGGACTCCGCCTGGTCGAGCGCCTGGTCGCCGTCGGCCGCGAGCGAGACGGGCCCGGTCGTGCCGTTGAGGCGGGGATGATCGCCGGGCGGGAGGATCTCCAGCGCGTCGAGCGTCGTGGTGACCTCGATGATCTCGCGGAGCAGCGCCGCGCGCCGCTCCCAGTTCTCCGGCGCCGTGTCGCCGTACTCGGCGATGGCGAGCGCGCGTCGCCGCATGCCGACGGTGGCGAGCGCGGTGTTGAAGCTCGGCGGGTAGCCCTCGGCGCCGACCGACGCGGCCTCGGCCTGGAGGTTCGAGAGCTCGGTGAAGGCTTCCGCGAGCTCGCGACGGGTGAGGGCGGTGAAGACCGCGGGGTCGGCCACCGTGCCGAAGGCGGGGTTCAATCCGAGGCTCTGCAGGTAGGCCCCGAAGGCCGAGGCGTAGAACGCCGGCAGACGGTTGAGGAAGAAGCCGCCGAGCTCACCCAGCTCCTGGGCGGTCGCATCGCTGTCGATCGCGAGGGCCGCGACGCGACGGGCGTTGCGGCGGTCGTTGGTCGTGAGCGGATGGGTGAAGAGCTCGTCGGCCTGCGCCTGGAGCTGGGCGTGAAACTCGCGCACCCGCGGGTCGTCGGCCACGTCGCCGGTGTCGATGCCCTGGACCTGCTCCTCCGCGAGCTTCTCCAGGGTGGCGCGCAGGCGCTCGTTGATCCGACGCACCTCCTCGGCGCGGCGCAGGGTCTGGAGGTAGACCGCGGCGTTGTCGGCGATCACGGGGGCGCGCTGCATCTCGCGGGCGGAGCGGGCGAGGTCCTCCTTCGCCGCCTCGAGCACCTCGGCGTAGGCGGCGTCGAGCTCGAGCGCGGCCCCGGCGATCAGGCCGTTGAAGGCGGCGTTGATCCCGTCGAACTCGAAGGTGAAGGCCGGCGCCTGGAAGGCCGGCGGCGCTCCCGGGGCCCCGAGCGGCGGCGGCGTGAGCAGCCCCGCGACCGGCTCCAGCGTGGCTCCGAGGCTGCGGAACCAGTCGTCGAGCGCGGTCGCGGTCTCCGCGGTGAGGACTTCGAAGGCGGGATCGACCACGACCTCGTTCTGGGCGTTGAACGAGAACGGCAGGGTGAGGGTGACGCTGGGCGTGTAGCCGATGAGCCGGTCGGCGAAATCAAACCGCACGCCGCCGGCCGCGGCCCCGAAACGGTAGACCGGATCCCTGAAGTCGAGGTAGCCCTCGAAGAAGAAGCCGTTGCTCAACTCCAGCCGCGCCGAGCCCGCGACCTCGAGCGGCCGGAACAACTCGTGCCGGATCCGCAGCGGCCGGCGCGCCGGCACGTCGATCGCGCCCGTGAGCGATCCGAGCGGGACGCCGCTGAGCGACCCGAAGGCGACCGCCTCGAACTCTCCCGAGGAGCTGAAGGTCGCCTGCTGCAGGGTGAGGGTCGCGCCGCCGAGCAGACCGGGCAGGCGCACGGCCCCGGAGAGGCTGCCGCTCCACGCCTGCGAGCGGCGGTTGTAGGCGAAGCTCCCGGCGACGTTCTCCACCTCGATGGCGCCGGGGAGGAGCGCGTCGATGCCGAACCGGCCCGCGGCCGCGAGCGCCGCCTCGGTCTCGGTCCAGATCGTCGCGGCCACGCCGCGGGCGGCCCCGACGAGGCGGGCGGCCTGCACGAGGTTGTCGCGCCGCGCCGCGATCCGATCGGTGCGCTCGTCGATGGTGAGCGTGGGATCCTCCGCCTCCAGCCCGAGCTCGTCGGCCGCGCCGAGGAGCAGGCGCGCCGCGCGGTGCAGCTCGGCCCACGGCTTCGCGACCGGCGCGAGCGCGACGAGCCGGTCGACGCCGGCGACGAGCCGCACCGTCTCCCAAGGCGCGCCCGGCGTCGGCGCGCCCTCGAGCCGGCGGGTGAGACGGGCGTGGTTCGTCCCGGCCGCGATGAACTCGGCGAGCAACCCGGGATCGTCGACGACCGGGAGCACGGGCACGGCCGTGCCGAGGGCCGTGTCGAGCCGCTCCAGCGCACGCTCCGCCGGGGCGACCGCGAGGGCGAGCGAGGCCGGGATGGCCGAGACCATGCGGTTGATCCGCGCGACCTCGCGTGCGGAGTCGGCCAGCGTGGCGGCCCCGAGCTCGAGGGTGACGTCGCGCGTCCGGACCGCCGCGTAACGCGACATCAGGCCCTCGAGGTCGAAGGGATCCGGGAGGCCGCTGGCCGTGAGGACGGCGACCGCCGCCGGCGCGCCGGGCAGCAACCCGATCTGCCGCGCCACTTCGAAATCGAGCAGGTCGGCGAGCAGGTCGAGGAAGGTGCGCGCGTCACCCGCCAGCTCGGCCGCGGCCAGCTCGGCCCGCACGGCCGCGGCCCCGCGGGCGGTGAGCTGGGTGAAGAGCTCGTCGCCGGGCACGCCGAACTCCGAGAAAGTGTTCGCGAGGCCGAGGAGCTGCAGCGCGGCGAGCGCCTCGATGAGCCGGTGGGTGGTCTCGACCGCGAGGTAACGGTTGAGCGTGGCGATGCGGGGATTGCCCGCCGGGTCGAACTGCCCCGCGACGACGCCGAGGCTCCGGGTGTAGTCGCCGAGAAAGCCCGACCAGAGGTCGCGCACCGCATCCTGCAGCAACGGGCTCAACCCCGGCTGGCCGAGGAGCTGCCGCGCCGCCTCGACGTCGAGGAGCAGGCGGGTGGTCTCGGCGACGCTGGTGAGCGAGGCCGCCGCCCCGGGCTCGCGGCTCCGGCGGATGACGGCGCGCTCGAGCTCGACGAGGGCGGAGTCGAGCCGCGCCCGCGCGCCGGGCTGTTCGGCGTCGAAGGCGGGATCCTCCAGCACCGCGCGCATCCGGGCCGCGGCCGCGAGGTGCTCGGTCGAGGAGACGATCTCCGTGGCTCCGCTCCCGACCCGGGAGAGACGCGCGAGAAGATCGCCCACGACATCATCGGCGATCACCTGCACCGCGGGAGAACGCGCGGCGAAGGCCCACGCCTCGACGATCCGGGCGAGCGCCGCCCCGGTGTCGCCCGGTGGCCGGTCGCCGCCATCCTCGAGGTCGGCGGGCACGGGCGCGTTGGCCGCGGCGGCGGCGGAGAAATCGAAGAAGGCGCGGGCGTAGCTCTCCAGCGCGCGGGTCGCGAAGGCGAGTTGAGCGGCGTCTGTCGTGGCCGGGACGAGCCCGGCCGCGTCGTCCGGGAGCAGCTCGGCGAAGCTGTCGAGGAACGGCACCTCGACGCCGGCCGCGCTCAGGGCGAAGGCGTAGTTCGGGTCGTCGAGGGAGACTTCCGCGGCATAGCGGGCGCCGCCGGGCGCGAGGAGTTCCACCCTTCCCTTCAGGCCGATGCTGCCGTCCGCCCGCAGGATCAGGACGAGCGGCCGGCTGCGCGGCACGCGTATGGTCGCGCCCGGCCCGACCGCCTCCGGCAGGGTGAACTGCCCGTGGAAGGGCAGCCGCACTTCGTTCGGGTCGGAGAAATCGACGGTGAAGTCCGCATAGGCCCCCGAAAGCTCGGGCAGCGGGACGTCGGCGATCTCGACCTTGAAGACCGCGCCCTCGATGCCGCGCGTGGTGAAGGTCCCCGCCATGAGCCGCAGGTCGAAGAAGTCGAAGAGTTTCACCCCGAGGCCCGTGCCCGGTTCCAGACCGAACGCGGCCTCGAGATCCGCGACGGTCACGCCCTGGACGGGCAGCAACACCGGGTCGGGATCGGAGTTGATCGAGAGTCCTCCGAGTGCGGAGCCGCCCCGGGCCAGCGGCACGCGCAACCGCAACGGCCCGCCCGCGCCGAATCGGACCTCGCCCGAGATGAACTCCACGAACCGCCTGCCTTCGATCTCGAGGATGCGCCCGCCACCCGGGAAAAGAAGGAGCAGGTCGGCCGCGGTCCCGGCCCCTCCACCACCGCCCGCGCGCAACCCGAAGGGCCCGAGATTCCCCGCCCCGTCGGTCGTGACGAGCGCGCCGGGCTGCGGGCTGCCGTCGCTCCCGATCGCCGCGAACTCCGCCGCCGTGGCGAAGGAGAAACCGGTCTCGCCGGAGAGCGTTTCGTTGCCCGCCGCGTCGCGGGCCCGGGCAGCGAAGAGTCGTCGCTCCGCCGGATCGCCAGGCGGCGCGACGACGAGTTTCCAAAGATCGTCGCCCGCATCGAGGGCGCCATCGCCCAGCGTCGCGAGCCCCGGAACGGCTTCCGGACGACCGAGGAAGACGACGCCGACCACGCCGACGTTGTCCGCCGCGGCGACGCGCAGCTCCAGCATCAGGTCTTCGCCCACGAGCTTCACGAACGCCTGCACCGCACCGAGGGTCGGGGGCTCGGTGTCGGCCGTCGCCGGCAGGAGCAGGACCCGCCAGAACCGCCGGACCACATCGAGCGGGGCCGGATCGATGAACTGCGTCGTGTCGCCGGTGGCGGTCAGGGTGACGACGCCGGTCCAGCCCGCGGCGTTGCTCAGTTCCTCGTTGGCCTCGAGCCGGTACTGCCGGCCCGCCACCGACCTCCAGGTGATGCGCCAGCCGGTCGTGGGGCTCGTGACGAACTCCGGGCTCCCCAGGATCGAGAGCGTCTCCGCCGCGGGATCGATCTGGGCGGCCAGCGGCGACGGACACGGACACAGGCCGAGAAACAACAGGAAACCCCACGGCGCGAGCACGCGCCGGACACCCACGAGGGCGTGGCGGGGAGGGGACATCGAGACTGGAACAGA
>DAIPIQ010000045.1:0-8164 GCA_036770745.1 Opitutaceae bacterium | reverse complement strand
GACGTGGCAATATCATAAGGGTGATTTGAAGTTGAACAGAACCGAGGGGAGAGACCCGAGGCACGACCGCGCCCCGGACCGGCGAGAGCAGGCCTCCACCCGCCGCGGAGGTCAACGCGAACCGGCCGGCGCGGGATGAGTTTTCGCAACCGTAACGGAAAATCCACTACGCGCTGCGGGCCGGGGCCGCGACATCGGCCTTGCTCCGTCGCGCGGACCGGCCCGAGACTGCCCGGGATGCCGGGAGACCCCCACTCCGCCGAGGACTTTCGCCGCACCGTCATCTCCGCCGCCCTGCGGGAGTGCCGGATGTTCCACTCGGTCGCGGCCGCCGATCTCGAGGAGATCGCCGCCGGCTGCGCGATCCGCTCGTTGGAGAAGGGCCGGACGCTCTTTCGCGAAGGCGAAGCGGCCGAGGGCTTCTACCTCGTGCGCTCGGGCTCGATCAACGTCTTCCGCGTCACCCCCGACGGCCGCGAGCAGATCATCTGCGTGTTCCACCCGGGAGAGACCTTCGCCGAGGCCGCGATCGCGATGGGCCACGCCTACCCGGCGAACGCCGCCGCGCTCGTGAAGTCGCAGGTGATCGTGATCGGTCGGAAGCCGTTCCTCGCCCTGATCCGTCGCAAGCCCGAGATCGCCCTCGGGATGCTCGCCTCGATGAGCGTCCACCTCAAACACCTCGTCGGGATGCTCCAGGACCTCAAGGGGCGCCAGATCGAGGTGCGACTCGCCGACTGGCTGTTGCGCCACCATCCGGGGACACCACCCGACAAGCCCGCCGTGCTCACGCTCCAGGTCGCGAAGAAGGTCCTGGCCGGCGAACTCGGCGTCACGAGCGAGACGCTCTCCCGCACCCTCGCGCGCTTCCGTGACGAGGGGCTGATCCGCGTCAAGGGTCCGACGATCCACCTCCTGCGCCCCGAGGGCCTCTCGACCCTCGCCCGCGGCGAGGGCTGAGCGCGGACGCCCCGGCAAATCCCCGCGCGCGGGCTGACGTGTTTCCCTGCCCCGCGTTCACGCGGATGTAAAACCCGGCCGGCCCCCGGGGCCCGCCTCAAGACACCCCCGGCCCGTGGCGCAACAAGGCCTCGGCCATCAACCGTGCGTGCTGCCCGCGCCACACCTCGACCAACCATGCAACCACTGCGAGCAGCCCTTACCCGTGTCCTCACCATCGCTCTTCTCGGCGCCTCCGCCCTCTCCGGGCAGGTCACCCCTCCGAACCCCGACACCCCCTCCCGCCTCGCCAACGTCTCGGTGCGCGCCTTCACCGGCCCGGGCGGCGACGTGCTCATCGCGGGGTTCGTGCTTTCGGGGAGCAACACCCGGCCGATGCTGCTGCGCGCGGTCGGTCCCGGCCTCGCCCCCTTCGGCGTCACCAACTACCTGATCGATCCCGAGCTGCGGCTCTTCCGCACCACCACCCACGAGGTGGTCAACCACAGCTGGGGTGACGACGTCGACCTCGTCGAGGCCCACCAGCGGCTCGGCGCCTTCGCCCTCGCCGAGACGAGTCGCGACGCCGCCGTGCTCATGCCGCTCGCCCCCGGCACCTACACCGCCCACGCCCGCGGGCGCAACGGCACCCGCGGCGACGTGCTCCTCGAGATCTACGACGCCGCCACCGCGACCGACGAGGGCCCCGCGATGGTCAACGTCTCCCTCCGCGGCGAGCTCGGCCCTTCGGCCTCGCTCCTCATCGGCGGTTTCGTCGTCACCGAAGGCGCCCCGAAGCGCGTGCTGGTCCGCGCGATCGGCCCGACGCTCGCCCAGTTCGGCCTCGCCAACGCCCTCGGCGATCCCCGCGTGCGCCTCTATCGCAACGGCCAGTTGCTCATGGAAAACGACGACTGGACGAACGGCAATGACCCCGCCGCGACCGAGACGGTCTTCCAGAACGCCGGCGCCTTCGCCCTCGCCCGCACCAGCCGCGACGCCGTCCTCGTCGCCACCCTGCCCCCCGGCTCCTACACCGCGCACGTCGACGACGTCGCCGGCGGTCCCGGTGTCGTCCTCGCCGAGATTTACGACCTCGAGCCGCCCCCGCCGGGCTCGCCGCCGGCCCCGGCCCCCGCGCCGGGCGGAGCCCTCCCGACGGTCTCGATCCTCGCCCTGAAGGACTCCGTGGTCGAAGGCGCCGCGCCGGGCGCGTCGATCCTCCTCATCCGCGCGGGCGACCTCGCGCAGCCCCTGCGCGTCCACCTCTCGACCTCCGGCACGGCCGGGCCCGACGACTACACGGGCGTGCCCTCCTCGATCGTCATCCCCGCCGGCTCCGCCACCAAGGCCTTCACCGTCGGCGCGTGGGTCGACCCGATCTGGGAGCCCTCCGAAGTGCTCGCCATCGCCCTCGCCGCCGATCCCGCCTACGCCATCGGCGGGGCCGGTCGGGCGCACATCGTCATCCGCGACGCCTCGCCCCTCAACGGCCCGGGCTGGCAGGCCGAGTACTTCAACAACCGCACCCTCACCGGCGCGCCCGTGCTCGTGCGCACCGATCGCGAGATCCGTTTCAACTGGGGGAACGGCTCCCCCGACCCCGCCGTCACCGTGGACAACTTCTCGGTCCGCTGGACCGGCTCGATCCAGGTCGACACCACCCAGGACTACACGTTCGTGACCAACACCGACGACGGCACGCGCCTCTGGGTCGACGGCGTGCAGCTCGTCGACCGCTGGGTCGACCAGTCGAGCTCGACCGACTACTCCGGCACGATCCGTCTCGCCGCGGGCGTGCGCTACGCCGTGCGGATGGAGTACTACGAGCGCTCCGGCAACGCCGCCGCCACCCTCTCCTGGCAGGCCGCCGGAATGCCGAAGACGCCCGTGCCGACGAACCGCATCTTCCCTCCCGGCACGTCCGCCCCGGCGATCACCAGCCCGACCACGGCGATCGCGCTCGTGGGCGGTCCCTTCGCCTACGCCACCACCGCGAGCGCCGGCCCGCTGTCCTTCTCCGCCACCGGCCTGCCCGCGGGCCTCGCCTTCGACGCCGCGACCGGTGCGATCTCCGGCACGCCGACCGCGGCCGGCACGTTCCCGATCGTGCTTACGGCGACCAACGCCAACGGCACGGGGGCCGAGATCCTCACCCTCCGCGTGATCCCCGCCGGGCTGGCCCCGGTGGCCGAGCGCTGGACCACCGCCGGCCCGGGCCTGACCGTGCCCGCCGGCGCCCCGACCTCGACCGCACCCGTCTCCGCCCTCGAGCTCGCCGCCCCGGCCCCGACCGGGATCGAGCGTATCCGGGGAATGGTTACGGCCCCGGCGACCGGCGTGTTCACCTTCTGGCTCGCCGCCTCCGGGCCCGCCGAGTTCCGCCTCGCCGACGGCGATCAACCCGGCGACGCCACCCTCCGCGCCCGGGTCACCTCCGCCACCGCCCCGCGGCAGTGGACGCTCGAGCCCGGCCAGGCCTCGATGCGCGTCGCCCTAACCGCCGGCGAACGCTACTTCTTCGAGATCGTCCACCGCCCCGCCGCCGGGGCCCACCTCGCCCTCGGCTGGAGCACGCCGGGCCAGCCCGTGACCGCGCCCGCCGGGATCGTGCCGGCCTACGTGCTCTCGCGCTTCGATCCCCTGCCGGAGGTCGCCGCGGGCAAGGTCCTCTACCTCGCGACGATGCGGCCGCCGGCCGGCGTCGCCTCGCCGGCCTCGGGCACGCTCTCGCTGCTCTTCGAGGAGGCGACCCGCACCGCCACGCTCGCGCTGCGCTTCGCCGGCCTGAGCTCGGGCCAGGTCGCCGCCTACCTCTACGCCGGCGAACTCGGGGCCACCGGACCGCTGATCCAGGCGCTGCCCAACGGCCAGTTCACCGGCTTCGAGTGGCGGATCCGCGACGCCGGCGGGCTCACCGCCGCCGATCTGGAGAGCGCCCTGCGCGACGGCCTCCTCTACGCGGTCGTCCACACCACCGCCTTCCCCGGCGGCGAACTCCGCGGCCAGTTCGGCGCGTCGACCGGCTCGGCGGAGTTCCGTCCGCCCGCCGCCCCGCCGGCCCTGCCCGGCGGCGCCCCGACCGACGCCGAGGCCGCCCGCTTCCTCGGGCAGGCGACCTTCGGCGCGACGACCGCCTCGATCGCCCAGGTCCGCCAATCGGGTTACGGCCCGTGGATCGACGCGCAACTCGCGCTGCCGGCGAGCCTGCACCTGCCCTACGTCGACGCCGAGGACGCGCGCCTGCGCGCCCTCGAGCCGGCCCGGAGCGTCTCCCAGAACCAGCGCCAGCTGATCTGGTGGAACCGCGCGATCACCGCGCCCGACCAGCTGCGCCAGCGCGTCGCCTTCGCCCTGAGCGAGATCCTCGTCGTCTCCGACGTCGGCCCGCTCTCCGGCGATCCGATCGGTCTGTCGGTCTACTACGACCTGCTCGTGAGGAACGCCTTCGCGAACTTCCGCACCCTCCTGGAGGACGTGACCCTCAGCCCGGCGATGGGCAACTACCTCTCGATGGTCCGCAACCGCAAACCCGACCCGGCCCGCGGCATCTACCCCGACGAGAACTACGCCCGCGAGATCATGCAGTTGTTCTCGATCGGCCTGAACAAGCTCCACCCCGACGGCACGCTTGTGCTCGACACCAACGGCCTGCCGATCCCGACCTACTCGCAGGAGGCGATCGTCGGCCTCGCCCACGTCTTCACCGGCTGGGCCTACCACTCGACCGCGACGAATCCCAACTACCTCTACGGGCCCCGCGACATGCGCAACCCGATGATGGCGTATGAGAGTTTCCATGACACGGGCGACAAGCGCCTGCTCGAGAGCAACGTGCTCCCCGGCGGCGGGACCGCGGTCGCGGAGCTGAAGGTCGTGCTCGACCTCCTCTTCAACCATCCGAACGTCGGACCCTTCATCGGCCGGCACCTCATCCAGCGGCTCGTCACCAGCAACCCGAGCCCGGGCTACGTCCACCGCGTGGCCCGCGTGTTCGAGGACAACGGGGCCGGCGTGCGCGGCGATCTCGGCGCGGTCGTGCGGGCGGTGCTCCTCGACTACGAGGCCCGCTCCCCCGCCGCCGCGGCCGCCCAGGGCCACGGCAAGCTCCGCGAGCCGCTCCTGCGCCTCAGCGCCCTCTGGCGGGCCCTCGACGGGAAGTCGCCCAGCGGGATCTACAACTACACCAACGCCCAGAGCGCGCTCGGGCAGGCCGCGTTGCGCGCCCCCACGGTGTTCAACTTCTTCGAGCCCGACTTCGTCCACCCGGGGGTGCTCGCCAGCGCGGGGCTCGTCGCCCCGGAGTTCATGATCACCTCCGAGACGACGGTGATCAACCTGAGCAACCAGCTCCGCAACGCCGTGTTCTCCTACATCGGGCCCGGCGACGACCGCATCACCCTCGACCTCGCGCCGTTCCTTCCGCTCGTCGGCGATCCGGCCGCGCTCGTCGACTCGCTCAACAACCTGCTCATGGGCGGCACGATGTCCGCCGGGATGCGGACGACGATCGTCACCGCGGTCGGTCGCATCCCCGTCACCGCCGCCAACGAGCGCGTCCAGACCGCGCTCAACCTCATCACAGTCGCCCCGGAATACGCCGTTCAGAAATAAGCAACCTCGACTCCGTCCACCCATGAACGCTTCACAAGCCCAGCTCCTCTCCCGTCGTGCCTTCATGCGCAAGGGCGCCTGCGCCACCCTCGGCGCCACCGGGTTGCTCTCGACGATCGCCAGCCTCCGCATGGTCAACGCCGCCACCTCGCTCCAGAGCGCGATGGCCGCGGAGGGCGACTACAAGGCCCTCGTCTGCCTCTTCCTCTACGGAGGCAACGACGCCAACAACCTCCTCGTCCCCACCGACGACGAGAGCTACGCCGCCTACCTCGCCGCCCGCCAGGACCTCGCCCTGCCGCGCGAGACCCTCCTGCCCGTCGCGCCCCGCACCCCCGACGGCCGCCGCTACGGGCTGCACGCCGCGATGCCCGAGCTCCAACAGTTGTTCCAACAGGGCCGCCTCGCCCTCGTCGCCAACGTCGGCACGCTCGTCGCCCCGGTGACGAAGGCCCAGTACCGCGCCCGCTCCGTCGCCCTGCCCAGCCAGCTCTTCTCGCACAGCGACCAGGCCGTCCAGTGGCAGACCTCGCTCCCCGACCAGACCTCGCGCACCGGCTGGGGCGGCCGCACCGCCGACCTCCTCCAGGCCCTCAACTCCAACGAGCGCCTCTCGATGTCGATCAGCATCGCCGGGACGAACCAGTTCCAGATCGGCACCTACGTCTCCCAGTACCAGGTGACGACCAACGGCTCCGTCACGCTCGCCGGCATGACCGGCAACGCCAACAACGTGTCCCGCGCCGACGCGATCCGCGGACTCATCGGCATGGAGAAGCGCAACCTCTTCGAGTTCGCCTACTCCGACGTCATGCACAAGGCGATCGACAGCGACGTCGTCCTGCGCGCCGCCCTCACCGCCACGCCCAACCCGCAGACGCCCTTCCCCAACACCGGCCTCGGCAACCAGCTCCGCATGATCGCCCGCCTCATCAAGGCCGGCCCCTCGCTCGGCTTCCGCCGCCAGATCTTCTTCGCCTCCGTCGGCGGGTACGACACCCACGGCGACCAGCTCCCGGCGCACGCCTCCCTGCTCACGAACCTCTCGCAGAGCATGGCCGCGTTCCACGCCGCCACGGTCGAGTTCGGCGTGCAGGACTCCGCCACGCTCTTCACCGCCTCCGACTTCGGCCGCACCCTCGCCACCAACGGCGCCGGCTCCGACCACGGCTGGGGCAGCCACCAGCTCGTCCTCGGCGGCGCCGTCCGCGGCGGCGACCTTTACGGCACGTTCCCCCGTCTCGTCATCAACGGCGACGACGACACCGGCCGCGGTCGCTTCATCCCCACCACTTCCGTCGACGAATACAACGCCACGCTCGCCACCTGGTTCGGCGTTGCCCCCTCCGACCTTCCGACCATCCTGCCCAACCTCCATCGGTTCCCACGGCCGAATCTTGGTTTCCTGACATGAGCGACGCCGCCTCCCCGAACACGAAACGCACCCGCCTCCTCATCGCGATCGCCGTCCTCGCCGGAGCGATCCTCCTCCTGATCGTGACCGAGTTCGCCTCGGTCGACGGCGCGAAACCCGCCGCCGAAGAAACCTCCACTCCGACAACGCGCGCCCTCGATCGCGATCCCGTCCCCGATTCCGTCCGGGCCTTCGCCGCGCCGGCCGCGCGCGTCCCGGTGGAAACCACCCGCTCGCCGCTCGCCGACGCCCTTCACGCCTCCCAGGGCACGGCGCGCGACGACCTCGCCACCGTGGCCGGCCTCTTCGCCACCCACTTCGAACAGTTCCGCGCGCTGCCCGTCGGCGACAACGCCGAGATCACCGCCGCCCTCGCCGGCGACAACTCACGCGGCTACGCCCCGCTGCCCTCCGACCACCCCGCGATCAACCCCCGCGGCGAGCTCGTCGACCGCTGGGGCACGGCGTTCTTCTTCCACCAACTCTCCGGCGACCTGATGGAAATCCGCTCCGCCGGCCCCGACCGCCGCATGCACACGGGCGACGACCTCGTCTGGCCGTCCTCTCCCGAGCTCGCCCAAGCCGCCCCCTGAGGGAGGCCCTGATTCCGCCGACGGGTCGCGGGCCGCGGGCGGGATCACCGGTCGACCCGCGTACGGCGCCCTCCTTCAGCGTACGTCAACAGGACCGTCCGATCGTGCCGATCCCTACAGCATGAACTCCGCCGTTTCGCGCCCCTTCGACCCCTGCCGGGCCGCCTCGCTTCCGCTTCGCATGGGCGCCGCCGCGATCGCCGCGCTCCTGTTCCTCCCGGTCGTCGCCGCGCAGACCACCACCCTGCACACGTTCAACCCGATGAACACCGGCGAGCAGATCAGCGCCCAGCTGGTCCAGGGCCCGGGAGACACGCTCTACGGCGTCAGCCGCCAAGGCGGCGCCAACGGGAACGGCTTCGTCTTCAGGATCCGGACCGACGGCTCCGGCTTCGAGGTCGTCTTCGCCTTTCCCGCCGGCCTCACGGGCGCACGCCTCCCCGAATACGCGTTCATCCTCGGAAGCGACGGGGCCCTCTACGGCACCACCGAGTTCGGCGGGACCGCCGGCTTCGGCACGGTCTACAAGCTCGGCCTCGACGGCTCGGGCTTCACCGTCCTGCGTTCGTTCACGGCGGGCGGCGCCGGGGTCGGATCGGGCGGC
>DAIPIQ010000213.1:1994-5539 GCA_036770745.1 Opitutaceae bacterium | reverse complement strand
AGAAGCCCGGCGGCGAGCCGGCGGACCGGGCCCCAGCCGATCCGGGATTCGAGGTTGTTGGCGAGCCACGCACGGTTGTCGGCCGCGCCGTGGATCAGCCACACGCGGCGGAAGCGCGGATCGCGTGCGCCCGCCGCCGCGGCGAAGGGGACGCCGAGGCTCACGCCCGCGAGCTCGACGTGGCGCCCATCCACCCACGGCTGCGTCTCCAGCCAATCGAGGGCCACGCTCACCGCGACCGGCGTGTCGAGCAGGGCCTCGCGGACGAGCGGCAGCGCGCCGATCCCGGCTCGGAGGCCGCGGATGCGTTCGGGGCCGGCGTACGGGTAGTCGAGCGCGACGATGACCAGCCCGCCTGGATCGCCGACGAGGTCCACCGCATCGCGCCCGGTGCGGTGCCCGCCGAGGAGCAGCACCGCCGGTCGCGGCCGGTCGGTCCCGTCGTCGTGCCGCAACACGCGGAGCTCGACGACGAGCGCGGTGTCGGTCGTCAGACGGACGCCGTCGACGCGGGCGCCTCCGACGGCGACGGCGGTCGACGTCGCCACGGCCTCGACCACGAGACCGTGCCGGGCCTCGAACCGCTCGTGCCTCGCGCGCGTGGCGACGCGCCAGGAGGTTGCGACCGCGACCGACGCGAGCAACACGACGAAGGCCGCGAGGCGAAGCCGACGTCGGTTGGGTTTCGTCGTCATGAGGATCCGGTACGACGACAGGCGCGGCGGGACGTGTCGATGGCGAAGGACCCGCGGTCGGGTGGGATCGATCGATCACGGGCGAATGACCTGACCAGGGCGGCAGGATGCCGCCGCTACTCTCGGGTCCGCGCGGAGTCGCGGTCGCTTTAGGACCTCCCATCAGGACCTCCCTTTTGGCGGCGTTCAGTCCGGGGTGCGGAAGTAGCCCCGCGGGCGGGCGCGGAGGAGGCGGCGTTGTTCGCGGGAGGTGGCGAGGGCGGCGGCGTAGTGCCCGAGGGCGGCGAGCGGGTGGCCGGCGCGACCGAGGAAGCCGCAACGGCGTCGCGCGGCCGCGAGGCGCTCCTCGCGGAAATCCCGCTGCGCGTCGTCGAGCGCGACGCGGCCGGGCAGGGTCTGGAGGAAGCGCAGTTGAAAGCGCGCCTTGAGGTAGGCGTCGTGCCGGCGCGCGCCGTGGGCCTCGTAGCGCGGGCCCGTGCCGGTGTCGCGCCCCGTGGTGTCGTACTCCGCGAGGAGGTGGTCGACGTAGGCGACCGCGCCTTCGCGCAGGAGGCGGAGCCAGAGATCGAGGTCCTCGGTGCGGGCGAGGCGCGCGTCGAACATCCCGATCGCGAGCAACGTGGCGCGCCGCACCAGACTCGTCGAAGTCATCAACCAGAGGTAACCACCGATCGTCATGCCGATCATGTTGCGCGGATCGCAGAGGGCGTGCGTGCCGGCGCGCAGGCCGGCGCAGTCGATGACGCCTAGGGCGCGCGGCAGCCGCTCCCACCACGGGACCATGTGTTCGAGGAGGAAGGCGCGCGCGGTCGTCGGCCGGTTCGTTTCCCGGTCGACGATCCGACAGTCGCCGCCCACGAGCACGACGCCGGGCCGCGTCGCGGCGAGCCGCAAGGCGAGGCTCCCGGCAGTCCACCGGTCGTCGCTGTCGAGGAACGCGACCCATTCGCCGCGCGCCTCGGCGATGCCGGCGTTGCGCGCACCGCCGGGGCCGCGGAGACCGCGGTTGCGGATCACGCGGAGACGGTCGTCGGTCCGGGCCAGTTCGGCGAGGAACTTGAGCGAGCCGTCGGAGCTCCCGTCGTCGCAGACGAGCAGCTCCAGATCGCGGTGGTCCTGATCGAGGACCGACGCGATCGCACCGCGCAGGTAGCGGGCGCGGTTGAAGGTGGGGATGACGACGGAGACCGCGGGCGTCACGACGAGGTCCTGGCGAAGACGAGTCGCCGCGGGTGCGGTGGCGGTGGAGCGCCGTCGCTACAGTCGACACCGAGGGCGCGGAGCACGTCCGGGAGGCGGCGTGCGCGCGAGTGCCCGCGGCGGATGGTCTCGGCGGCGGCGGCCCCGAGACGCGCACGCTCGGAGGAGGACGCGCGAACGAGGGCGGCGAGCGCCCCGGCGAACGCGGCTTCGTCGGCGAGGTCGGCGAGCACGCCGTTCTCGCCGGGGCGGAGCAGCTCGACCGTGCTGGACATCGGATGGGCGAGGCAGGCGGCCCCGCAGGCCATCGCCTCCATCAGCCCGAGGGGAAAGCCCTCGGCGAGGCTCGGAAGAACGGCGATGTCGAAAGCGGCGACCGCCGCCGCGGCATCCGGGTGCCATCCGAGGAAGCGGAACGGCACGTGAAGTGCGTCGGAGAGCGCCTCCAGCTCGAGGCGTTTCCATCCGTCGCCGATGATCGCGAAGACGATGCCCGGTTTTTCCTTTCCGCCGAGGCCGTGCGCGGCGCGGATCAGGGCATCGACCCGTTTCTCCGGCGCGAGCCGGCCGTGGTAGCCGACGACCAAGGCATCGGCGGGCAGCCCGAGGCGCGTCTTCGCGCGGGCGCGCTCTTCCGGAGCGGCGGGGGTGAAGCGGGGATCGACCCAGTTCAGGCAGGTGGAGACGCGCCCGGCCGGGAAGCAGAGACTCTTCCGGGCGGAATCCGCGATTTGTGCGGAAACGGCGAGCAGGCGCGTCACCGCGCGCCGGCAGACCAGGCCGTAGAGCCATCTCGGCAGAGGGTGCGGCCAGGGTGGATCCCAATCGCGGTGGGCGATCGTCAGGAGCCTCCCCGTCGCCCCCCGCAGGGCGAGCAGGTCCGCGGCGGGCGTCTCCCCGAGCTTGCCCTCGCACAGCACCGCCGTCGCCCCGCGATGATGCGCGAGGTGTTTGCTCCAGTAGGTCGAGGCGTCCTCCCGAGGCCCGCGCGCGGGCACGACCTCGACGCGGACCGGCGTGCCTCCCAGCATCGCGGAGAAGTGGTCGACGCTCGGGCAGACGATCGCGACCGGGTGGCCGGCCGCGGCGACGGCGAGGGCGACGTCGGCGGTGTGGACGTGGAGGCCGCCGGGCTCCGATGTGCCACCGACGAAGACGAAGGCGCCGGCCGGCGCGCTCGCGGGGTTCGTCGGCGCCGTCATGCGGGGCGCGGCCTCAGAGGCGGGCGAGGATCGCGTTGAAGGTGGCGCTGGGGCGCATCGCGGCGGCGGCCTTGGTGTCGTCGGGCCGGTAGTAGCCGCCGACGTCGCAGGGCCGGCCCTGGACCGCGATCAACTCGGCGGCGATCTTCGCCTCGGCGGCGTCGAGCGCCTCGGCGATCGGGGTGAAGACCGAGCGGAGGTGTGCGTCGGACTCCTGGGCGGCGAGGGCCCGCGCCCAATAGAGCGCGAGGTAGAAATGGCTGCCGCGGTTGTCGGTCGTGCCGAGCTTGCGGCCGGGGGAGCGGTCGTGCTCGAGGAAGGCGCCGGTCGCGGTGTCGAGCGTCTCGGCGAGGATGCGGGCGCGCGGGTTGGCGAACGTCCGGGCGAGGTGGTCGAGCGAGGCGGCGAGGGCGAAGAACTCGCCGAGGCTGTCCCAACGCAGGTAGTT
>DAIPIQ010000213.1:0-1984 GCA_036770745.1 Opitutaceae bacterium | reverse complement strand
CGGCGAGGAACTGGTCCACGTGTTTCGGGGCGGAGCCGCCGGCACCGGTTTCGAAGAGGCCGCCGCCGTTCATCAGCGGGACGATCGAGAGCATCTTGGCGCTCGTGCCGACCTCGAGGATGGGGAAGAGGTCGGTGAGGTAGTCGCGCAGGACGTTGCCGGTGACGCTGATCGTGTCGAGGCCGGCGCGGAGCCGCCCGAGCGTGTGGCGGCAGGCCTCGGCCGGGGGCAGGATGCGCAGGTCGAGCCCCGTCGTGTCGTGATCCTTCAAATACGCCTCGACCTTGGCGATGAGCCGCGCGTCGTGGGCGCGCGAGGCGTCGAGCCAGAAGACGGCGGGCGTGCCGCTCAGCCGGGCGCGCGTGACCGCAAGCCTCACCCAGTCGCGCACGGGCGCGTCCTTGGTCTGGCAGGCGCGCCAGATGTCGCCCTCCTCGACCGCGTGCTCGAGCAGGACGGCCCCGTCGGCGTCGACCACGCGGACGAAGCCCGCGGCCGCCATGACGAACGTCTTGTCGTGCGAGCCGTATTCCTCGGCGGCCCGTGCCATGAGGCCGACGTTGGGGACGGAGCCCATCGTGCGCGGGTCGAAGGCGCCGTGTTCGCGGCAGAAGTCGATCGTCGCCTGGTAGACGCCGGCGTAGCAGCTGTCGGGGATGACGCAGAGCGAGTCGCGGAGCTTGCCGTGGCGGTCCCACATCCGGCCGGAGGAGCGGATCATCGCGGGCATGGAGGCGTCGATGATCACGTCGCTGGGGACGTGGAGATTCGTGATGCCCTTGTCGGAGTCGACCATCGCGACGTCGGGGCGGAGGGAGAAGGCGGCGGCGATGTCGGCCTCGATCGCAGCGCGGTCGGCTTCGGGGAGATTCGCGATCTTCGCGAGGAGGTCGCCGAGGCCGTTGTCGAGGTCGACTCCGAGGCGGGCGAGCGTGTCGGCGTGTTTCGCGACGACGTCCTTGAAGAAAACGCGCACGGCGTGGCCGAAGAGGATCGGGTCGGAGACCTTCATCATCGTGGCCTTGAGGTGGAGCGAGAAGAGCACGCCCTCGGCGCGGGCGCGCTCGAGCTGGCGCTCGAGGAACTCGAGGAGCGCGCGGCGGCGCAGGCGGGTGGCGTCGAGGATCTCGCCGGCCTGGAGGGCGATCCGCTCCTTGAGCACGCGGGTGGCGCCGTCGGTCCCGGTGAACTCGATCCTTGCGCTCGTCGCGCGCGGAAGGGTGACGGACCTCTCGTTGGCGCGGAAGTCGTCGCCGCTCATCGTCGCGACGTTCGTCTTCGACGACGAGTCCCACGCGCCCATCGAATGGGGGTGTTTGCGGGCGTAGTCCTTCACCGCCTTCGGGGCGCGGCGATCGGAGTTGCCTTCGCGGAGGACGGGGTTGACGGCGCTGCCCTTCACGCGGTCGTAGCGCGCCTTCGCGTCCCTCGCGGCCTCGTCGGCCGGGGCCTCGGGATAGTCGGGCAGGTCGAAGCCCTTCGCCTGCAGTTCGGCGATCGCCTCCTGCAACTGGGGCACGGAGGCGCTGATGTTGGGCAGCTTGATGATGTTGGCCTCGGGCCGGAGGGAGAGGGCGCCGAGTTCGGCAAGGGCGTCGGCGACGCGGCGGGATTCGGGGAGCCGGTCGGCGAACCGCGCGAGGATGCGGCCGGCGAGGGAGATGTCGCGGGTCTCGACCGCGACGCCCGCATGTTTCGTGAACGCCTGGACGATCGGGAGGAGCGAATAGGTGGCGAGCGCCGGGGCCTCGTCGGTCTGCGTGTAAATGAGGGAAGGTTGGGCGGGCATGCGGGTATGAGGCGGAAGGCAAGAAGAGGGGCGGGGTGCGGTCAAAGGGAATTCCGGCGGACGGATTCGGGTGTACGAGGAGCGCGCTGGACGGCGGTGGCGGGTTTTGTTTCCGCAGTCGTGTGCGTCAAGTTCCGCGAAAGGGAGGTCCTGAATTCTCCGACGGGGTCTGCGTTGAGGGCCGTGCCGGCAGGC
>DAIPIQ010000044.1:17097-23493 GCA_036770745.1 Opitutaceae bacterium | reverse complement strand
GCAGCGTCTCGGGGACGAAGAGCCCGCCGTCGGGAGCGAGCCCGGCGGCGACCGCCTCGCTGAAGCCGACGGGGGGCGTCATCCCGCGGGTGCTGAGGTAGCGCATCGGTCCGGCCGGGAGGGGGCTCCGTTCGCGCAGGTTCACGCCCTCGTTCATTCCTTGGCCGGGGCCGTTTGGAGCTTGAACGCGGCGTGGACCGCCCGGGCCGCGGCTTCGACCGCTCCCTGATCGACCACGACCGAGATCTTGATCTCCGAGGTGCTGATCAACTGGATGTTCGCGCCGACCGAGGCGAGGGTCGAGAAGAGCGTGGCGGCGACCCCGGAGTGGGTGCGCATCCCGACGCCGACCACGGAGAGTTTCGCGATGCCCTCCTGCACGGAGACCTCGCCTCCGCCGATCCCGGCGAGGGCGCCCTCGACCGCCTTGCGGGCGCGGTCGGTCTCGTCCTTGCCGACCGTGAAGGTGAGGTTGGCCACGCCGTTGCGGCCGACGTTCTGAATGATCATGTCGACGTTCACCCCGGCCCGGGCGAGCGCCTGGAACACCTGCGCGGCCGAGCCGGGCCGGTCGAGGAGGTTGCTGACGATCACCTTGGCCTGGTTGCGATCCACGGCGACGCCGCGGACCACCACGTCTTCCATCGAGGCGACTTCTTCTTTCACGATAGTTCCGGGGTTGTCGTTGAAACTGGAGCGGACTTCGAAAACGACGCGGTATTTCTTGGCGAACTCGACCGAGCGGGCCTGCATCACCTTCGAGCCGAGGCTGGCGAGCTCGAGCATCTCGTCGTAGCTGATCTCGGCGAGTTTCCGCGCCTCGGGCACGAGGCGGGGATCGGCGGTGTAGACGCCGTCGACGTCGGTGTAGATCTGGCAGACGTCGGCCCCGACGGCCCCGGCGAGGGCGATCGCGGTGAGGTCGGAACCGCCACGGCCGAGCGTCGTGATCTGTTCGTGGGCGTCGATCCCCTGGAAACCCGCGACGATCACCACGCTCCCGGTGTCGAGGCTCTCGCGGATGCGGACGGGCTCGATCCGCACGATGCGCGCGCGGGTGTGCATCGACTCGGTGCGGATGCCGGCCTGGGCGCCGGTGAGCGAGACCGCGGGCACGCCGAGCGCGTGGAGGGCCATCGCGGTGAGGGCGATCGTCTCCTGCTCCCCGATGGCGAGGAGCATGTCCATCTCGCGGTCGTCGGGCAGCGGGTTGATCGACTTCGCGCGGGCGATGAGGTCGTTGGTCACGCCCGAGCGGGCGGAGACAACGACGACCACCTGGTGGCCGGCGTCGCGGGTGGCCTTGACGCGCCGGGCGACGTTCTTGATCCGGTCGACATCGCCGACCGAGGTGCCGCCGTATTTCTGGACGATGCGTGCCATGGGGAGCTGCGGGGGATCAGTCCTCGTCGTCGGCGATGCGGAGCAGGACGGGCCTGTCCATCACGGCCGGGCTGGCCGCGAGGCCGAGGAGGGTCTGCTGGATCGCCTTCTCGTTCGTATCGTGGGTCGTGAGGATGAGCGTGGCCGCGCGGTCGACGCTGCTCTCGCGCTGGAGCACGCTGGCGATGCTCACGTGGTTGGTCGCCATGACCGTGGCGACCTGGGCGAGGACGCCGGGCTGGTCGCGCACGGTGAGGCGCAGGTAGTAGCGGCCGGCGATGCTCTTCGGGGGCGCGAGACGAACTTCGCCGCCACCGAGGAGCGACGGGGCCTCGTCGGCGATGAGCGGGCGGCGCACCCCGCCGAGCACGGAGACCGCGTCGACGATGTCGCTGATCACGGCGCTCGCGGTCGCATCCTGGCCGGCGCCGCGGCCGATGTAGGTCGTGGCCCCGACCACGTCGCCGATCACGCAGACGGCGTTGAAGACCTCGTTGACGTTGGCGAGGACGAGGCGCGTGGGGACGAGCGTGGGCTGGACGCTCACCGCAAGGTCGTTGGTCTCGAAGTCCCGCTCGATCACCGCGAGCAGTTTGATGCGGTAGTCGAAGGCGCGGGCGAAGGCGATGTCGGCCTGGGTGATGCGGCGGATGCCGTCGAGGCGCATCTCGTCGGTCCGCACCCAGCGACCATGGGCGAGGAAGGCGAGGATCGCGGCCTTGTGGGCGGTGTCCCAACCGTCGACGTCGAGCGACTCGTCCGCTTCGGCGTAGCCGAGGCGTTTCGCGTCGGCGAGGATCTCGTCGTAGCCCGCACCCTCGCGTTCCATCCGGGTGAGGATGTAATTGCAGGTGCCGTTGAGGATCCCGTAGATGCGCCGGAAGCGATTCGCGACCAGGCCCTCGCGGAGCGCCTTGATGATGGGGATGCCGCCGGCGACGCTGGCCTCGAAGAAGACATGGCCCCCGCCGGCGCGGGCGGCGGCGAAGACCTCCGCCCCGTGGTCGCAGAGGAGGGCCTTGTTGGCGGTCACGACGATCTTGCCGCGGGCGAGCGCGGCGAGCACGACCTCGCGGGCGGTCGTCGTGCCGCCCATGAGTTCGCAGACCACCTGGATCGAGGGATCGGTGGCGACGGCGAGCGGGTCGTCGGCGAGGAGAGCGGCGGGCACGGCGATCCCGCGTTTCTTCGCGGGGTCGCGCACGGCGATGCGGGCGATCTCGAAGGCGATGCCGAGGCGGGAGGCGAGGTCGGCGGCGCGCTCGGCGAGGTGTTTGTGGACCCCCTGCCCCACCACGCCGAAGCCGCAGAGTCCGATCCGGATCGGGGACCTGTTCGTCACGTTCGTCGTCATGAGCGTCGCGGGCCCCTGGTTTCGCCGGCGGGGCGGGAGAAACGGTTCTCCGTGCCCCGGCAGAGGCGGATGATGTTTTCGCGGTGGCGGAGGATCACGAAGGCCGCGAGGGCGACGGCGAACCAGAACAGCGCGTCGAAGCCCGCGAGCAGGCCGCGCGCGACGGGCAGCGCGAGGGCGAGCCCGATCGAGGCGAGGGAGACGTAGCGCGTCGCGTAGAACAACGCGACCCAGACGGCGGCGCCGGCGAGCGCCGCCAGCGGCATGAGCGCCACCGTGCCGCCGAGCATCGTCGCGACGCCCTTGCCGCCCCGGAAGCCGGTGAAGACCGGGAAGACGTGCCCGAGGATCGCCGCGGCGAGTCCGATGAGCCCGCACCAGACCGCGAGCCGGGGATCGACCGACACGGCGGGAAGGAGCCGCGGCCAGACGGCGGCGAGGGCGCCCTTGAGGAAATCGAGGGCGAAGACGAGGTTGCCCGCGCCGCGGCCGATGCAGCGCTTCACGTTCGTCGCGCCGGGGTTGCGGCTGCCGACCGCGAAGATGTCCACGCCGTTGGCCCGGGCGACGACCACGCCGAACGGCAGGGCCCCGAGCAGGTAACCGACGCCGGCGGCGAGGGCGTAGGGCAGAGCGCTCATGAAAGTGCCCGGGGCGGGGCGGATCAAAGATCCACCAGGACCGCGCGTTGCACGGCCGCGGGGGACTGGAGCTCCCGCAGCGCCTCGTCGGAGGGCGCGCTGTCGAGATTGAGCAGCGTGAGGGCGAGCCCGCCGGCCTCGTTGCGGCCGAGGGCCATCGAGGCGATGTTGACCCGGTGGCGGCCGAGGATCGTGCCGACGAGGCCGACGATCCCGGGCTCGTCACGGTTCTCCACGAGGAGGAGCCGGCCGCTCAGGCTGGCCTCGATGTCGCGACCGTTGATCGCGACCGTGCGCGGGCTCTGCGCCTTGCCGATCAAGGTGCCGGAGGCGGCGTGGACCGAACCGTCGGCGGCGCGGGCCTCGACCTCGACCAGCTCGGTGTAGTCGCACTCGAGGTTCGACTTGACCACCTCGACCTGGATGCCGAGGCGCTGGACGAGGATCGGGGCGTTGACGAAGTTCACCTCGTCGCCGCTGATCCGCACGAGGAAGCCGCGGAGGATGCTGCGGGTGAGCGAATTCGCGTCGAGGTCCACCACCCTGCCCCAGTAGGTGAGCCGGAGCCGCTCGATGCGCTTGGGCGCGATCTGTTGGACGAGCGTGCCGAGCCGCGAACCGAGCTCGAGGTACGGTCGAAGGACCGCGAGCGTGGCCGCGTCGGTCGAGGGCATGTTGACGGCGTTGCGGATCACGCCGCCCGCGAGCGCCTCGGCGATGGCCTCGGCGATCTCGATGCCGACGCTTTCCTGCGCCTCGGCCGTCGAGGCTCCGAGGTGCGGGGTGAGCGTCACCTGCGGCAGCGTGCGCAGCTCGTGGTCCGCGGGCAGCGGCTCCTCCTCGAACACGTCGAGCCCGGCCGCCGCGACCTTGCCGCCCTTCACGGCCGCGACGAGCGCGGATTCCTTGATGATCCCGCCGCGGGCGCAGTTGATGATCCGCACGCCCTTGCGCATCTTCTCGAACGCGGCCTCGTCGATCAGGTGCTTCGTCTCGTCGGTGAGCGGCATGTGGACGGTGATGTAGTCCGACTCCGCGAGGAGCGCGTCGAGCTCGAGGCACTCGACCTGCATCGCCTTGGCCCGGCTGGGCGAGAGGTAGGGGTCGTAGGCGAGCACGCGCATGCCGAAGGCCTGGGCGCGCCGCGCGACTTCGGAGCCGATGCGGCCGAGGCCGACGATCCCGAGCGTCTTCTTGTGGAGTTCGATCCCGGAGTAACCCTTGCGATCCCACTTGCCGGCGCGCATCGAGGCGGCGGCGCCCGGCACCGGGCGGGCCCCGCACAGCATGTGGGTGAACGTGAGCTCCGCGGTCGCGATGGTGTTGCCGCCGGGGGTGTTCATCACCACCACGCCACGCTCGGTCGCGGCCTCGACATCGACGTTGTCCACGCCCACGCCCGCGCGCCCGACCGCCTTGAGGCGGGGAGCGGCCTTGATGACTTCGGCGGTGATCTGGGTCTCGCTCCGCACGACGATCGCGGAGACGTCGGCCACGAGCTCGAGGATCCGTCCGGGAGAAGAGCCGTAGGCTTCGACGACTTCGAGGCCCGGCTTCGACCGGAGCAGTTCAACGCCCGTGGGGGAGATGCGATCGGCGACCAGCACTTTCATGGAAACGGAAAATCCCGCAGCTTCCCTCCGGCGGGTCAAAGCACAATTGCGCGGCGGCCGGGCCGCGGGATGCGATCGAAAGAGGTGGCAGGGGCCGGCGCCGCCAAGGATTGGCGGCCCATGGCGGCAGGATGCCACCACTACTCTTGATTCCGAGTCCGGGTCGGTCTCCAGCGTGCGCAGCTACGGGCGCGCTTCGGACGGTGGCGACGTGGCGAACCCGAGCACCGCCTCCCAGTAGCGCTCGCCCGCCGCTTCGACGAGGTCGTTGTGCCCGGCCTCGTCGATCCAGAGGGCGCGCTTGGGCGACCGCGTCGCCGCGAACATCCGCTCGGCGTGGACGAACGGCACGGTGCGGTCGCGCCGACCATGGAGGAAAAGCACCGGGCAGCGCACGCTCCCGATCTTGTCGAGGTTGCGGAACCGGTCCCCGGGCAGGAGCGCGACGCTGGTGACGACGCGGAAGGCGCTCGTGAAGGCGCCATCGAGGATCAACCCGCCCACCGGCTCGCGCACCGCGAGCCCCACCGCGGGGCCGCCGCCGAGGGAGCGCCCGTAGAGCACGACCGCGGAGGGCTCGACACCCAGCGGACCCGTGAGGTGGCGGTGGACCGCGATGGCGTCGGCATGCACGTTCCGCTCGTTCGGGCGGCCCGGCGTCGTACCGTAGCCGCGGTAGTCGAAGGCCAGAACCGACAGGCCCCTCCGCTGGAACTCCTCGAGGTGTGGGAGGACGTCGCCGAGATCCTCGGCGTTGCCGTGAAAATAAAGGACGGTGCGGGCCGCCCCGGAAGCGACGAGGTGGATCGCGGAGAGCGGCGTGCCGTCGTCGGCGGCGATCTTGAGGAGGCGGGGGCCGTCTCGGTAACTCGCGGTCCGCGGCTGGAACAGAAGCGCGTCGGCGAAGAGGAGCGCGTAGACGATCCCGAAGCCGTAGACCACCGCGACGGTGACGAGGAGCGTGGTCAACACGGCGAAAGTACGCGCGCCCTGCACGGCATCGGCCGCCTACCCGGCGAGCGCCTCGCGCACGGCACCCACGAGGTTCTCCAACGGCGCCTCGGACTCCGCGCCGTCACGCAGGTCGTGGAGCTTCACCACTCCGCGGGCGAGCTCGTCGGAGCCGAAGACCAGGGCGAGACGCGCGCCGGACTGGCCGGCGAGCTTGAACTGTTTCCCGAACGCCGGCGGCCGGAAGGGATACTCCGCGCGGACCCCGAGCGCGCGCAGGGCGTTGACCGCGCCGAGCGCCGCGCGGCGCTCGCCCTCGCCGCCCGAGACGACGTAGACGTCCGGCGCCTGGATGAGGGACGGGAGGAGGCCGCGCGCCTCCAGCAGCAACTGAAACGTCATGTCGCCGATGGCGAAACCCACCGCCGGCAGGTCCGGCCCGCCGTAGCGGCGG